>JAJYZD010000252.1 GCA_021800315.1 Bacillota bacterium | reverse complement strand
CATCTTTTGCCCCAGGAGCGCACCGTCATCCGGACCGGTGACCGTGGCCAACACGATGTTCCCACTGCCGGCCAAAGAATCGCGGCAGGCCGCCAGGATCTCCTGGTTGCCTTCATCCGTGTGCTGGATCCAGTCGACGAAAATCTCCATAACGCCGCCGCAGATCATACCGTCGCCCGCGGCCAGGTCGCTGGTCATCTCCAGCCGGAGCCGGCCGTGTTTTTTTTGGTCCAGCAGTTCGAGGGCCCCCCGCACCGCGTCGGCCTCCCCGCAGCCGCCGCCGATCGACCCGAAGGTGCGGCCGTCGGCCAAAACCAGCATTTTCGCCCCCGGACTGCGCGGGGTCGAACCGAGCGAACGGACGATCGTCACCACCGCCACATCTTCCCCCTCGCTCAGGAGGGAAACCAGCGTATTCATCAGATTGCTTTCCACATGGAAACCTCCCTTTGGCGCATTCTGTTCTCTTACACGTCCTGGAAAGGAAGAGACCTGAGCCTTTCGACCACCGGACGCAGAACGCTTAAGAAAAAGTCTATGTCCTCTTCCGTGTTCGACCTCCCCATGGTCAGGCGCAGGGCGCCGTATGCCTCGATGGGCGGTATGCCCATCGCCACCAGCACGTGGGAAGGTTCCTGCGAACCTGCCGTGCAGGCGGAACCACTGGAGGCCGCGATGCCGCGGCGGTCCAGTTCGCGCAGCAACAACCGGCTTTCGATACCCTTAAAGCAAAAACTGGCGTGATTGGGCAAGCGCTCCCGCGGGTGCCCGGTCAGGGTCGCGCCCAGGTCCGCGTTCAGGACCGCGCCGATCAGTTTATCCCTCAGCAGGGACAACCTCCGGCTCTCTTCAACCAGCCCGGCCATCGCCAACTCGACCGCCCGGGCGAAGCCGATGATCCCGGGCACGTTTTCCGTACCGGCCCGGCGCGATTTTTCCTGGCTCCCCCCGTGGCAAAGACTTTGTTTCCAAGGCGTTCCCTTCCTGATGTACAGGGCCCCCACCCCCTTGGGCCCGTATATCTTATGGGCGGACAGCGACAGCAAGTCGACGCCCAGGTCATCGACCTGCACCGGGATCTTCCCCAGGGCCTGGACGGCGTCGACGTGAAAGAGAATGCCGCGTTCCCTGGCCAGCTTGCCTATTTCGGCCACCGGCATGAGCGTGCCCACTTCGTTGTTGGCCTGCATGATGGAAATCAGGATCGTTTTTTCGGTAAGGACGGCGGCCGCCGCGGCCGCGTCCACCAGGCCGAAGCGGTCCACCGGGAGCATGGCGACGGCGAAACCTTCCCGTTTCAAGGCCTGAACACTGTCCAGGACGGCGTGGTGCTCGACGGCGGAAGTCAGGACATGGTTGCCGCGCCGCGAGTTGGCGCGGGCCGCGCCGTGGACGGCCAGGTTGGCCGACTCGGTGCCGCCGCTGGTAAACACGATTTCAGCGGGGGCGGCGCCGATGGCCCGGGCCACCTTTTCCCGGGCCTCCGCCAGCGCTCTGCGGGCCAGGAAGCCGTAATAATGGGCGGAAGACGGGTTGCCGAAATTATCACCGGAAAGAAAACGGCCCATTTCCTCCGCCACCGCCGGATGAACGGGGGTGGTGGCGCTGTGATCGAAATAGATTCTGCGCATGTGCTTTATCCACCTCCGGCAGGTCTTTAGCGCCGGTCCCAAATCATTCTTTTGGCCGGCCGGGCCAGTTCCCGGGGACACTCCACCTCGGCCGGCGGGCACGTCAGGCTGCCTTTGGCCACGTTGGCGGCCACGGCGGGAATGTCCCGCAGGGACCGGTCAACCGCCCCGCCCGTTGTATCGGTCCGGCCGGAAACCTGGACCCGGAGGCTCAGGCGGTCGGCGCCGCCCGCCGCGGTGAGGACGGCCTGGAAATCGATCACCCCTCCGACCGCGAACACCGCTTCGTCCAGCATGGCCATACTGATATAGCCTCCCCCGGCCAGGGGAATCCTTCCCCGCACCCGCTCCCGCACCGGAGCCATCCGTTTGAGCGCCGTACCGCAGGGACAGGGTCCGGGAACGAACCGGCCGAGATCCCCCGTCCGGTAGCGGATCAGCGGCATGCCCGCCCTGGTCAGGGTGGTGAACACTATTTCGCCCTCTTCACTCTCCCGAACAACCCCTCCCGTAACGGGATCGACGATTTCGAACAGCAGGTCGGCCTCGCGCAGGTGGTAACCGTCCCGGGCCCCGCACTCCACCCCGCCGCCCAAACCCATTTCGGTCATACCGTAGTGGTTGAAGACCAGGGCCTGAAAGAGGCGCTCCAACTCGGCGGTGACGACCCGCGGCACGTGGTCCGTGGTCAGCAGGATGCTTTTGAGCCGGGGCCGGTCCCTCTCCGGCCAGCGGGCCAGCGCCAGCACCTGGACGGGGATTCCCACCAGGGCATCGATCCGTTCGCGCCGCAGGATGGCGAGAACCTCGGCGGGGTCTTTCACGAAACCGTGGACAACGCCTTCCACCCCCAGCCGCGCCAGGGACTCCCGCAACAGGTCCCCCACACTGCCCGGCAGTTTCCCCGGCATCAGGATCAGCACCCGGTCACCCGGCCCGACCAGGGTGGACATGCCGTGGTGAAAGAAATCCCTGGTCAACTCCTGGTCTTCCGCGGTGAAATAAAGACGCTTGGACGGCCCGGTGGTACCGGAGGTCCGCAGGGTCACCACCCGGTTGATCCGGTCCTGGGAGACGCACAGGAACCGCAGGGGGTTATCGGCGATATCCGCGGCGGTCGTGAAGGGAAGGCGCGGAAGGTCCGCCGGGGTGACATCCTCCGCCCGGAACGGGCCCAGGTGCCGGCGGTAAAAAGGACTCTCTTGCCGGGCCAGGGCCACGGTTTCCCGCAGCTTTTGCGCCTGCCAGGCTGCGAGGGCCCCGCGCGTGAGCGGGGCCGAACCGGTCCTGGCCGCTATCCAGGAGTCCAGGGGCGTTCGCCCGGCCAATTGATCCATGCCTCCTGTATCAAACTGTTTTCACCGGTACAACGCCTCGCCGGCAGCGCCGGTCAGGTTGTAGGCACAAAAGGGAATGAGCCGGCCGTCGGGGGCCACGGTATGGATGCAGCAATCCCGCAGGCGTTCCAGGTCGATGTTCCAGACGTCCTGGAAGGCCATCCCGGAGATGCCGAGCCTATGGGTCCGCACCCGGGAAAGGAACGAGTCCAGGCTCCGGGTGGCCTCGTCCCCGCCGGACGGTCCTCCGTACGCGGGAGCGGCCCAATGGCCGGCGACGATATCGCGGGCCTTGCGCGCCCCGGCCGCGGCGTCCTCCGGGCAGCAGATGCCGCCCCTCGGCCGCGTTACGGCCGTAAGGCCCCCGGGCACGAGGACGAAGTTGCCGTGAAAGGAGCACAGCGCGTTTTCGCAGCCGGGCGGCTGGAAATGTTCCTTGCGGATCCGGCCCTTGGACTGCCGTTCCAACCCGGACATGATTTCGGGCAGGGTGACGCGCATCCGGTCCGACGGCGCCGCGGGATAGCGGCCGAAGTAGCTGACCGGCTGGAAGTGCACCCCCCGCACCACGGGCAGGAGTTCCAGGGCCAGGTCCACGATCTCCCCCAGGTTGTGATCGTTGACCCGGGGTACCACGGTGGGCACCAGCACCACGCCGATGCCCATTTCGCCGCACAGGCGGATCGCGGCCAGTTTCTCGGCCAGGAAGTCGCCACCCCGCAGGGCGCGGTGAATTTCAACCCGCGTGCCGTCAAACTGAAGAAAAACCGAGGACAGCCCGGCCCGGGCCAATGACTCCGTGAACCGGGGCTCCCGGGCCAACCTCAGTCCGTTGGTATTGAGCTGGATAAAGGAAAACCCCATGGTCCGCCCCAGTTCCACCAGGGCGGGCAGGTCGTCCCGCAGGGTGGGTTCCCCGCCGGAAAGCTGAATGTTGCACGGGCCGCCGGAATCGAGCACTCTCTGGTACCACCGCCGCACGGTGGCGGGGGAAGGATCCGCGCTCCGCCCCCCGGAGCCGGCAAAACAGAAGGAACATCCTAAATTGCAGCGGCTCGTGACCTCCAGAAGCGCCGTGCAGGTATGCTGGCGGTGCGCGCCGCACAGGCCGCAGTCGAACGGACAACCCAAAAGCTCCCCAGTGAAGGGAACATCGATCTTCGCCGGGTATTTGGGCCGCGTCCAGGATTCGAAGGACGGCTCGCCCCGCCAGACGACGGTTTGATACGCGCCGTGCTCCGGGCATTCCTTCGCCAGGAAGATACTGTCACCCTCGCGCTCCCGCCTGGCCGGAATGAGCCTGAGACAGACCGGACACAGGCTTTGGGTCGCGGTGGGAGGCCCGGACTCCTTCATCACTCCGGACATGTCCCGACACTCATGCCGCTTTCCGCGAGGATCACCCGCACTTTATCCCAGACGGCCAAAACTATGCCGCCGCAGGCGGGGGATATGGCCCGGCCGGCCGGAGAGTCCCCGATTATGTCGGCGCAGTTGATCCCCCCGTAGGGCCGGCACGGTTCGGCGGCAAACCATTCCACCAGTTCGTTGATCATCAGGAGAAAACGGTCGTGCTCCTCCTCCGCGGGGTCGCCCTTTCCCGCATACAGTCCCAGGAGGCACACCCCACCGGTCAGGGCCCCGCAGGTCCCGCCGGAAAAACCCAAGCCCCCGCCCAGGCCGGTCATGGCCCGCACGAGATCGGGATTCTCCGCTTCCAGCGCTTCCAAACCGAGGATAATCAACATCTGGCTGCAGTTGAAACCCTGCCGGTGCATTTCCAACAGCCTGAACGCCGCTTCGGACACCGGTCTTCCTCCCTGCCGTGGTACTTACTTGTCCTCCAGCGCCTTTTCCACTTCCAGCATCTTGCCCATGGCCAGGTCCTGCGGAATGAACACCTGACCGCACTTGGGACAGCGCGGCAGTTCTACGGGGAAGTCGCTGTCCAGGTAGGTGATGGTCACCCTTCCCGCCGCCAGGGGAACCCGGCACTTGAAACACTGCCAGCCTTCCCCCGCGGGTCTCAATTCCCGGTCGCTCATGCTGGTCCTTCCCCC
>JAJYZD010000251.1 GCA_021800315.1 Bacillota bacterium | reverse complement strand
GCCAGGAATATCCCCGCCGCCAGCACCAGGGCCTGCCCTTGCGAGATCACCGTCAGCAGTATCGCGCTGGCCCCCAGCACCACATTGACCCCGTAGATGGCCAGAACGGCCTGCCGGTGGTTAAGACCCAGGTCCAGCAAACGGTGGTGCAGATGCTCCCGGTCCGGCTGCATGATGGGCAGGTGCCGGTGGGCCCGTCTGACCACGGCGAAAAGGGTATCCGCCAGCGGGATCCCCAGGATCACCAGGGGAACGATCACCGAAATGCCGGTGGCGTCCTTGGCCGGGCCCATCACCGCCATACTGGCCAGCAAAAAACCCAGCAACATCGACCCGCCGTCGCCCAGGAATATGCGGGCGGGATGAAAATTATACCACAAGAAACCCAGGCTGGCCGCCGCCAAGGTCAGGGCCAGTCCCATGACTCCCGGGTGGACCGAATGATGAAACAGGTACCCCTCCAGGCCGATTACCGCGGCCATCGTCAGGGCGGCGATGAATGCCGTGCCGCTGGCCAGGCCGTCCAGACCGTCGATGAGGTTGACGGCGTTGATGACCGCCACAAGCCAGAGTACGGTGAGCGGACGGGCGAACAGGCCCAGGTATAGGCCGGGCGCGTGCGGGTTGGTTGCAAACGGGTTGCTCACCGATGTTACCACGATGCCGAAAGGAAGAACCGAAACCGCCGCCAGCACCTGCCCGGCCAGCTTGATCCTGGCGGGAAGCCGGTAAATATCGTCCAACATGCCCACCGCCATGATCACGGTAGCGCCGGTCAACAGACCCCACAGCCGTTCGGTCCCGGGCTCGCCGATCAGAACCGCGGCCACGAAGCTGAGGTAGACGGCCAGGCCTCCGAGGCGCGGCATCACCCCCTGGTGCACCTTGCGTTGATCAGGGCTGTCCAGGGCACCCACCCGGAAGGCGAGGCGGCGAACCTGCGGCGTCAATACCAGCGCTGCAACAAGGGCCACCAACGGAGCCAGGACTAATTGCAAGACGATTGACCCTCCCGATGTCTAGCCGCCGGGCTAGTGTGACGGTTTTAAGCAAGTTACCACTAAGTATGTGAATTTCGCCGCGAAAATAAATAATCCTTTCGCACCGGACGGAATTAACAAAATCTTATCATTCTTTAGCGGCCATGAACGTAAGTTCGGCCTCGGCCGCCATTTCCCCGTCCACCGTAGCCACAGCCCGGCACTTACCGTAGTTTTTCTTCAGTTTCAAGGCCAGGGCTTCCAGTTGCAGCACATCACCGGGGACCACCTGCCGGCGGAACCGTACCTTGTCCAACCCGGCCATGAGAATCAGGAGATCCTCATACTGCGGCAGGGTCTTTAACATCAGCGCCCCCACCTGGGCGGCCGCCTCGAGTATGAGGACGCCCGGCATGACCGGCAGACCCGGAAAATGGCCGTTGAAAAAATCTTCGTTCACGGTGACGTTTTTGACTCCCAGGGCCCGCACCCCCGGCTCCATTTCCAGGATGCGGTCCACCAGCAGCATCGGGTAACGGTGCGGCAACAACTTCTGTATGGCCACCGAATCGAGCATCTTTCCCCCTCCGGGTTGTCTTGTTCCGCGCCGACCAGTCAACCGTTCCTGTGCGCATTGCGCATCTGGATCTGGATATGGAAGGTTGATCTTGCGCACACTAGACCAATATACCACAACAATGCGGCCGGGGCAACCCCTTGCCGCGGTTTAGCCGAAGAACGGTAATGGTTGACAGGTTCGGCTACAGAATATAAAATGGGACCAGGCATTTTTCGGCTTTCTTCCCGGACGGGAAAGCCGGACGGGGAGCGGGTAGTTTGGGAGCATTAGACGACCGGGGCCGGCTGTGGGGACGCGTCAACATCATCGACCTGGTGGTGATCCTGATCGTAGCCGTCGTCCTGCTGGGCGCCGGCTACAAGTTGCTGAAAGCAAAGCCCGCGGCGCAAGTCGCCACGGTGCGGTTCGAGGTCCTGGCCCCGTCGGTTCTGCCGCAGGCCGCGAGGGAGATTCATCAGGGTGACCGGCTGGTGGCCGGCAACAACCTGATGCCGGATAAAATCACGTCCGTGCAAGTGAAGCCGGCCGAACTGGGCCTCAGCACGGCGGACGGCACCCGGGTCCGGGCGCGGGACCCCTACCTGAAGGACGTATACGTATGGGTTCAGGGCCGGGCCCCCGTTTCCGGCGGCACCGTCACCATGGCGGATCAGCAAATCCGGGCGGGAGCTAACTTTATCCTCAAGACACGGCTCTTTGAGTCCGACAAGGCCACCATCCTCACCGTCCAGGTGGGAAATTCCTGATCCCCCTTTTCCGCGCGACCGCGCGGCCGACCAGGGCGAGCCTCTCCTCCCACGAATTGGCGCGGGCCAGATCCAACCTGGCCCGCCTTTCCGTCTCCTTGCCCCGGGCCACCAGGGTACGCACTAGATTGATGAATTCCGCGCTATCCCCGCCCACGGCCACGAGGGGTGAAAAAGGGACCACCTCGGGCAGGGCTGTGGAAACAACCGGCACCCCGGCGGCCAGGTACTCGTACAGCTTGACCGGGTTGACCGCCCGGGTCAGGTCGTTCAAGGCAAACGGTATGACGGCCACGGCGAAGGCCTTGAGGTAAGCCGGCAGATCCCGGTAGGAACGATGTCCCAGGACCGTCACGTTGGGTCGCGCGCCAAGCTCCGACACGTCGCAGTCCACGGGCCCGACCAGCACCACCCGGTACCCCGGGCAGGCGTCCGCCAGGGAGCCGAGCAGGGGGATGTCCAGCCAGGGGCTCACCGCCCCGATGTAGCCTATGATCGGCTCTTTCACCCCGGCCAGGTCCGGCGGTACCGGGCACTCCGGATCCAGGGCCCGGCCGAAATGGCCGACGTCGGCGGCGTTGGGGACCAGCAGGAGGTCCGGACGCACAAGCGACCTGGCCCGGTACAAAGAACCCGCACTGACCAGCGCCACGTCGGCCCGCGAAAGGAGTTCCCCCTCCATGTCCGCCACGAGGCGCGGATCCAGGAACCCGGGAAAGGAAGCATGTTCATCGGCGCAATCATAGAGGAGCAGACAGTCTGGGAAAGCGCCGGCCAGGTCGATGCTGCCCGGCAGGCAGGTCCACAAAAGCGTGGGTCGCCAGCCCAGGCGGGCCAGTTCCCGGTGGATCCGGCCGGCCAAAAGACCCATGTTGACCCGGTTGAGTCCCCGGCGCAGGTTGCCGAAGGGTAGACTGCCCGGCGGCCGGAAGACGGCCAGGTTTTCGCCTTCCCGCCGGTGGTCGCTCCGTAACAGGGCCAGGTTTTCCCTCTGCTTCAGGGGAGCGAGAAAGGTGACCGGGGGCTCCACGAACAGGACCCGGTTTTCTCCGGCCAGCCGGACCATGAACTGCTGGGCCCGGGCCCACATACCGCTCCAGCGGGCGGCGGCCAGGCAGACGATGGTCTCGTCCCTCAGCAACGCGGCCATTTTGCCGCCACCTTCCGGTAAACTTCAACCGTCCGGACCGCCATCTGCCGGGCCGTGAATTCCCGCCGCACTACGGCCCGGCCCCTGGTGGCCATCTCCCGGGCCTCGGCGGGATGCTCCAGTATCCAGATGACCGCGTCGGCCATGGCCTGGCTGTTTCCGTAGGGCACCAGAAGCCCGGTCTCGAAGGGCCGGATGATTTCCGGCAGGCCGCCGACGTCGGTGGCCACCACCGGGACGGCCAGCGCCAGCGCCTCGGCGGCGGTGAGCCCGAAGCCCTCCCAGCGGGAGGCCACCACCAGGACGTTCAAGCGGGCCAGCAGGGTGGGAATGTCGTCGACGAAGCCCAGGAAATCGACCGCGCCGGCAATCCCCAGGTCGGAGACCATCCGTGTCAGGGCGTTCTCGTCGGGCCCCCCGCCGACCACCAGGAAACGAACCCCCGGCTTTTTGGCCAGCACCGCCTTGGCGGCGTGCAAAAAAAACCGGTGTCCTTTGACCGCGTGCAGGCGCGCTATGATGGACACGAGCGGCACGTCCCCCGGGTAGCCGGGCAGGGCCCGCCCGGTGGCCGCATCCGGGGTGAAACGCGCCAGGTCGACCCCGTTGTGCACGGCCGTAACCCTTCCGCCGGGGATTCCCTGGTGGATCAGGGCCTCCCGCAACTCGTTCGACACGGCGATGAAATGGCAGGTCATGCCCCTGGTGCACCGTTCGGCCAGGCTGTTGGCCAGACGGCTGGCGGGATCGGGATAGTCCATGGCCAGAAGGCTGTGCACGGTGGTAACCACCGGGCGGCCCGCCAGGGCGGCGGCCACCCGGCCCAGGAGGTTGGCCCGCACGCCGTGCGTGTGGACTATGTCGGGATCGAACGCCGCTACAGCGTTTTTCATCTTTCCCATGACGTGGAAATCCAGCTTGTTGCGCATGGGGAGCGCCTGGGCCGGGACTCCGGCCTCCCGGGCGACTTCGGCGAAAGGCCGGGCAAAGAGGCATAGAATACCCATCTCCACCTCGGCCGGATCAACGCCCTGGACCAGGTTGAGAATGTGGCGTTCGGCCCCGCCGAATTCGCCGCCGCCGATTATGTGCAAGATCTTAAGACGTCCCAAGACAAGTTGCCTCCCAGGCCGGTTGTACCGCTATCCGCCGGCCGCGTTGGAGCCCGTGGTTGTCTAATCCGGTATCTTTTTGAACGTTACCCGTGCGCCAGGCGGCGGTTTGATCCCCGCCCCGCGGGTTTTCACGCCCACCGGGGGCGTCCAGGCAGCCTGACTCACTCCCGGCCGGGATCATGGTGCCGGTCCGGGCCGACGGCTCCCCGGCGCGGGAGTCCGTTCCGCCCGGGAGGATGTCGGTCCGGCCGGACGTCAACCCGGGTGCGGCCTTCCCGGCCGGCGCCGAACAGGCGTAAGCCGTCGCCGCTACGAGCCGTTTTTTTTGCCAATGAAAGCGCCTTTCACGCCCCGCAGCCACCGCCATCCCCCCTCTCGCCCCGGGAATCAGATACGACCATTGCCCGATAGAAAGTCACGCACCAGGTCCGCGCTCAGGCCCGCCTTATCTTTGAGACCGGTCACCATGGCGGCGGTTTTTTCCCCCACGGCATC
>JAJYZD010000026.1 GCA_021800315.1 Bacillota bacterium | reverse complement strand
GCCGCCTGGCTGCCTCTCCTGCGCTGAACATCTTTTCCATGATGGTCAATTATATCGGAAAATAGGCCACCGGTCAATACCTACACATATTACTGATTGACAAATACACTTGCTGCTACGAACCCCTCCGGCCGGGCCTGGGTACCCATCGACCGGATCCTGGATGACTACTACCACGGCACCCTGGTTCTGCACGACCATCGGCCCGACTTTATCGCCCAAGGACCCGCCGTCCCGGCGCTGCCTCCCGATCCCGGGCTCAAGGCCGGGCGGGTTTCGCCCCCGGCGTGGCTGTCCCGCCAGCCCTACACGATCGCGACGGTGTGGCGGGTCGGCGACCAACCGGACCTCTGGCGGCACGTATGGGACCCGGCCTACGCTTTTTCCGGGTCGCCGAAGAACAATCCGCCGCAGGGATTTATCGGGACGTTCGCAGGCAACGGCGCTTCCGGCCGGGGCGTTTGGAAGACGCCCGGGCTTTGGGGCTCCGTGAGCATAACGAATGTTCGGGGCGATATCGTAAGTTTCACCGCCTCCTCCGGCCTGAAAGGGACGTTTAACCTGGATACGCACGCCTGGAAGAGGCAATAGCATAGTTTTCATTTTTTCGAAAGGGGGATGGATGAACATTGAAATTATGGCTGAGTTACCTCACCGCGAGCAAGTATTACGGACCCGCGCGGGTGGTCGTCAGGGTACTGTACTACTACGCCATCATAATGGCCCTGTTCTATATCTACCTGGTGCAAAAGCAGCACACTCCCGCACCGTTCATTTACGATCAATTCTGATCAGACGGGAGGTCACGTCGTGTTTATCGAAAAAATCGATGCCTGGTCACAGCGCTGTCCACACCGGATCGCCCACCGTCACCGGGACTCGGCAACCACCTATGAAACTTTGAAAACCCATTCCGACGCCCTGTGCCTCTGGATCGAGGAGCAGTCCCGCGGGATCGGGCGGACCCCGGTCGTCGTCTACGGGCACAAGCAGGCCGGGATGCTCGCGGCCTTTTTGGCCTGCGGCAAGGCCGGCCTCCCCTACGTCCCGGTCGATGGGTCCGTGCCCGCGGGCCGCCTGCGGCAAATCATCGATTCCTCCGGGGCCCGCATAGTGCTCACCGCCGCGCCCCTACCGGAGGCTTTGGGTAAGACGACCCTTCAGGGGAGCCTCGCCCCGGCGTCTCCGTGCTACGCCGCCCACCTGGGACAGGTTCCCCCCGCGGCCTGGGCACTCCGGCCGGAGGACGTCTGCTACATTATCTACACTTCGGGCTCCACCGGCGTACCCAAGGGGGTCCAGATCACCCGGCGCTCCCTGGAGAGTTTTCTCGACTGGGTGGGCGGCCTCTACCGGCCCCTGGAGGCCGCCGAGGTCTTTCTCAACCAGGCTCCCTTCTCCTTTGACCTTTCGGTCATGGACCTGTACATGTCCCTGGTAAGCGGCGGCACCTTGTGGAGCGTCGACCGGGACCAGGCCGCCAGCCCCGCGGCACTTTTCGATTCCCTCGGCGAGTCCCGGGTCACCTTCTGGGTCTCGACTCCTTCCTTCGCCGCAATGTGCCTGGCGGACCCCGGTTTCAATTCCGGACTGCTGCCGGACCTGAAGTACTTTCTCTTTTGCGGCGAGGTTTTGGCCCACGACACCGCGGCCAGGCTTAAGAGCCGCTTTCCGGGGGCCCGGGTGGAAAATATGTACGGCCCGACCGAAGCGTGCGTCGCCGTCACCAGCCTGACCGTGACCGCGGCCGTCCTGAACGACTACAACCCCCTGCCGGTCGGCCGGCCCAAACCGGATTGCCGCGTGCTCGTTTGCCGGCCGGAGGAATTGAACCGGCTCATGGCGGACGGAACTCCTCCCGGCCCCCCGGAGCCGCTTCCGGAGGGAGAGCCGGGTGAAATCGTCATCGCCGGTCCCAGCGTCAGCGCCGGTTACCTCAACAACCCCGGTCAAACCCGGAAGTCTTTCTTCGCCTGGGCGGACGGCGGCCGGACCTGGCCCGCCTACCGTACCGGCGATGCCGGTTTCTGGCGGGACGGTCTCCTGTTCTTCCAGGGACGGTTCGATTTTCAGCTCAAACTGCACGGCTACCGCATCGAGCCGGGCGACATCGAAGAGCACCTGCGCCGGGTCGACTGGGTCGGGAACGCCGTGGTCCTGGGGGTGGAGCAAAACGGGCGGGTCGCTTACCTGAAGGCTTTCGTGACCACCCCCGGGCCGGTGGACAACCAGTTCGAGGCCCGGCTAAAACTGAGAAACAGCCTGCTGGAAAAGCTGCCCGGCTACATGATCCCCCGGAGTTTCGCTTTTTTGGAACGCCTGCCCATGACGCCGAACGGCAAAGTCGACCGGCGCCGGCTGTTGGAGGAATCCCGATGACGCCTTACGAGACTCCGGTATTTTTTCTCTGGCTTCTTCTTCCGGTGCTTCCCGCGATCATCCTTGGGTTGACGGGGTACTCCGGCCGCTTGCGCCGGTACCTGATCCTGCTGTCGACGGCCGGCATCATCTATTTGACCGCCGGTCCTACGGCCACCCTGGTCGAAATCGCCGCCTTCTTTCTCTTCCAATGGCACCTGGTCCGGGGCTACCTGACCTACCACCTCTCGGCCGGTAAGGACGACAACCGGATCTATTACGCCGTGGTATTCGCCGCGATCCTGCCGCTCATCGCGGTGAAACTGAACCCGCTTTTCCACCTCCAGACACTCTTGAACACGCCCATCGGTTTTCTGGGCATATCCTACCTGACCTTTCGAACCGTCGGCATGATCCTGGAGACCAGGGACGGCCTGATCAAACAGGTCAACTTCCTGGACTTTTTCTGCTTCGTCCTCTTTTTTCCCACGTTCTCCTCTGGTCCGATCGACCGTTACCGCCGTTTTCTCGATGATCTGGGAAAACCCCTTTCCACCGGGGAGTACGCCGCCGGCCTGGCCGACGGCGTGGAGCATGTGTTCACCGGTTTCCTGTACAAATTCATCCTGGCCTACCTGGTCAACCGGTACTGGCTGGCCCCGCTCACCCAAACCCACGGTTTCACGGCCACGGTCAAGTACATGTACGCCTACAGCGCCTATTTGTTCTTTGATTTCGCGGGCTATACCGCCTTCGCGGTGGGAGTAAGCTACTTCCTTGGTATAAAAAGCCCCGAGAACTTCAACCGGCCTTTTCTGGCTACCAACATCAAAGACTTTTGGAACCGTTGGTTCATGAGCCTTTCTTTCTGGTTGCGCGATTTCGTATATATGCGGTTTGTGCTGGCTTCGGGCAAGAAGAAGCGGTTCAAGAGCCGTTATACCGCATCATACGTCGCCTACTTCCTGACCTTTTTACTTATGGGTATTTGGCACGGCATTCAGACCCAATACATACTTTACGGCACCTACCATGGCGTCCTCATGTCCGGCTACGACTTCCTCGAACGCAAGAACAGGAAGCCGAAGGACGCGCAAGGCCGGGACTACGTCTGCCGGGGCAAGGGTAACTTCCGGGACGGCCTGGCGATTTTGGTTACGGCCCATCTGGTCATGTTCGGTTTCCTGATCTTCTCGGGGCGTTTGACGGCGGGAGTGCCGAATGCCTACAAGTTCTGAGTCGCTGCCGGAGTTTGGCGTTACCACCGCTTGGCTCCCCCGACGAGTTCCTCGACATAGCCCCAGACGCACACCGGTGACATCAATACCTGGTAGCAGATGGTGTAAAGAACAAATCCCAGGGAATTCTTCCGGATTACCAGCCCCAATTCGGCGAAAACCCTCCGCTGATGTTTGTACATTATATAACTGATCAACAAGGTAACCGGTAATACCGCCAGGGTCATCGGCCCCGCCAGCCAAAAGCGCCCGGTCAACGCCAGTACGATGCCCGGAATATAGAAAAAGGTAAAGGCAAAATCGATCATCGGAAAAACCAGGTCTTGGGCGATAAGAAAGCTGACCGGCGACAGATTCCTATACAGTAACTGGCGGTGAAGCTTCAATCCCTCGATCATGCCCCTTGACCAACGCCGGCGTTGTCGGGCAAAACGCCTGTATGTCACAGGTACCTCCGTAAAGCCTATCGCGGTTGATTAGAAACCAATCCGATAGCCGGCCTTGATCATGGCCCAAGTAAGGACGATATCCTCGCCGATACAGGCGGGCCATCCGTTCATTTCCTTCAGCACCCTGGTTTTATAGACGCTGAAGGCGCCCTGTGCCACCAGGGTGCCCTGATATAAAGCCTGCTGGCGCTTGACCGAGGCTATGGCCAAAAAATAGTCCCATTCCTGTAGCCTGGTCATCAGGGATTGACGCGAATTCTTAGCCAGGACGCAGCCGGCGACAGCCGCGGTTTGAGGCGGATCACTGAGCACCCGGCCCATGATTCGGGTAACGGCCTCCGGATGGAGAAACGTATCGGCATCAATCGAGATGGTGTAATCACAGGAGGCTTCTCTGAGCCCCCGGTTAAGGGCCGCCGCTTTTCCGGCGTGTTCAGCCCGGATCAGCCTGAGATCCGGAATGCCTGAACGGGAAACAATATCCCTGGTTTCATCGGTGGAACCATCGTCGATCATGATTATTTCCAATAGACCGCGGTAATTCTGGTGACGGAGTGAGCGCAGGGTTTCCTCTATCCTCTTTTGTTCGTTATAGGTAGCCATGATCAAGGATACCGGGGGAGGATCAAGGTCCAGGTTGAGCTGCGGCGGTCTGTCCAGAAGCAGGCTGAACAGCAAAAACATGCTCAGGTAGCCGGGGAACAGGGCGATGAAAACTACAGCCGGCCATGCGGTATACGGGCCAATGATTCGGGACAGTCCCCTGATCCAGGGCAGGCTTACGAAGAAGGACACCGTCAGCCATAATATGGAAATAGAATTGGTTAGTATGAATTTGTAGACAACGGGAACGTAAAATCGGCGTTTAGGGGGAACTGATGGAAAGCCGGGAGATACCAGAGGATTATTTGCCACTTTATCACATCGTTGACTGAAATGTCTAGATCAATACCCGCTGCATCCCGCGATCCTACAAAAAGTACTGCCCTCCTCCTGTATTACCCAGACAAGTGAATGCCCTACCACCTGTGAGACTGTGCATTTTTACCTGGGATACCTGGGATTGAAGATTTCCTCTGTGTTTGGCTACAACCGGCGGTATTGTTATCCGCGACGAGATCTATAGCTGAATCCCGATATATTATAACATACGTTGTCATTTACAGAAAGCTATCGGGCATAGGGTATTCAGTGGTACTTACCGGGTTGATTAGCGACTATTGTCAGGCGCCGTGTACCCGTTGAGCGACAGCGGGGGAGGTGCGCCTGGACCGGCGTGGTGCCTTGGATGAGGAAAACGGGGCAGACGGCCAGGCCGGCCGGGGCAAAAAAACGATGAAGACAACTCTTGGCGAGGAGGCAGGAACTTGAACGAAACCGTACCGCAGAAGCCCCGCGCCCCCATGCCCTGGCTGCAGTTCCTGGTCATCACCGGCGGGGTAATCATGGCCTTCATGGACACCAGTATCGTCAACGTCGCCCTGCCCAGGCTGATGACGGCTTTCGGCGCGGGGGTAAACTCCATCCAGTGGGTTACCACCGCCTACCTCCTGACGACCGGGGCCGCCATCCCCGCGACCGGCTACCTGGGGACGATGGTGTAGCCCCGGATTCCCGCCCGGGATAAGCCCCTGTCTGGCCGCCTATTCGACCGTATCGGAGCGGTTCCGCTCTGCGTGACCGGGGCATCTTCAGAGCCGCCCTGACCACCTTCCAGTTGAGCCACCTGGCCGTAGGCACCACTCCCCACACCATCCAGACCTGGTACATGGAGAGGGCGGCTGGTTTCGCCCTGTCCGGCCTGCCCCTTGGCCTCCCAGCCCGGAGCGGACTCCGCCAGTCGCTTTTTTGCCGCCGCCTTTCATCTCCTAACCAAGAACATCGTTCTTAAATTCCGCAACCCTGTCTTTCCATTCATGGAACAGGCCTAGAACATAATCTCTATCTAGATTATCCTTATAATAACCATTCTTTTTGTGACATGCGTCAACTATATTGTCAAATTCCAAATGCTGTTTCCTGGTTAAGTAGCTCTTCAACATACCCCATTGTTTCGTAGAAGTATGGCCTTCAATCTGAATGACAGTCATGGCTGCATGATGTAAGTTATTAAAAGCCGTGGCAATAGTTTTTCTCTTGTAAATTTCATTTTTATTACCATTTAGGGCCATATTCAAATAGTCTTCAGTAAGTTCCATCTCGGTCAAAAATAACTCTAGCTCCATAATTCCATCAATCCTTTTGCAATACTCTTTCAAAATGCCACTGTCCTTAAGAAGAATTCCAGTGGTCTTATAACTCAAACATCTTTCTTTATATAGATCCAGTGGAATTTCATGTATGACATAAGAAATAGCAGGGTGTATCTTTTGACGATACTTTCTATTGAATACTTCTTCATTTCTTACAACTATTCCTATATCAATATCTCTTGCAGTCTCTGGCCTATAAACGGAGGATCCATATAATATTGCCTCTAATACATTGCTGTCGCTTTCAATCATCCACAGAAAATCCAAAATTATATGAAACAGATCGCCTATTATAAAATCAGACGAATCTGTTATGACAATATCATCAATATTCGAGACAAACAAGATTTACACCATCCCTTTTACCTATAAAGGGTGCGTCGCCGTTATTAGCATGCAAACTCATTAGAAACTCCATATGTCACCATAGCCCCTCTTCGGAAGATCCTGGACCAAATTGCAACAAGATCCAGGCCGAATCCGTAGCCATCTCAACGTAGTATTATTCCACGGCGTCCGGTGACCGCAGGCAATAGCGTGTGGGAACCGGGAAATCAAGATGGCGGGAGCGTGGAGGAGGGGTGTCTTAAGAACCGCCCGGCCGACTGGGTCAGCCTATCCGGCACGGCCTGTACCTGTCCTTCCCGGGCCACCACCGGCGCCACGTCGTGGACGCCGGGGCGGCCATCACGTCCTTCCCGGGTTTTGAAGACGCCGTCGCGGACCAGGCGTAAAACAGCCCCCGTTCCGTACGGCCGTCTCCTACGCCTGGCGCAGCTTCTGGCGCAGGAGGCCGAAAAAGCTGGTTTTCTTCAACTTGATCAGCCGCGCCCGGTGGCCGGACCGGCGGACCACCACCACGTCGTTCTGGCGCAGGGGAAAACCGCGCTGGCCGTCTATCGTCAGGGCGGCCTCCCCGTGCACGCTCAAGAGGGAAACCCGGACCGCGTTCTGCGGGCCTATGACCACCGGCCGCGACCAGAGGGCGTGGGGACAGATGGGGGTGATGATGAGCAGTTCAAGCCCGGGAGCCACCAGGGGCCCCCCGGCGGAAAGGGAATAGGCGGTCGAACCGGTGGGGCCGGCGATGATCAGGCCGTCGGCCCGGTAGGTGTTCACGTATTCCTCGTTTATGTACATCTCCAGCCTGATCAGCCGGGCAAAGGCGCCCTTGGAGATCACGGCGTCGTTGAGGCCGATGAAGCCGGCCACCCGCTCCGTCCCCCGGTACACGGCCGCCTCCAGCATCATGCGTTCTTCAATGGCGTAACTGCCGGCCAGCAGCGCATCAAGGGCCTCCTTGATGTCCGGCACGTCCACTTCGGTGAGAAAACCCAACTGGCCCAGGTTGATCCCCAGGAGCGGGATGCCGTACGGGGCGGCCAGGCGGGCGCCGTTCAAGATGGTGCCGTCGCCCCCGAGCACCAGGAGGCAGTCCGCCGCCGGCAGGCCGCACAGAGCGTCCTCCCCGTCCCGCAGCAGGGCGGCGCAATCCCCTATCACCTCGACGGTACAACCGCAAGCCTCCAGTTGCCCCTTCACCCGGCGGGCCAGCTCAAGGACGCCCTCTTTCTCCATGTTCAGAGCGAGCACGAACGATTTCACTGAAAGACCCCCGCGTTCTTGCGCCTAACATTTTCCCAGTACGGCGTGGGCCCCGGCCACCACGGCGAAGACGGCGTCCCGGTCCAGGCGGGCCGGCCCGTTGGACGAGAGATGCAGCCAATACTCAATGTTGCCCGCCGGTCCGGTCAGGGGCGACCAGGTCGCCCCCAGAACCCCGAACCCCTGGATCGATGCGCCAGCGGCCACCCGTTCCAGGACCTCGCGGTGCACGGCCGGGTCCCGGACCACGCCTCCCCGGCCCACCTTCTCCCGGCCGGCTTCGAACTGCGGTTTCACCAGGCACGCCCCCCGGGCGTCCGGAACAACCAGGGCGGCCAGCACAGGCAGGACCAGGGTCAGGGAAATAAACGAAACATCGACCGTAAAGACATCCGGCCGGGGGTCCAACCGCCCGGGCGAAAGGAAACGGATGTTGGTCCGTTCCATGACCCGCACCCGCGGGTCGGACCGCAGGTGCCAGGCCAACTGACCGTATCCCACGTCCACGGCGTAGACCGCTCGCGCCCCGTTTTGCAGCGCGAAGTCGGTGAAACCGCCGGTGGAAGCGCCCACATCCAGGACTACGGCGTCCTGGAAAGCCAGACCGAAAGACTCTACCGCCCCGGCCAGCTTCAAGCCGCCCCGGGAAGCGTAGGGCGGGTCCTCCCCCCGCACCTCCAGGGCCGCGTTTTCCCGGACGTTTTGCCCGGCCTTGAGCCGGTTCTCCCCGTTCAGGAAGACCCGCCCGGCCAGGATGGCCGCCCGCGCCCGCTCCCGGCTGGCGAAGAACCCCTCGTTCACCAGCCGGATGTCAAGCCGCACCCCCTTGGCCACCTGTTCTACCCCCCGCAGGAAAGATGCGCTATTCCCTGACCATTCTCAGCCTGGGCCGCCGGGTCCTGACCTGCAGCAGGTCCCGCGCGGCATCGGCGATTCCCGGTCCGGTCAGGCCGTACTTTTCCCGCAGCAGGGCCTGGCTGCCATATTCCACAAACCGGTCCGGAATACCCAACCGCAGGAACTTGACGTTCATCTGCCGCGCGGCCAGGGCTTCCAGGACCGCGCCGCCGAATCCTCCGGCCAGGGCGTGCTCCTCCACGGTTATCAGGCAGCCGGTCGCACTAGCCCGGCCCAGGATCGTCTTCTCGTCCAGCGGCTTGACGAAACGGGCATCGAGCACGTCCGCCGCGACGCCATCCTCCGAAAGCAGCGAGGCGGCCTCCAGGGCCGGCCCCAGCATGGTGCCCAGGGCCGCCAGGGTCAGGTGGGAGCCCTGTTGCAAGAGCCGGGCCCGCCCCACCTCCAGCAACCGCGGCTCCGCGTCGGCGGAAGCGCCGCAGGCCGTCCCGCGCGGGTAGCGGATGGCCGCCGGGCCGGGAAGGCGCAGGGCCGTCTTGAGCATGTGCCTTAATTCTTCCTCGTCGGCGGGGACCATGATGGTCAGGCCCGGCAGGGCCCGCAGGAAGGACAGGTCGAAGAGACCGTGGTGCGTGGGGCCGTCCTCGCCCACGATGCCGGCCCGGTCGATGCACAGGATCACCGGCAGGCGGTTTAGGCAGACGTCGTGCATAACGCTGTCGAAGGCCCTCTGCAGGAAGGTGGAATAGACGGCCACCACCGGTCTTTTACCCCCCCGGGCCAGCCCGGCGGCCAGGGTTACGGCGTGGGCCTCGGCGATGCCCACGTCGAAAAACCGGTCGGGGTAGGCCTGGGCAAATTCGGCAAGACCGGTGCCCGACGGCATGGCGGCGGTAATGGCCACGATCCGCGGGTCGTGGGCGGCCAGTTCCACCATCGTCCGGCCGAAAACGGCCGTATAGGTGGGGGGGCCGGTCATCGCCTTCGGTTCCCCCGAGTCCCGGTGGAAAGGTCCGGGCCCGTGAAACTTGTCCGGATCCTTCTCGGCCGGGGCGTAACCCTTGCCCTTGCGCGTGCACACATGGACCAGGACCGGCCCGGACAGGCCCTTGGCGCGGCGCAGCACCTCCACCACCGACTGGAGGTTGTGTCCGTCCACCGGGCCCAGGTACATAAAGCCCAGTTCCTCGAAAAACATGCCCGGTACCAGCAGGTATTTCAGACTGTCCTTGAGCCGGTCGGCCCAGCGCAGGACGGCCGGGCCGATGGCCGGTATGCGCTTTAGCAGGACTTCCAGTTCGTCCTTGCCGTGGGTGTACTTGGGGTCGGTGCGCAGACGGCCGAGGTACCCGGAAAGGGCTCCGACGTTCCTGGCTATGGACATCTCGTTGTCGTTCAAAACCACAACCAGGTTGGATCGTTGGTGTCCGGCGTGGTTCATGGCCTCGAAAGCCATTCCGCCGGTCATGGCCCCGTCGCCGATGACAGCCACTACGGCATGCTCCTCTCCGGCCAGGTCCCGGGCCAGGGCCAGGCCCAGCGCGGTGGAAATGGAGGTGGAGGCATGCCCCACCGTAAAGTGGTCGTGCTCGCTCTCGGCCGGGGAGGGAAACCCCGAGAGCCCCCCGAAAGTACGCAGTTTTTTGAATTCCCGGCCGCGTCCGGTGACCAGCTTGTGAACGTAGCTCTGGTGACCCACATCCCACACGATGGGATCGCGGGGCGCGTCAAACACCAGGTGCAGGGCCAGCGTCAGCTCCACCACGCCCAGGTTGGGCGCCAGGTGGCCCCCCGTCATGGACACCGTATCGACCAGTTCTTCCCGGATTTCCGCCGCCAGTTGGTCCAGTTGGGGCCACCCCAGTCTCTTCAGGTCATCCGGCGAGTTGATCATATCCAGCCAGCGCCCCACTCTTCCACTCTCCGTTCAGATGCGCCCGGCCTTTTGGCCGCGCCGACTCTTGAAAATCCGCATGCCCGTCCAGCGTTCCCAGCGGGCCAGAAAACGTCCTACCGCTAGAACAACCTGGCTGGCGTTGTCGATGGCGTAGCGCTTCCCCACCGCCTTGGCGGCCACGCTGACGGCGGCGATGGCCGAGGTGAGCGCGACGTTCAACTCCAACTCGGGCAGACCCGGCCGCCAGACAACAAGCTGCAGGGCGATGGAAATACCCAGCGCCCCGCTCACCGTCGCCGTAATGTCCCCGATCACGTCATTGGCAAAGTTAGCCACCCGGTCGGCATGGCGAATCAGGAGGTACCCTTCCCGGGCGCCGGGAACCCTTTTGGCCGACTGAGCGTGAAATGGTCGCTCCGAAGCCGCCGTGGCGGCGATGCCGATGATATCGAAAATAAATTGTATAATTATGATAAAAAGCAAAAAAATAAAGGAGAGCGTGAGGCTGTGGAGGCGCCGGGAAACCAACTGCGACACCAGCGAAAAGCCCACAGCCAAAAGGAACGTCAGTGCCGCCACCAGCACCACGTGCTTCACCGTAACGGCGGACTTATTGTTAACCAAACCGCTCCCCCTCATACCGTACGGAGAAGAAGAAAGTGGCCCGTGGATGACAGCCGGCCGGTTTAATATTGTGGCTTAGGTCCAGCAGGTTTTCCCCCGCTACGCACCGCCCGTCGCCGCGGCGGCGGTTCCCCTTCAAGCGTGCGGTCGCACCGTTGCCGGATGCGAGGCTGGATTACCACTCAGTCCACACTGTATTCCCCGGCCGGCCCCGGCGACACCCGCCGGATAGCCTAGGGGATTTCCCCGACGCGAATTATCCTTCCTAGCCTCTTTTGCACTACGGGTTTCAGAGCCCCGGCCGGAAAACTCGAGGGCCCCCAAGGGTTTTTCCGGCCGGTTTCACTTTCCTCTACCCGCACCACTCAAGGCAGGCTACACTGCACGCAGCGTCCGGCCACATGCAGGTTCAACCCCAAGCCATAGTACGCCGCTTTACGGTTTCCCACGTACTTGGGTCTCCACGGGACCAGGGTCAACACCCGCATGCCGTTGCAGGCCGCCCCGATCCCTTAACTCCCAGTACCAGCCCACGATTGGGCATCGCAGGCCAGCACCAGGAACTTCATCGATGTGCCCTTGACGGATTTTTAGGCCCGCCCTCAAAAGGGAATTCGCGACTAGGATACTACATCACCCACCGCCAGAAAAATTGACGAACAGGTTGCACCGCACAGGTTACGCCAAATGCGGTTGCAATTGAAATTATAGCACCAACCGGTCCGGCACGCAAATCTCCTGCCGGCCGTTAACGGCCGCTGACGGCGTAAATTCCGCCAATGAGGCCGGACGGCACCACCGGCCCTGCGACCCGCACCTCAGTGGTCGCGTTTGCCGCAAAATTCGGCCAAGGCCGCGAGGAACGCCGCCCGCTCCCCGAAAGGAGCCAGGGCGGTTTGGGCGGCCCCGATGCGGCGGGCCGCCTCGCGCCGGGATCCTTCCAGACCGTATACCGCCGGATAGGTGGCCTTGGCCAGGGCCCTGTCCCGTCCGGCGGGCTTGCCCATTTTACCCGGTTCGCCCACCTCGCCCAGGATGTCGTCGACGATTTGAAAGGCCAGGCCCAGGTGGTCTCCGTATTCCGTGAGCGCCGCTAGGTCCTGGTCCGAGCAGCCGCCCAGGAGGGCGCCCATGCGCACCGCGCACCTGATCAGGGCCCCGGTCTTCCGGGTATGGATATAATGGACCGTTTCGGCGTCCGCGGCCGGAGAAGCCGTATCCACCACCTGTCCGCCGATCATGCCGCCCACTCCGGCCGCCCGGGCCAGTTCGAGAATGACCGGGCACAGGACCTCCGGAGCGGCCCCGCATCCGGCCAGCCGCTCGAAGGCCATGGTCAACAGGGCGTCCCCCGCCAGAACCGCCATCCCCTCCCCGAAGACCCGGTGGCTGGTGGGCCGGCCGCGGCGCAGATCGTCGTTGTCCATAGCCGGCAGGTCATCGTGGATCAGGGAATAGGTGTGCACCATTTCCAGTGCCACGGCCGCCGGGAGCGCATCCTCCGGGCGCCCGCCGACGGTTTCCGCCGCGCCCAGGACCAGCACCGGCCTGAGCCTCTTGCCCCCGGCAAACACGCTGTAGCGCATGGCCCGGTGGATGACGGCCGGGTAAGTTTCCTCCCCCGGCAGGGCCTGGTCCAGGGCTTGGTCGACCTGGCCCGCCCTGGCCGCCAAAAGGGCTTCGAAGTTCAACTGTCCGTACCCTCCCGGCCCCCGGGCGGCCCGGGGACCGGGCGCACCCGGGGCGCCTGGCCCGCCTCGGCGGCCACCACCAGGATCTTTTGCTCCGCTTCCTTGAGTTGGTCGGACAGCCGCGTGGACAGCGCCATCCCCTCGTTGAAAGCGTCGAGGGCTTCCTCCAGGGTCAGCCGCCCTTCCTCCAGGCTGCGGACCAATTCCTCCAGGCGGGCCAGGTCGTCTTCAAAGGCCACTTGCTTAAACCTCCGTGTCAAGCCATCCGCTCCGCGACCACTTTCAGGGTATTGTCCCGCAGGGCGCGCGCTTTAGCCTTCAACTGCTCTTTTTCCGCGACCACCTTTTCGACGTAGGCGGAATCCTTGATCCCAGGCAGGTTGATTTCCGCCGACAGGAGCACGGCCGGCACGCAGGCCTCCAGGACGTAGGCGGCTACGCCGTCGTCGCTGATGGCCATCTTGTTGCCCAGCGGGGCCAGGCGTGCGGCCAGTTCCAGGCCGGCCAGGCAGGCGCGGGCGATGGCCAGCGGTGTGTCGGTGGCTTTTTTCGAGGCCGCCTGCAGGGCATCCTCGCGTTCTTGCTTCTCCTCGTCCGTCCCCTTCGGCATACGGAAAGCCTGCATGAAATTGTCGAAGCCGGCCATGTCCGAAGCCACCAGGGTTTTCAATTCGGCCATGACCTTTTCGGTCCCGGTCAGGATTTCCCTGACTGCCGGTTCCACGTCCTTGAATTTTTCCTTGCCTACGGTCAGGTTGCCCACCATGGCCGCCATGGCCGCCCCGAAACAGGCCACCATGCCGGACACGCTACCGCCGCCCGGCGTGGGCGCGTTCGAGGCGCTGACTTTAAGGACATCGCTGAAAGATTGCTCAAAAATATCGGACACGCGCACAACCACCTTTCGTTTGTCGACTCGCCCATCGCAAACCGCTATTTGCCGGTTTGCATGCGTACGGCCTTGAGCACGTTCTTCTGGATCAGCACGGTGGTGAGACTGCCGACTCCGCCGGGCACCGGCGAAATGGCCCCGGCCACTTCCCTGACCGCATCGAAGTCCACGTCGCCGCAAATGCCGCCGCCCCCGGCATCGTTGATGCCGGCGTCAACCACGACGGCGCCCGGCTTGACCATGTCGGCCGTGATCATCCCGGCCCTGCCCACCGCCGCCACCAGGATGTCGGCCTGCCGGGTGTGGTAGCCCAGATCGGCGGTCTTGGTGTGGCAGATGGTGATGGTGGCGTTTTTGTTCAGCAGCATGAAGACCAGGGGCTTGCCCACCGTTTCCCCGCGGCCCACCAGCACGGCGTGCTTCCCCTGAATCACGATTCCAGAACGCAACATGATCTCGATCACGCTCTGGGGGGTGGCCGGAAACAGGCCGTCCGAACCGCTCAGGATGTAGCCGCGGTTCACCGGGTGAACGCCGTCCACGTCCTTGTCGGGCCGAACCGCTTCGAGAACGCGCTGTTTTTTGATATGTTTGGGCAGGGGAAGTTCGATCATGATGCCGTGCACCACGGGATCGCGATTGAGCCTTTCCACCAGGGCCACCACCTCGTCCTCGGGCGTGGCCGCCGGCATGGTGAAGAGTTCGAAGTCGATGCCCACGTTGCTGCAGGCCTTTTCCTTGGACCGCGCGTATACCACCGAGGCCGGATCGTCCCCCGCCAGGATCACGGCCAGCCGGGGAGCCAATCCCGCCGCCCGGTAGGCGGCCACCTCGTTCCTGACTTCCTCCCGGATCACGGCTGCCACTTTCTTGCCGTCGATCAACTCCGCCGCCATTCTCCTCACTCCTTCATTTTTTTTCTTTCCCAACCACCAGGTTTGAGACCTCCGGCTTTCACCCGAACGCCTTGGGACCTTTACCCGGGGACAGGCGTCTCCTCCACCACGTCGACCGTACACCGGGCCTGACCGCGATGGAAGGTCAGAATAACCCTCTCGCCCGGCGCCAGGCCGCCGGCGTCGGCGACGATCTCTCCGGTCCCCTCCCGGGTGCAGATGCTGTAACCCCGCGCCAGAACCTGCCGCGGGTTCATGCTCTCCAGCCTGCCGGCCAGGGTGAGCACGCGCGCGCACGCCTCCCGCAGGGTCACCCGGGAAGCCCTGGCCAGGCTTACGGCCAGGTGGTCCAGGATTTCGGCCCGCCGGCCGCAGATGACACCCGCCGGGTCGCGAAAGATCCGCCGGGTGGACAGCGCCGCCAGCCGGCGCTCCCGGTCGGCCAGGTTGCGTCGCACCGCTCCCGCCAGACGTTCCCGCAGGCGGGACAACAAAAGCTCCAGTTCAGACCGGTCGGGGGTGATCAGTTCGGCCGCCGCGGAAGGGGTGGAGGCCCTTACGTCGGCCACCTGGTCGACCACGGTCCAATCCGTCTCGTGCCCTACCGCCGCCACCACCGGCACCCGGGAGGCATAGACCGCCCGGGCGACCATCTCGCTGTTGAAGGCCCACAATTCTTCCAGGCTGCCGCCCCCCCGGCCCACCACGATAACATCCACCTCCGGCAGCGCGTTCAGCAGTGCGACCCCCCTGGTTATCTCCTCCGGAGCCGCCTCGCCCTGCACGCTGGCCGGAGCCAGGACCACCGCCGCCAGGGGCCAGCGGCGGCCGGTTATGCGGAGGATGTCCCGGAGCGCCGCCCCCGACGCCGAAGTCACCACGCCGATGCACGCCGGATACGGGGGTAACGGCCGTTTGCGGGCGGCGTCGAACAAGCCTTCCGCGGCGAGCCGGGATTTGAGTTGCTCCAGGGCCTGGTGCACCGCCCCCGCCCCGTCCGGTATGATCTCCTCCGCATAAAGCTGGTAGGTTCCGTCCTTGTCGAAAACGGATACGTAGCCGCGCACCCGCACCGCCATGCCGTTTTCCGGGGTAAAGGACAGACAGCGTCCCCGCGAGCGGAACAAGACCGCCCGAATGGCGGCGGTACCGTCCTTCAAGGTGAAATAGCAGTGGCCGGAGGAGGCCCGCCGGAAATTGGAGACCTCCCCCCGCACCCACAACCCGCCCAGAAACGTGTCGCCCTCGATGAGCGCACGGATACGGGCGGTAAGTTCGCTTACGGTAACCAGGCGTACGTCCATCGTTCCTCCAGGGATCTCAAGCGGTCGCTCCCGTCAGGTGCCGGTGGATGCTGCGGGCGGCCGCCTTGCCGGCACCTGCGGCCAGGATGACCGTAGCCGCCCCGGTGACCACGTCGCCGCCGGCGTAAACGCCGGGTTTGGAGGTGGCCCCGCTTTCGTCCGCCACGATGTTGCCCCTCTTCGTCAGCGCCAGGCCCTTGGTCGTGCGCGGCACCAGCGGATTGGGTCCCTGGCCTATGGCCACCACCACCACGTCCACCGGCAGGACGAATTCGGAGCCGCAGACCGTAACCGGCGAGCGGCGCCCGGAAGCGTCCGGTTCGCCCAGTTCGCAACGCAAACACTCCATGCCGGTCACCCAGCCCTTGTCATCCTCCAGGATACGGGTGGGCGCGGTCAGGAAGGAGAATTTGACCCCCTCCTCCCGGGCGTGCTCGTATTCCTCGTGGCGGGCCGGCAGTTCCGCTTCCGAACGGCGGTAGACGATCCAACTCTCGGACGCTCCCAGCCGGAGCGCCGTGCGCGCCGCGTCCATGGCCACGTTGCCGCCGCCCAGGACGGCCACCCGGCTGCCCACCCGGATGGGGGTATCGCATTCCGGGAACAGGTAGGCCTTCATCAGGTTGGTCCGGGTGAGGAACTCGTTGGCGGAATAAACGCCGCAGGCGTTCTCGCCGGGGATGTCCATGAAGTAGGGAAGGCCCGCGCCGGTGCCCAGGTACACCGCGTCATACCGTTCCAACAGTTCGTCCACCGTGTCGATCCGGCCGATGACCGAGTTGACCTGGATTTCCACGCCCAGTTTTTTCACGTTCTCCACCTCGGCCTGGACCACCCGCTTGGGCAGGCGGAACTCGGGGATACCGTACATGAGCACGCCGCCCGCCACATGCAGGGCCTCGAACACGGTCACCGCGTGGCCCAGCTTGGCCAGGTCGGAGGCGCAGGTCAGGCCGGACGGACCGGATCCCACAACGGCCACCTTCTTGCCGGTTGACGCCGCCTTGCCGGGCAGTGTGACCCCCAGGCCCAGTTCCCGGTCGGCCACGAAACGCTCCAGACGGCCGATGCCCACCGGGTCGTGCTTGGCCCCCAGCGTACAGTATTTCTCGCACTGGCTCTCCTGAGGACAGACCCGGCCGCACACCGCGGGCAGGGGGTTGTTCTCCTTGATCCTGGCGATGGCGCCGTCCAAATCGCCTTCCTGGATCAACTTAATGAAGGCGGGAATATTCACTTCCACCGGACATCCCTGCCGGCAGGGCTCGTTCTTGCACTGCAGGCAACGACCGGCTTCCAGGCGGGCGTCCTCTTCCGTGTAGCCGAGGGCCACCTCCTGGAAGTTACGGGACCTGGCCACGGGATCCTGGGCAGGCATGGGCGTTTTGTTGTGAATAATGACCTTTTTCTTCTTCTCTTCAGCCATCAGTGCTCACCCCCATGACACTGACAGCGCTGCGTGTAGCGGTCCAGGGAATCTTTCTCCTGCTCCCGGTACAGGGCCGACCGGCGGGCCAGTTCGGCGAAATCCACCTCGTGGCCGTCAAAATCGGGGCCGTCCACGCAGACAAACCTGGTCTTGCCGCCCACGGTGACCCGGCAGCAACCGCACATGCCGGTACCGTCCACCATGATGGAGTTTAGGCTCACGATGGTCTTGACTCCGTATTCCCTGGTCAGGTTGCAGACCGCCCGCATCATGGGCTGCGGACCGATGGCCACGACCAGGTCGGGTTTCTTCTCGTCCATGACCTCTTTCAGGACGTCGGTGACGAACCCCTTGCGGACATAAGAACCGTCGTCCGTAGTGACCAGAAGCCGGGTACAAACCTTGCGCATTTCCTCTTCCCAGAAAAGCAGGTCCCTGGTGCGGGCGCCGATGATGCTGATAACCTCGTTGCCGGCCTCCTTGAGGGCCCGGGCTATGGGATGGGTCGGGGCCACGCCGACGCCGCCGCCTACCGTGACCACCCGTCCGTAATTCTCAATGTGGGTGGGCTCGCCCAGCGGTCCGACGAAATCCGCAATGCTGTCCCCGGCCCGCAGTTTGCCCATTTGGGTAGTGGTCTTGCCCGCTCTCTGGGCCACCAGCGTAACCGTGCCCTTCTCCCGGTCGAAATCGGCGATGGTAAGCGGAATCCGCTCACCCTGCCCGTCGATCCTCAGGATAATGAACTGCCCCGCCCGCGCTTTGGCGGCCACCTTCGGGGCCTCGATCACATAGAGATCCAGAATCGATGGTGCCAGTTCTGTCTTTTTCAGGACTTTGTACATGGATTCTCTCCCTTCCCCCCTCCAATTAATAGAAACACCAAAACATTTGTGGTTATTCGCGCCTGCCGGTAGCATCTCCTGCCGCCGCGGTCAAAAAAACGGGCTTCGGGGCGGTTCCCCGCGCACGCGCCCCCCGCTTGAAGGGCACCCCAACCTCCGGCGCGGCTACCGGCGGCCGGTCCGTTCCGCCGTCTGCTTCCCCGCCCGTTTCATAGTAGAATCTTGCAGCCTGTTGACCTAGAGTAAAGTATGCCCGCCGCCCATCGTTCTCCCGGGTAAACCTGACGACGGCGGCAAAGGGAAGCGGCGGCTGAAGCCGCCGCGCGAAAGAGCAGTGATGAGCCCGTCGGAATCCACGGAAACTCGATTGATCCGTGGATAAACCCGGTTTTCTTCTTCCCGCCTGCTATTTTCGGCCGAAGAATCCGTAACCCGGCGCCCAGGCGCGCCCATAGGGCATGTTCATGCCGGCAAAGTCCACACATTCTTTTGCACACTCGAGGCAAATCCGCCCGCACTCCTTTGATTGGCCATCCGGTTGCATCAGACCATGATTTCCGCACATTTCGCAGATATCAGCACATATAACCGCATGTTTTTTGGCGAGCATACTACACCTGGCAATATATTTCGCGGTAAGAGCACACATATCCGCGCAATCACATAGCATCCTAACCTGCATTACCCTTGCCTGGTCGCACATCCCCAGCACAGAGGTAACCGTGTTTTCGCACACGGCTTCACAGTTTTGAACAACAAGCAGCACACGCCTATAAGTCTCCACCGGGTAATACGCATAAGTCGTGACGGGTTTAGGCACGGCCAACCCCCCCCCTTCCCTATATGTGTATCATATGTCGTTTTTTTACATGCGTGATTTAAACTTATTCCCTCCCGCCGGTCTTCCCCGCCGTTGACCCGGCGTTCGTTACCGCGCAAAGCCGGCCTGCCGGTCACAGGTAGCCGGCACCGCTTCTAAACTTGTCTCAGCGATTTCCTGCAAAAGTTAGGTAAAAGATAGACCGTCTTCTCTATCCGGCAGCTTCCCCCGGACCAACGGAGGGAGGGTACGCCCCTCCCTCCATAATCAATATGGCAAATCCCTGAGACCTTCAATAGGCCAAGGCAGTTACCTGGCCGGTTTGGCAACCGTACTCAGCCGGTTGCCAAACTCTTGAACCAAAGTGCCACAACCCTACTTCGAAACCAGCTCGAGTGATTTCCTGGTTGCCGAAATAGTAAAGGGAAGCAATACTATGGTTATCAATCCGGTTAGCGCCATAAACAGGAAAACCGAGGTAAAACCGGAGGATATGCCCCCCCATTGATATACCGCAATGGCAATAATTGGCCCTACTGCACCGCCAAGATGCCCTATTCCATCGGTAAGAGCCACACCAGTTGCCCTTGCGCGCGTTGGAAAGCTCTCGGCGGTAAGTGCATAGGTCAATGGCAGGAAGAAGCCCAATGACGCAGCAAGAATAAAGACGCTAGCATAAATAAGCACGGGAGAAGCAAAAACCGCAATTGCTATAAATGCTACAGTCCATATCACCATTCCCACAAGAATGGTATATTTTCGCTCATACCTATCGCCAAGCCACGTCGATACGACCGCACCGACGGGATAACCCACCGAGGCTGCCAAAAGGAAGGTAATACTGCCAGTAAGAGTATACCCTTTTTCAACGAAGAAAGTCGGACCAAGCCCCAGCCAACTATATGTTCCTATATACCAGATAAACCACAGTACAAAAAGGAGAATTACTCGCCCTACATAGGGTGGGCGCAATAACTCAATTGTCGGAAATCCTTTTCCGGACACCTCCTCACTGGTTTTAGCCAGTTCAGGCAACCCACCCTTTAGTTTTTGAAGTACTCTCGTTTCTGCGCTGTCAACTATTGATAGGGCCTCATTATAACGGTTTTTACTAAGCAGCCAACGAGGTGACTCTGGGATTGCCTTGAAGAAAAATATTGTCAGCACGCCGAGTGCCCCTATCAAGAACATTGCGCGCCATCCCCAGGTAAAATTAGGAACCAAGCCAAGTGCTACAAGTGGAACGAGAGCTTGCCCTATCATTGCAAACAATGTAGCCAGCGAAGTGTACCGACCTCTGACTGCAGCAGGACTGATCTCCCCGATATAGGCTGAAATTGCTGCAATTTCAGCGCCGATCCCCATACCAGTTACGAACCTCCAGATGACCATCCACGATAAACTGAAACTAAAAGCTGTAGCTATACTTCCTATGACGAAAAGCAAGGTGGATATCAGGATGGCCCGCTTGCGTCCAACGATGTCCGCCAGGTTGGAATTTGCCCAGGACCCCACAATATACCCCAGGAGACTTGCTGTAATCGGAATTGACGCCTGCGAAGGCGCGATGTGGAGTACTTTGCTAAAGACCGGTAGTCCAAAGGCAACATTTGTAATGTCAAAAAATGCGAGGAGATAACCTATTCCAACAATCCACAACACGCCTGCCCCATATGGCCATACGGGGATTCGGTCCAACCTGCCGATTACCTCCGCATCGCGCTCATGCTGCTTCTTTTCGGTCACAATCTATTCCCCCATTTCAGTTTTTTAGTTTGATATACATGCTATAGTGTTCTTTAACTGTGACAGTTACTCTCCGACTCCGGCGTATTAATAATATACCATTGAACCATCACCTTTCTTGTTGGATGCGCCAAGACGGTGGTTTGCGCGGCATGCTCAAAGGCAGTAATGTGCCCCGATGCTTTCCTTCCGGCTTAATCCCGACCGAATAATTATTCTCGCCGTCGATAACATTAGCCGAAGTTGACTCGATTCTAAAAATTCTGGATAATTGACAACCGGGTGCGCCGCCAACTGTTCCGCGTAAACGTCCAGGTCAGCCATAGCCTTTTCCAGACCGGCCAGCGTACGTATTACATACATGCTTTCTTCCACCGTTTTCTGTAAGCCGGTTCGGATCCGTCCAAGTTCGTCGGCGGAAACGGCACCGGTTTTGAACAGGTACTTCACCGACGTAATGTTTCTGATTTCTTCTGTATCCTGAACCACTGGAATTTTCCCCAACTCCCGGCTTGCCCGGACGGCTTCACGACCGGCAATGCTCCCGAAGACCGCCGCCTCGGTGAGGGCGTTGCCGGCAAGACGATTGGCGCCATGTATACCTCCTGCAACCTCGCCGGCTGCAAGCAACCCCGGAACGCTGGTTCGACATTTTTCATCGATGGATACGCCACCCATCATAAAGTGAGCTGCCGGCGCAACCTGGATCGTTCTTCGTCCTCCCAGGTAGTCATAAAGTGTTCTGTACCTCTCCATCAGGGTATCTGCCGGGATATGGCCCAAATCTAAATATACCCCGGCGTCCGCCGTGCCTCTGCCTTCAAGAATCTCTGTATAAATGGCCCGGGCCATGACATCCCGGGTAGCAAAACACCCGTCGACGGAGTACTTACCCATAAAGTCATCGAGGTTCGCATTCCTTAAAACCGCCCCGTCGGAAAATGGCGCCGTAGATATTACCATTTTCGGCGGACTGAGTGGTTGTTCCGGAAAATTTTCATTGGCACTGGAGTTTTCAAATTAAATGGCACTGGAGATGGTCAGTCGGTCAGTCTGGTCAGTCAAAAAAGTGTACTACAGGCTGGGTAGTACACTTTTTGTATCGTTACTGTTTTGAAGA
>JAJYZD010000250.1 GCA_021800315.1 Bacillota bacterium | reverse complement strand
AGGCTGCGGCGGCGTTTGTTCGGAAGATGGCTTAGCAGCGGAGGAATCTTCTTGCTCGGAAGAAGCGCTGGCAGCCGAAGGCGCCTTTTTGTCCTGTTCCGTTTTCCGGCCAAACAACCTGTGGGCCAAATCTTTAACCTTGGCCGTCAGCGCCTGGATCTGCTTTTGCAAATCGGCGACGAGCAGGGCCTGTCGCTCATTCTCTGCCCTGAGGGAATAATTTTCAGCAGACAGCTCAATGGCTTTCTCCCGCCACCGATCGGCCTCCCTTACCAAGAAGTCAATCGGTTCGGAGAAAACCTCGGGATCTTCCGTCAAATCAGGGCTGACGTATTCTCACTGCGTGTCCATGGAACCAGCATATCATATAAAATGACCCGTGTCCAGTCCATGGGAAAAAATCCCTGCACCTTTTTTTGAGCCCACACCCCCCCACCCGGTGAGGCGACGGGGAGAATCAAAACGGGTTCACCGAATATTTACCTTTCCTCTTTAACAGTTTGTCAGTTTCACTGGCCAACTCTCTCTTAATGACGTCAACAGTCCTGTCTAGATATGTCGTTTCCTCCAGCAGATCTTGTTGGTAGTCAACCATTAAGACACTCTCCTTTGGAAAAAAATACTTGACAGGGCCGCCGGGCTTGTGATATACTGATTGTGAAAGATAGAAATGCTAGTTTAGTGGTATTAAGCGCATTCTTTTATTATACACACAAGAGGCATTCAAGTAAAGCTTGAATGCCTCTTGTAGTAAGGTTTTGTTTCTGTCTTGTGCGTTCAACGACCAACTCCCCCGTCTGCAGACGCTGTGGCAGGGGCAATACAGGTGCCTTTCCAAACGGGCTTCCTCTTGACTAACAGAGGAACCACCCACGTTTTTGCGGTCGACGGGAGCCACGATAGATCCGGGATGGCTGTTGACGGCTGCTTGTCGGTCCGTCCGATTTCGGGCCACCGGCGCACCTTTGCAGCAACCTGGGGCATGGGCTCGGGCAGCCCGTTGCAGGGCCCCGTAAACGCCTACCTGAAGGCCTCGCAGGCCGCCAGGTCATCCTTCGCTTCCGGAACAGGCCCGCTCCCTGGTAATGGACAGAACCCGCCGGGAACAGAGGTAAGGGCCCGGTCGGGGATACCGTCAGCCTCCTGCTTGGGACCAGGCGGTCGTCCGGAGTGAGGGCGAAGACACTCACCCCGCCGGGTACCCGGTCTTGGATTTCCCGCCTGACCTGCCCGCTCACCGCGTCCCACACCATGATGACATCCTGCGAACGGGACCCCGCGGACCATTGGTGCGCAAGGGCTGGAAGACCCCCGCTGTGGAAAAGGACCCCGGGATCTACAGGACCCCGGCGAACGCCTCCCCGAAGTCCTCGCAGGCCTTAAGATCCCCGGTCGAAGGGTCCCACTGCACCCCCAGGTGTTCGGCCGCCACCGGAAAGCCGCCCTCCCGGAGCCTGTCCTCGATCATGGCGGGCGACTCCCCGCTCCAGCCGTAAGAGCCGAAGGAAGCGGCGACCTTTTCCTTGAATTGGAGGCCCCGGATCATCTCCAGAATGGCGGCCGTGGAGCTGAGGATGCCGCGGTTGATGGTGGAACTGCCCACGATGACCCCCCTGGACTTGAAGACCTCGACGACCAGGTCGTTGTGGTCGGAACGCGCGGTGTTGTACACCTTGACTCGGACCCCCTTCCTTTCCAGACCCCGGGCGATGGCCCAGGCCATCTTGCGCGTGGCGCCCCACATGGTGTCGTAGAGGATCACCACGCCCCCCTCGTTATAGTCGGATGCCCACTGGTCGTATTTCTCCACGATCTGGAGGGGGTTGTCCCGCCAGATGACGCCGTGGGCCGGCGCGATCATCTCCACCGGGACCTTCAGACCGGTCAATTCCCTGATCTTGGCCCTGACCAGCTTGCTGAAAGGGGTCAGGATGTTGGCGTAATACTTGAGGGCTTCCTGGTAGAGTTCCGCCGCGTCCACCTGGTCGTTGAACAGGGAGTACGATGCGTAATGCTGCCCGAAGGCGTCGTTGGACAGGAGCACGTTGGCCCCCGCCACGTACGTGAACATGCTGTCCGGCCAGTGCAGCATGGGCGCATCCACGAAGACCAGCTTGTTGCGCCCTGTGTCGACGGTATCCCCGGTTTTCACCACCCGGAGGTTGAAGTCCCGGTGGAAATGCTTCTTGATCAGCACGGCCCCGTTCTTACTGCAATATATGGGGACGGCCGGTATTTTCTCCATCAGGTAGGCCAGGCTGCCGGCGTGGTCCTGTTCGGCGTGGTTGATGACGACCAGGTCGACGTGGTCCAGCCCGATCTTTTCGTCCAGTTCCCGCACGAAGTTCTCGTGGAAGGGAGTCCAGACCGTATCCACCAGGACGGTCTTCTCGTCCCTGATCAGGTAGGAGTTGTAGGTGGAGCCCCGGTGGGTCGAGTACTCCTCGCCGTGAAAGCGCCGGATCTCCCAGTCCTTTACCCCCACCCACCAGACTTCGTCCTTCACCTGCTGCACCCCAAAGCCCTCCTCGCCAAGTTTTCGTTCCCCATAGTTTTCGTTCGCCGGGTAGCGGGCATACCACAGTCCGGCTGAAAAACCGCATTCGTCAGCCGGCGGGACAAAAAGTCTGCCGCCGGGCGACAGGAGAAAGGCGCGACCAACCAGGAACCGGATTTAGACCGGAGCGTCAGCCCACCAGGTTGTAAAAGGCCGTGCCCCGGGGCGCGGGAGGCGGCGCGGGCCAGAAGGCCCGCAGGGTGGCCCCGGCTATCCGCCAGCCTCCGGCCAGAAGACCCGGCAGCCAGTACTGTTGGTCCGCATAAAGGGGCAATACCACTTCCCGCGCTCCCACCGCCCGGAAATAGGCGCAGGCCGTTTCCAAAAGCCTTTCCGTCACGTTCCGGCGGGCGCCCGGTTCCACCAGGAGAAGCCTTACCAGGCCGAGGCCGTCCGTTCCCTCCCGGCTGCCGCCCCGCTGGCAGAGGACGAAGCCGTTGGCCGCGGCGAACAGATCGCCCAGTCCCTGGTGCACGAAGGCCGCCACCGCCTGGTAAGGATCGAAGCCGGGCAAAACGGCTGCCGCCACCCGTCTGACCAGGGCCGGGTCGTCCACCGGAGACCGGGGAATAGCCGCGTCTATGGCCAGGGTGCTGCGCGTCAGCAGCAGGCAGAAGCCTTCCCACCGAAAGGACAGGCGGGAGTATAGGGTGAGGTTTTCCCCCTGTTCCGGCCAGGTTTCCAGCCCGACCACCCGGGCGCCTCCGGCGGATAAAGCGGACCGCGCCGTCTCGACCAGGCTCTTTCCGAGGCCGCGTCCCTGGTGCAGCGGATCCACGGCCAGCGGGCCCATCCAACCGTAGGAACCCCAGCGGTGCCAAAACACAAAACCGGCTACCGCGTCGCCGGCATCCGCCACCAATCCGCCGCCCGCCGCCAGGTAGGCGGCCATCACTTCCCGGCGCCTGGGTTGCAGGGTCGCCGCGCCCTTCCCCCCGAACGCCTTCAGGTCCACCTCCCGCACTTGCGCCAGGTCGTCCTCCGTCATGTGCCGCAGCATGCTCTTCCCTCCGCGCATTTTTGCCGCCGCCCGCGGCAAAGACTATGGGAACGCGCAAATACCGAAGGACGGTGTCCCGATGAACAAAAAAACCCGTCTGGAACTCCTGGCCCTGGCCGGCGTGCCAATGATCATGGTGCTGGGCAATTCCATGATCATCCCCGTACTGCCCGACATCGGCCGGGCCCTGGGACTGGGTTCCTTCCGGACCAGCCTGATCATTACCCTCTTCTCCGTCCCGGCCGGGGTGATCATTCCCCTGGCCGGCTTTTTGTCCGACCAGTTCGGCCGGCGCAAGGTGATCATCCCGGCCCTGGTCGTCTACGGCCTGGGCGGTCTGGTCGCCGGAGCCTCCTCCTTTTCCCCCTCCCTGAACCCTTATGCCTGGCTGGTGGCGGGCCGGGTTTTGCAGGGTGTCGGGGCGGCCGGCACCTCCCCCATCGCCATGGCCCTGACCGGGGATCTCTTCCAGGGCCAGGAGCGCAGCCAGGCCCTGGGGATTATCGAGTCGTCCAACGGCCTGGGCAAGGTCCTGAGCCCCATTTTGGGGTCGGCTATCGGCCTGATCGCCTGGTATGCGGTTTTGCTCAGCTTTCCGGTCTTCGTGCTTCCGGTGGTTATCGGCATGTGGCTCTTTACCCGGGAACCCGAAGCCTTGAAAAAACCACCCGGCTTTCAGGAATACCTGGCTTCCCTGAAAAAGGTTTTCGCCCAAAAAACGGCCTTTTTGCTGTCATCCTTCCTGGCCGGCCTGGTGGCGCTCCTGGTACTCTTCGGCGTTCTGTTCTTCCTCTCGGAGTACCTGGAATCACGCTACCATCTGGGGGGGATCCAGCGGGGCGGCGCGCTGGCGGTTCCCGTTCTCTTCATGAGCGCGACGTCTTTCCTGACCGGTTTCGTCATCAAGAGAAAGGTCAACCTTATGCGGCTCTTTGTCATCATCGGCCTGGGCCTGTCGGCAGTCTCCCTGTACCTGCTGTCCATCCCCGCGTGGATGCGCACGGGGACCTTCTTCGTCTTCATTTCCCTGGCCGGCGCGGGCACGGGCCTGATTTTGCCCTGCCTGAACACCATGATCACCAGTTCCGTGGGCCCGGACGAACGGGGCCTGATAACCTCCCTGTACGGCAGCGTACGCTTTTTCGGCGTCGCGGCCGGACCGCCCCTTTTCGGTTTCCTGATGGGCCGGGGGCTGCCCCCCATGTTCCGGACGGCCGCCGTTCTGGCGACGGCCGCCTCCCTGGTAGCCTTCTTCCTCGCCAAAGTGCCGGATCGGCAGGGACAGGAATCCGACCGGTCTCTACCCGCCCTGTCCCTCGCTAAACTCCTGGCCAAGCCGGCCAAGGAAAAACCGGGACCGTAGGTGATCCGACCGCATCCCCCGCGCTCATACCGGGGCGTCAGCCAATTCGTTCCTAAAATACTTCGACCCGACCGAGCGGAAATCCTCTACCCGGTCGCGGGCCCGACGCGACCCTAAACCGTTCCTAGCAACGTAAGCAAACCTTAGCATAGGCACTAATTACGCAGAAGGAGGGAGCCTTAGCGGAATGGCATAAGGCAGGACGCTTACACGTCGCCACCGCCATCCGCAGAGTCCTCCACC
>JAJYZD010000249.1 GCA_021800315.1 Bacillota bacterium | reverse complement strand
TCAGGTGTCCGTACCTGATCACTGACGCCGACTTCGTTTCCTGCAGCAACCAATCTTATGTATACAGCCTAAACCTCCTGTCGGGACTGAAAGCCGGCGGAACCTTTCTCCTCAACTGCACCTGGTCTCCGGAAACATTGGCAGAAAAACTGCCGGCGTCCGTGAAACGTTATATGGCCGATCACCGGATCCAGTTCTATATCATCAACGCGGTACAGATAGCCGACGAGTTAGGTTTGGGCAACCGGACCAATATGATTATGCAGGCCGCGTTCTTCAAGCTGGCCGGCGTTATTCCCCTGGACCAGGCGGTGCGGCACCTGAAGGATTCCATCAGGGAGGCCTATGGCCGGAAAGGCGAAGATGTGGTCGGCATGAACTGTGCCGCGGTCGACCGGGGCATTGGCGGCCTGGTAAGGATAGACGTGCCCGCCGCCTGGGCCAGGGCCGCGGATCAGCCGGCCGGAGAGGAAGACGTACCCGCCTTCGTCCGGAACATCCTCGGCCCCATAAGCCGGCTGGAAGGCGACAGTCTGCCCGTCAGCGCCTTTAAGGACGTGCCGGACGGAAGGTTCCCCCCGGGGACCGCGCGCTACGAAAAACGGGGGGTGGCCGACTTCGTGCCCCGTTGGATCAAGGAGAACTGCATCCAGTGTAACCAGTGTTCCCTGGTTTGTCCCCACGCCGCCATCAGGCCCGTCCTTTTGAGCGGATGGGAGGCCGCTCCGGCCTCCCTGGCAACCATACCCGCCGTCGGCAAACAGTTGGCCGGGCTGTCGTTCGCCGTTCAGGTCAGCCCCCTGGACTGCCTGGGCTGCGGCTGCTGCGTCAATACGTGTCCGGCCAAAAAGAAGGCGCTCGAACTCAAGCCGCGGGAGGGCGAGGTGGCCGCCCAGCGGGCCAACTGGGATTTCGCCGTGACCGTCCCCGGGAAGGCCGGGATCCTGGATCCGTTTACGGTCAAGGGGAGCCAGTTTGCCCAGCCCCTGCTCGAATTCTCCGGCGCGTGCCAGGGTTGCACGGAGACTCCCTACGCCAAGCTGGTTACCCAGTTGTTCGGTGACCGGATGTTTATCGCCAACGCCACCGGCTGCTCCTCCATCTGGGGCGGGAGCGCGCCCTCCACGCCTTACTGCACCAACGGGCAGGGCCAAGGCCCCGCCTGGGCCAATTCCCTTTTCGAGGATAATGCCGAGTACGGGTACGGCATGGCGGTAGCCGTCCGGCAGGTCCGGGAAGGCCTCGCCGGCCTGGTGAAGGAGGCCCTCGCGCTGGACATTTCCCCCGCCCTGCGGGAAGGTTTCCAGGAGTGGGCGGACGGCATGGACGACGCGGCGGTTAGCCGGGCCGCGGCCGCCAAAATCCGGCCCCTTCTGGAAAAGGGACAAGGCGGTATCCTCGATGAGATTACCGCCAGAAGGGACTTTTTCGTGAAACCGTCTTTCTGGGTATTCGGCGGCGACGGGTGGGCGTATGACATCGGGTACGGCGGGCTGGACCACGTCCTGGCTTCCGGGGAAGACATCAATGTCCTGGTCTTCGATACGGAGGTCTATTCCAATACCGGCGGTCAATCCTCCAAGTCCACCCCCGCTGCGGCCATAGCCAGATTTGCGGCTTCCGGGAAGAAGACCGGGAAAAAGGACCTCGGGCTGATGGCCATGTCCTACGGCTATGTGTATGTCGCGCAGATCGCCATGGGCGCCTCCCAGACCCAAACCATCAAAGCCATCAAAGAGGCGGAGGCTTATCGCGGTCCATCCCTCATCATCGCCTATGCCCCCTGTATCAACCACGGCCTGAAGGCCGGCATGGGACACTCCCAGGACGAAATGGACAAAGCGGTGAAGGCGGGATACTGGCACCTCTACCGGTTCAACCCGGACCGCTCCAAAGAGGGAGAGAATCCGTTCATCCTCGACTCCAAGGAACCTACGGGTTCCTTCCGGGAATTCATTGAGGGCGAGGTCCGCTACGCGTCATTGAAGCAGTTGTTTCCGGCGGAGGCCGGGAAGTTGTTCGATAAGACGGAACAGGACGCCAGGGACCGGTACGAAAGGTATCTGCGGCTGGCCGGCGGGAAGTAAGCCTTGGCACGGTTTCCAGCGGGGACGGACGGAAGCATTCCGGCCCGTCCCCACCTGTCCCCGGGTGAATTACCCGGGGGGTTTGGTTGCGGATGGCTGTTGTTGCCGGGAGTACCGCTGCCGGGGATGGTCACGACCTTTTTTCAGGACCGGTTGACCCAACGCCGCACGCGCCGGTTGGGTTCGCGGCTACCCTGGGCGGCGGATCACTTACCACCGCTTGGACCAGCAACAATGCTTCGCCTTGCGGCCACTGCCGCAGGGACATGGGTCGTTCCGTCCGACACCGCGCCACCGGGCCAGTGACTCGGCACGCAGTTCGGCCATAACGGCGTTGGGAGTTAAACCGCGTTTCCTTAACTGCGTGACTTTTCTTAATGGATGCTCAGCGTGAGCAAAGAACCGGCGTAAACCGCCGCAGAGATGATTGAGTCCAGGCTCACCATTCTCTGCTAAAGCGAACCGGTCTTTAGGACACCCCCCATTGCATATCTCCAACCAGGAACAAGAGCGACACTGCAAAGGAAGGCCGGCTTGCTTGTCGTTGCCGAAGCGGCGCTGTGCCGGTACATCTACCAGCGTACTTAGCGGAGCAGTCTCAATGTCACCGATGCGGTGGTCAGGCGTAACAAAGTGATCGCACGAGTAAACACCGCCGTCATGCTCGACGACGAGCACTCGACCGCATGTCGGTGCCATCCAGCATAAGCCGGCCGGCACCCCGGACAATATCAGAGCCATTTCGGCGAACAGTTGTATGTCCAGTCTTCCGAAATCGTGGCGGATCCATTCGTCGAAAATTGTACCCAAGAAATATCCGTATCCCTCGCCGGTCACGGATTCCGCCGTCGTCCGTCCTTCCGTTGTGCGTCGCACGATGGGTATGAACTGGATCCATCCCGTATCGAGGTCCCGCAGCGCCCGATAAACGGCGATAGGTTCTTTTGCGGTGGCGGAGGTTACTGTACACAACAAATCAGGCTGAATGCCATGGGCTTGCAACCGGCGCACAGCCGCGACCGCCCGTCCATAAGTGCCGTGACCGCTGTGGTCTTTTCGGCACTCGTCATGCAGCCATTGTGTGCCATCTATGCTCAGTCCCACATCAAATTGGGCGTCCGCCAAAAACGAGCACCACTCATCATCAAGAAGAATCCCATTTGTCTGGAGGTTGTTCCATACACTCCATCCTTCCGGGAGGTATCGCTTCTGCAGGTCCACTGCAAGCCGGTAGAAATCAAGTCCGGCCAGCGTCGGCTCCCCGCCATGCCATGTAAACTGCACGATAGGCCCCGGGTTTGCCGCTATGCATTGGCGGACATATAGTTCAAGCAGACTGTCTGACATTCTGAATTGATGCGGACTTCTATAAAAACGCCCGGTCTCTAAATAATAACAGTAACTGCATGCCAGGTTACAGAGCGGACCGACTGGCTTCGCCATGACCACGAATGGCCCGGAAGCCCTGGTACCAATGAGGATTTCCCCTTGCATTTCAACCTGTTTCCTCCAGACGCGTGTGTCTTTAAGATCATCAGCCCTGACTCCGGAGATGTTCCCCAAAGAAATCAAAGGTCTTCTGCCATGCATCCATGGCCTGTTTTGGTCGGTACATGTCCCGGTCATAATACCAAAAGCCGTGTCCCGCGCCATCATAGCGATAGAATTGATAATTCTTTCCATGTTTCTTAAGTTCTTCTTCGTGCAAGTTCACCTGTTCCGGCGTGGGGTGTTGATCCTCGTTGCCAAACAACCCTAGCAGAGGACAACCCAGTTGCTGTGTATAGTCAATTGGAGCAACAGGCTGGGCAGGGGTCAGATCTTCTTTTGAGACGACCACGCGGCCGCCCCAGCAGTCAACGGCCGCCTTAAGACCACTGATCCTGCACGCCGCGAGAAAGGCATGGCGCCCGCCGGAGCACATACCTATTACGCCTGCCTTGCCGTTGGAATAAGGCAAAGAGCCCAGGTAGCGAAAGGCCCCCTCACAATCCCCCATCACGCTGTCATCGGCAACGCCACCTGCGGCGCGGACTTTTGCCGATATCTCATCAGGAGACCCGTGTCCGAACCGGCAATAAATGTCGGGGCAAACAGCAAGATAGCCATGCTGGGAGAACCGGCGGGATGTCTCGCGGCAGAACTCATCCCACCCAGGCATATGAGGAATCAATACTATCCCCGGGAACGGTCCCTTTCCCAGCGGTCGAGAAAAGTAGGCGTGTATCTGATCGCCGTTATGTCCGGTCATTGTGATTGTCTCTGCCAGCATCCCTTCATACTCATCAGTTCTCAATTGGTTCCACATAACAATTCCTCCTCGTGTTTCTGTAAGTTTGGTGGGTCGTTATAAAACATCTCTTTACTTATGTCGCAGTACAGGCCACATTTTCCCTGTAAAGCACCTATAGCACCCAGTTATATTGAATACCCCGCCACATAAAAGCCCTTTGGGGTAGGTATTCCGGCTCAAAGGAGTTTCTCGGTACGCTTTCGCACTGCTTTTCTTTACTGCCACACTTTAACAGCCGGCAGTGGTTCAGTCGGGCAGTTCGCGGAAAGACATTCCGTTGTGATCCAGCCTGGTCTCGCTTTCCACGGTCCAGGTACTAACGTCACCGGTCGGTGCCGGTTGTCGCGAAAACCCGGCGTTCATGCCGGTCCCACCGGATGGAACGTGAGCCGAACCGTAGCACCCACCGCCCGTCCGCCAGCTGGCGCAGGTCGGGAGCCTGCAGTCTCCCGTCGCGAGTCAACTCGGTAACCACGATGTCCGGTAAGGCCAGCGTGAAGGAACACCACGACCAGGCATCGGCTGCCGGGTCCGGTCTGTCCGGCAGTAAAAGCCCGATATCCAAAGACCTGCCGTCATCCGCGAGGGTATAACGTGCGGCCTGACCGTGACGGGATCCGTCGTCCGCCGCGTAAGTCAGGAAAAACCGGCCCATCCGCGGAGGCTTCTGCATCTCTGTGTAGCTTCCGGTCAGCGGTGCAGGCGTCGGCTCTCCGTATAAAGCCGCCTGACCCACCCTGCGGGCGGGTACCCCGCCCATGTGAACCCGTTCCACTTCCGTTCGGCACG
>JAJYZD010000025.1 GCA_021800315.1 Bacillota bacterium | reverse complement strand
CTTTCAGGCACCGGCTGGATGAACCGGGTGGATCCTTCGTCCGGGGAAGTACGGCCCTGACTGTGACCGATTCGTTAAAACCTGCTTGCGGGTGCAAGTCTGCGGGCAGTGCGGATGAGCCGGTTCCAACGGCGGGTGTGATTCCCGCCTGGGAATCGCGGGGAAAACCGTTCGCCCTGCGTCGGTCAAAGATAGTTTATTGGCAGCAAACCTTTGACTGTTACGTGCCGTCGTAGTTCAATCATAATAAAACGTAGTATTGTACATGCTTGTCCATGTACTTAGGAACGGTGAAACACATCGGGAAAAGTTCTTAGAGGGGGAATTCGTATCCATGCAGGAAGACAGGGTTTCCTACCATGAGTCGGTGCGGCGGATGTACAGCCGTCTCCAAGCGGACGGGATGACCAGTATATGGGATCGATATGAGGCCCAGGGCCTGGGTGGCAATCCTGACAGCAGGTGCCCTTTCTGCCAGGCGGGAGCGCGTTGCGACCTGTGCTCGAACGGTCCCTGCCGCGCGGATGCCGCCAAGGACAAAAAGGGTGTCTGCGGTATTACCGCGGACGGTATGGCCATGCGGATGATGCTCTTGCGAAACGTGCTCGGCGCCTCCACCTACCACTATCATACGGAGCAAACCCTGAAAACTTTGCGAGCCACGGCCCAGGGCCGGACTCCTTTCCAAATCACCGAGCCTGACAAACTGAGATCCTTCGCCGCCCGGCTGGGACTGGACATCGGGGGCGCTACGGATGAAATTGCCCTTCGTCTGTGCGAGTTCGCCGCTGCCGACTTCAACAGACCGGACGGACTAAGCATGATCGTAGAAGCCCTGGCCCCGGCCGAACGGAAAGAAAACTGGCGGAAACTGAATATTTTCCCGCAGGGAATCCATCGGGAGATCATGCTCGCCACAAGTTCCTGCCTGACCAATGTGGACGGCAATTACGCGAGCCTCGCCCTGAAAGCGATGCGTCTGGGCACGGCCATGGCCTATCAGAGTCAGATAATCAACGAATATTGCCAGGACATACTTTTCGGCATTCCCAGACCCCACCTGATGCGCGTGGACATGGGCGTACTCGACCCGGATTACGTCAACGTCCTGCCTAATGGGCACGAACCGTTTTTGGGCTTCGCCATGGTCCAACTGGCCCGCCGCCGGGAATGGCAGGAAAAAGCCAGACAAGAAGGCGCCAAAGGCTTGCGCGTAATCGCCAACATTGAAACAGGCCAGGAAATGATTCAGAGATGGGAAATGGATGACGTGCTCTACGGTTTCACCGGCAACTGGATCATGCAGGAGGCGGTGATGGCCAGCGGGTGCGTGGATCTCTTCGCGTGTGACATGAACTGTTCCATGCCCGTCGACCCTCTATACGCGCAAAAGTACCGGTTCAAACTCGTACCGGTTAGCGAACTTGTATCGTTCGAAGGCGTCACGGACCGGATTGATTACGAGCCAAAAGAGGCCGGGCAGCAGGCGGCCCGGCTTCTGCAGATGGCCATCGACAACTTTGCAACACGCCGCTCTTCAGTTCAACCGGTTGCCGGCCTGCCCGTCGGGGAAAGCATGGTAGGCTTCTGTAACGAAAGCATCGCCGCGGCCCTCGGTGGAACGCTCGAACCGTTGCTGAAGGCCGTCAGGGACGGCGACCTGAGAGGGGTGGTGGGACTTGTTTCCTGCACCACGCTGAGAGATTCCGGTCAGGACGTCCACACCGTGAGAATCGCCAGGGAGTTGATCAAACGTGACCTGTTGATTCTCTCGCTTGGATGCGGTAACGGTGCCCTGCAGGTGGCTGGCTTGTGTCACCCCGAAGCCAGGGAATTCGCCGGCCCGGGCTTGAAAAAGGTTTCCCGGCAACTGGGTATTCCGCCGGTTTTGAGCTACGGAACATGCACCGATACCGGACGTTTGGCTGATTTTCTGCATGATGTTTCGGACGCCTTGGGCGGTGTACCGCTGCCGTATCTGCCCGTCGCCGTCGCGGCGCCCGAATACATGGAACAAAAAGCCACTGTCGACGCCATTTTTTCCCTGGCCCTCGGCCTGTACACTTATGTCAATCCCGTGCCCACCGTCACCGGGGCGCCGAACCTGGTCAAACTGTTGACCGAGGACTGCCGGCATCTCACCGGTGGCCTGCTCGGCATAGAAAAAGACCCTGTCAAAGCATCCGACGCTATTTTGGCCCACATCGAAGCCAACCGGCAAAAGGTGGAACTTGTCTGATATCCGGGGCCGGAAAAGTTCAATAGGTGCCGACCTCCGCTCCCCAACCTGGGCGAGTTGGCGACAGGTACCGGAAGGAACCCGATGACCGGAAACTTTTAGCTGGAAAACCAAATTCCGCTGATCTTGTTTCAGGTCGTGAAACCTCGCAGCAGAGGGCGGAGCTTCCGCCATCTGCTGCGAGGTGTTCCGCCTTTTCAGCGGCCGGATGTGACCTTACGGCTTCATAGTTGTTTAGCTACACCGCTTGGCCATTACCTGCTCTTTGCAGATGCAGTTCCAGGACCTTTTGACGGCGCAATGCGTGGTTCCAGAAGTATCTCTTGGCAATTTTACGCGACTCTTCGTCAGAAAAACGCTTTACGATGTTTTTAGCTGCGCTTTTGTCAGCATCCTACGTATGACCGCAATGCTTGCAGCTGAACACTTTCCCGTTCCGGTTATCTTTGTGAATATAGCCATACTTCGAACACTCTTGACCGGAAAAGGGTAAGCCTTTCCGGTATGATGAGTCCATTACTGCAGGCGCAATTCCGAATATCACGGTAATTAGTAACTTGCAATCACTATCACAATCAAAAAAACATTGTGATAAAACGGTACATAATTATAAAAATATTCTAAAAAGCCTAAAAAGTCTAAAAATATAGTTGCTTTTTTCTGGCCAGGGGTTTTATAATACATCTACAGATTCGCTTTGGCTCAGGAGCGCTGGGCCCATGTGCAACGCTTGGTTCAGGATGCGTAACATTGGTGACTACCGGGTCAGGTTTGACGACATCTCCCAATCTAACTTCGAGCGGTTAACTTCTTCTGAATCAACTGGAAAGTTGTATGGTACATAAAAAGGATAAATACCATCTGCCTCCAAAAGGTCGTTGGCACCTGTCGGAAAGGAGGTACGCCAAGTGACTAAGCGCGTAGAGAACCTACTCATACTCATCTTTTCAGATGGGCTGCTCCTGTTTGGTATAGGTACCGCAGTAATCATAAACACTTTCCTATCCAAACCAGCGTAGTCAACCACAAGGCACCCTGACCATTCCGAACAATTTAGTTTAAATAAGAGTAAAGGAGGGTATAAACCATGAAGAAATGGATATGCTTTCTAAATAACCGTCCGTATGATCCAATAAGAAGTCAAATGTCAGGAGAAACGCGAGGTGCTGCAGTCTGTCGGTATATAGACGACAATTACCTTATTCCCATTCCTAAAAACGGCAAACGTAAACCCACGCCAATAATGGAAAAAGTACTAACAGAATTAACGGAATATAGGTAGACCGCCACTCTATGCTCAAAAATATAAATCAATGCCGTAGGAAGATGCATCCTTTCGAACCGCCCGGAGGATACATCTCCATGATTTGTCAGCACAGAAAACAGTAAGGGCATGTATTTGTCTTCGTCAATTTGATTCAAAAATATTTCCATGTCTCTCAGTATTTGAGTTGAATAATCGACCCGAAACTGGCCAAACTATTATCGAAAACCACTGAATGGCGTACTAAAAATTGCTGTATGGCAAACTGGTACGCAAGACCGGGTGGTTGTGGTCGGGAGGTTCGTTCTTGAAATACGGGCGAACCTCTTTGTATTACGGCCGCGTCAATACCGCCCCGCCTTTCTCACCGCAGCCTCCAGGTCCTCCGGACCCGATCCCATCGCGCCGCGAAACGAAGGCAAGCCCCCGACTTCCGGGTCGGGGTACCCATCCAGGGGGTGGGTCGCCGGAGGGTGGGTGTGGGTCGAAGAAACAGATGCCAAAGGGGTTCTTCTGGAACGCCGATATCTCACCGATTCCTCTGGAATCCCAGCCGGCATTCCAACCAGATTATCACGGTTCCCGGGAAACCGGGTGGCCGAAAGCCTTGCGCCAGATCCGCCGGAAGCCCGCCCGGCCCCAGGCGAGGGAAGCGTAGCCGGTCGCGCCGTAGGCCGCCCTGATGACGCTTTCCGCCAGTTCCGGATGTCGCTCGACGAGGGCGAAAAAAGGAGCGGGCAGGGCGTAGAAGAGCCGCGCTATTCTTCCGGCCGTCGCCAGATTCCGGCGGATTTGCCCGTCCACCAGTTGCTGGTACGACGCCGCCGCCTCCCCGTCTCCGGCCAGAATGGCCCGGGCCGCCAGGCGGGCGCTCAAGACGGCGTAATAAATGCCCTCGCCGGTGAACGGGTCGACCAGCGCCGCCGCGTCGCCGAGCAGGAACACCCGGCCCCGGGCCACGATTCGCTTCAGGTTGCCGTCCGCCGGGATGAGGTGACCCCTCTGACGCGCGACGGTATGATCGCCCAGGCCGTGGCCGGCCAGAAAAGCTGACAAAAGGGATCGCAGGTCCGCCACCCGGCCGAAGCTGCCCAGGCCGACCGAGAGCCGGTCGCCCTTGGGGAAGATCCAGCCGTAGCCGCCCCGGCAGGCCCCGAGGTCGATAACCATGCGGCCCCGGAAACGCTCCGGATCTTTGGGGACCAGTTCCGCGGCCAGGGTGACCCCGAGTCTCCGCGACCCGTACAGACCGGTCCGGCGGGCCGCCAAACTGTGGACCCCGTCGGCGCAGGCCAAAAGCCCGCCCCGGTATTTTCCGGTCCCGGTCGCCACGGTAACCCCTTCCGCCGCCAACTCCACACCGGTTACCGGCGAGTCCTCCCGCACCTCCGCCCCGAGGGCGGCCGCCCGCCGGGCCAAAAGGCTGTCCAAGTCGTCCCGTTCTACGAGGTAGGCCACCGGTTCGCCGTACTCGACGCTCACCCGGCGGCCCGGCCCCAGGTGGCAATCGACCCGGCCGGCCGTGTCCCGGACAATCTCCCGCCAGGGGAAATCAAGGAGTTCCGCCACCCGTGGCGACAGCGCGCCGCCGCACGGTTTGAAACGCGGATAGCGGCTCTTCTCCAGCAACAGGACCTTCATCCCGGCGCCGGCAAGGAAGACGGCCAGCCCGGATCCGGCCGGACCGCCGCCGGCCACGATGACATCGTAGGACATGTCGGCTTCCCTTCCCGGGCGGTTACCGCCGGCCGGAAATCCGTATTTTCCCCTGCCGGGCGCCCGAATCCTCCAGTGATTATCATCTATCATACGACAAGCGCACTCCCGCCGCAAGCCAGCGCGGCCACCCGCGCCGCGCCACCGGTACGGAAGAGACTTCTTCGCCCCGGACCGGGCATCGGGGTTTTCCCCGCCTTCGTCCGGTAACGGAGGTACTAACAACAATGGTGCCCGGACCCCCGGGAACCGGCGTCGTACCGGGAATCGTCGGCGCAGTAATGCCGCGAGTCGGCGGCACGGAAGCCCGCCTGGGTGACCAACCGCCCTTCCCGGTAGTTCCAGACGAAGACGTGGCCTTCGGCAACGGTGTGACCGGCCACCTCCACCGGACCGCGCATCACTTTGTATACGGGCGGAAAGGGACAGCAATACCAGTAACCGTCTTCCTTGATACCGCCCGACGCCGCCAGGGCGTCAACCGTGTTTTCGTACTCCCGCTCCGCGTCGCTGACCCGGTGTCCGGCCCACAACTCGGCGAAATCCCGCCGGGCCTGGGCGTACTCGCCGGGACGCCGGCGGATTTCCTCAAGGGCCGCAGGCGACGTCACCTTGAACACGTCATCGGAGTCCAGCCTGCTCTTTTTTACCGTGGCCGCGGGTTTTTTATCGGCCAGGGCGGGAATCTCCAACGCCTGGGCGATCAGCAGGTAATCCTCCAGCGCCACCCAGTAATGTTTTTCGGCGTCTTCGTGGCTTGCGGGGGGAAGCCTCCGCCCGTCCAGGATCGAACCGACGATCGCGTCCCCGGATGCCCGCCGCGTCCGGGCTTCTTCAAAGAGAAGAATCGCGCTCCGGTAAGTCTCACCTTGCGATCGGGCGTCTGTTACCCCGTCCTTGATCAGGTTCTCCATCTCGTCGGCCGCCCGGCGCATGCCGGTCAGATGCTCGATCGGGCACATCCCCTGCATATCGTATTTCATCCCGAACCGGACCGGCAGTTGGACCTTGCCGGCTCCGGCGAAGCAAGCCTCCTGCCGGGCCGCCACCAACAGTTCCGGAATCCGGCCGTACCATGCCTCCGCCTGGTCGCGGGTTATCGCCGGCACGTGGTAAGCCATTTTATTGTCAGCATACACGTCCCTCAACAAGGCGTCGCCCATCACCTGGAGGCTCTTGGCCGCGCGCAGCAGGGCGCGCGCCGGGGCGCTTTCCGCCCGGGCGAGTTCCACCTCGACCTCGAACACCTGCTCGCCCAGTCTTTTGTAGCCGGCCAGGTATTCCGAAGATATTTGCTGACCGGCCACGATTCCCCTGAATTGATCGAACAGCTTCATCACCGTGCACCCCTATCGATCGGTTATTCTTCTATACCTAAACAACGTCCCGGTGACCGTATCGCGACCCCCACCGGCCGATGACCTGGTCGCCTTCGTAAATCTCCGCAGACGTTGACAGCCGTGGCACTCGAAGCCCCCGGCACGGTAGGACGCCTATGGCGAAGCCTGTAAGCGGGCGTAGCAGTTTCTTTCCAACAGCAAGAACCCGCATCCCTTGCCGGGCCACGATGACATCGTAAGACAAAACAGTGCCCTTCCCTTTCGGGACCGGGTTGCTTCTTCGTTGGCCAGCCGCCGTGAGGGGGCGTTTGCCCCCCCTCACTTCACCCGGAGGCCGTTTCCACCACGCCGGGCGGCCTGGCGGATAACTCTGCCGGGGCCGGCTTTTCGCTATTCACACTACCGGCGGTATGTCCCCCGCCTGGCTAGCAGCAGCACCCCCCGCCCTTTTCGGCCACGGGTTCCGCGACGGTGTAACCGGCGTCCGTTACCGCGTTGACCAGTTGTTCCCTGGAGGCTTTCGCCTCATCGTAATCGATGGAGGCCTTCTTATCGGCCAGGTCCGCTTCCGCCTTGCTCACGCCGGGTACCTTTAAGAGCGCCTTCTCCACCGCCATCTTGCAGTGATTGCAACTCATCCCTTCCACGGGCAATGTTATCTGGGCCATGTTATCACCTCCTTTCACCGCTATGCTGCTAGAAAGCCGGACGACTGGCGGCGCTCCGCGCTACCGGGCGCAAGACCATCACCCGGCCGCCGTGCCGCGGGCGAAACAGGCGGCGATCCCCCCGGAGGGCACGCCGTAACCGGCGTCCTCCACCGCCCTGACCAGCCGGACCCTGGTAACCAGTGCCGGATCGTAGCCAACCAGAGCCTTCCCGGCGGTCAGGTCGACCTCCGCCCGGCTGACGCCCGGCACCTTCATAAGCGCCTGCTCCACCACCGTCCGGCAGAGGTTACCGGTCATGCCTTCCACGGGCAGTGTGATCCGGATCATCCGGCACCTCCTTTTCCCAGCGGTGAAAAACCCGATGTTCCCATCGGCGGGCGCCCAAAACCGCCGTTACCCGTCGGTCAGGCCACCGACCGGGCGGGCACTTCCTTTACGGCAAGTTTGCGCTGCCCCTTCGCCTTGTACGGATCGTACCGCTTCAGCCGCAGGGCGTTACTGACCACCGACACCGAGGAGAAGGCCATGGCCGCCCCGGCAATGACCGGGTTCAACAGCCCGGCGAAAGCGATGGGAACGCCGATGGAGTTGTAAATCAGGGCCCAGAACAGGTTCTGGCGGATGTTCCGGATGGTGGCACGGGAAAGGCGGATGCTGGCGGCGATGCCGCGCAGGTCGCCGCTCATCAACGTAATATCGGCCGCCTCCATGGCGATGTCCGTGCCGGTACCGATGGCGAAGCCCACATCGGCCGTGGCCAGGGCCGGGGCGTCGTTGATCCCGTCCCCCACCATGCCCACCGACTTGCCGGCCTCCTTGAGCCTGGCCACTTCCCGCGCCTTGTCCTCCGGCAGCACCTCGGCCAGCACGTTCTCCACCCCGGCCAGGCGGGCGACGGCCTGAGCCGTCCGGTGGTTGTCCCCGGTGATCATCCAGACCTCGATGCCCATTTCCTTCAGTTCCGCCACCACCTCGGCGGCGTTCTCCTTCAGGGTGTCCGCCACCCCGAATACCGCGGTAACGCTTCCGTCGAGAGCCAGGTACATAGCCGTGGCTCCCTGGTTTTCCAGCTTCCCGGCCTCGTTCTCCATCCCGGCGTGGGAAATACCCTGTTCGTCCATGAGCCTCACGTTACCGAAGGCCACCCGTGTTCCCTCCACCGTGGCCAGGACGCCGCGGCCGGGCACGGCCTGAAACTCTTCGGCTACCTGCACCTCGCCGATTTTGCCGCGGGTGTACTCCACCACCGCCCGGGCCAGGGGGTGTTCCGAAGCGGTCTCGGTCCGGCCCGCCAGGCGCAGGATCTCTTCGTGGGAGAGCGCCGTGCCCGGTGCCGTAACCACAGCGATCACCGTAGGCTTGCCGTGGGTCAGGGTGCCGGTCTTATCCATCACGACCGCGTTCAGGCGGTGGGCGTTCTCCAGGTGCTCGCCCCCCTTGATCAGGATGCCACTCTCCGCCCCCCGGCCGGTACCCACCATGATGGAAGTGGGTGTGGCCAGGCCCAGGGCGCAGGGGCAGGCGATAACCAGTACGGCGGTGGCGGCCAAAAGCGCCCGGGTGAAGTTGCCGGGGTCGAAGCCGAAGTACCAGGCCAGGAAGCCGACCACGGCGATGCCGATAATCACCGGCACGAAATAGGAGGAGATGATGTCGGCCATACGCTGGATGGGGGCCTTGGATCCCTGGGCCTCCTCCACGATCCGGATGATGTTGGCCAGCGCGGTATCGCGGCCGACCTTGGTCGCCTCCATCTTCAGGAGGCCCACGCTGTTAATGGTGGCCCCGATGACCTCGTCGCCAGGTCCTTTGTCCACCGGCAGGCTCTCGCCGGTGAGCATGGACTCGTCGACCGTCGAGTTTCCTTCCCTGACCACGCCGTCCACCGGGATTTTTTCGCCCGGCCGGACCAGGATCAGGTCGTGAACCGCCACTTCCTCCACCGGTATCTCGACCTCGGCACCGCCCCTGATCACGCGGGCCGTTTTGGCCTGCAGCCCCATCAGTTTCTTGATCGCTTCGGAAGTCCGGCCCTTGGCGAAGGCCTCCAGAAATTTACCCAGAAGGATCAGGCTGATGATGATCCCGCCGACCTCGTAATACACGTCGAAGTGACCCCAGAAGGTGGCCCAGACGCTGTAGAAGTAGGCCGCGCTGGTGCCCAGGGCCACCAGCACCGCCATGTTGGTGCTCTTGTTCTTCAGGGCGAAGTAAGCGTCCCTGTAGAAGAACAGGCCGGGTCCGAACTGGATCGGCGTCGCCACGGCGAACTGGAAGTAGGGATTGAACAGGAACTGGGGCAGATAGGCGCGCGCGTTAAACAGCATGGCCAGCATGTAAACCAGGAGCGGGAGGGACAATATGCCGCTCAACACGAACAGCCACAGCAGGCGGCGGATCTCCCTGGCCCGCGCGTCCTTTTCCCTATTTCCTGCTTCTTCCAGTTCAATGGCCCCGTAGCCGGTGTCGACGATCCTGGCCCTGATGTCCGCCGGGGACACCTCGGCCTGGTTGTAGACTATGCCGGCCCGGTTCATGGCCAGGTTCACATTGGCCTCCATAACTCCGGGCAGGCTCTTGAGCCCCCGTTCGATCCTGCCCGCGCAGGCGGCGCAGGTCATACCCGTGATACCCACGTCATAACGGGGCAGGACCACCCCGTAGCCTATGTCCTTGATCTTCTCGACCAGGAGTTTTTCGTCCACCCGGGTGGCATCGTATTCCACGGACGCCTTTTCGGTCGCCGGGTTTACCCCGGCGGACACTACGCCGGGCACGCCCTTGAGCCCCCGTTCGATCCTGCCCGCGCAGGCGGCGCAGGTCATGCCGGTAACCCGAAAACTTGCTGCTTTAGTCGCCGCAGCCGCATCTTTCATAGTTGCTACACCTCCACTCATCACTTCAAGTTCTTACTGCCATAACCAAAGCGGTCACAGCACAATCTATCACCTGTTGGCTTGTTTACCAACGCAATTCTCTTTAATAATCGGAAACTCTAAAATCTATCAGCGTAAATAATTCCACCTCCAGTATAGATATCACGACTATTTTATAGAAACCGCCCTTAAGAAGTTATCAGCTATTATCACCATAACAGGGGATACTATCCGCACTAAACCGGGTAAGTGGTGGAAAGGGGGTCGGCCCACGACAGCCCCCTTCCACCCGGGGGCAGTTTACCGTCTTGCCCGGGACCGCCCGGAGTGCCCCTTGTCGCAGTGAGCTACCGCCCGCAGCATCCACTGTTTGCACAGCATGATCTCACCCCCCTTCAATAGTATCGCGGAGTAACTAACTAGAGAACTTCTCCATAGTGTCGATCAACTCGTCGATTACCCGCCCGCTATCCTCTCCCCGCAGGGCGGTGGCGACACAGCCGCGGGTATGGCTCCGGAACAAGGATAACCCCACTTTCTGGATGGCGGCCCGCGCCGCGCTGATCTGAAGCAGGATATCCACGCAATAGCGGTCCTCTTCGATCATTTTCTGAATACCCCGGACCTGCCCCTCGATTCGGCGCAGGCGGCCCAGCAGGTCCTCTTTGTCGCGTTCCATCTCATTGTCACCTACCGTACCCCGGTGGGGTATACATCGCATGGTCATACTCTACGGCCTTAACTTTTCCTTCACGTGTCACGCAGGTTACATTTCCGTGACCAGGGGAAGGCGGCGGCGTGAATGGGCAAACGGCATAAGATCAGTTCCCCGTGGTCAAGACGGGCAGCGAAGGAAGGAAGGAAGGAAGGAAGGAAGGAAGGAAGGAAGGAAGGAAGGAAGGAAGACCGGTCGTACGCCACCAGAGGATGGCGGCGAAGGCGGCCTATAGCTAGTAGCGGGGAATGGTGGGCGGCGGGGGTGACGGAGACGGCACATCTTCCACCCGGTCGTGGTTGTGCCCCAGCAACTCCTGGATCTGGCTGACGATCTGCGGCGCCAGGTCAACCAGCCGGTCGTAGATCGCGTTTCCGTCCACCGGCAGCAGGCGCACGTTGCCCTGGCCCGCCACCAGGAAACCGATCGGCACCACGGAAACCCCGGCCCCGCTGCCGCCCCCGAAACCAGGGGGGCGCTCCTCCCCCCGGCGGTCCTCCACGGCAAAATCGCCGCCGCCGGCCGCAAACCCGAGGGAAACCCTGGATACCGGAATGATGACCGTGCCGTCCGGCGTTTCCACCGCATCCCCTACTACGGTGTTGACGTTGACCATTTCCTTGATACTCGCCATGGCTGTCTTCATCAGGCTGTCGATGGGATGCTCCGCCACCGGCCCTCACCTCGCGTCTTTCGTGCCCGGAAGCTGTCTTCCAGCATTGCTTTAATATGGCCGGGCTACGGAAATTTATGCATTTTCGCCGGTCCCGCGCCGGGTACGCCAGGCCAGCCATCCCGCCGCCAGCAGATGGAAGACCCTGACCCTGGCCCTGCCCCGGACGTTCACCGTGAAATCCTCTTTGTCGAAGCGGGGTGTCACGGCGAGCCGCGGCCGGACCGACCCGGGGGCCACCAGGCGATCCAAAACCCCTGCCGCCCAGGCGCCCAGGGCCCAGGCCCTCCCCACCGAGCACGCCGTCAGGTCGGCCCGGCCCAGACCCATCGTCACGTCCACTTCCAAATTCTCCAGCCGGATCCTTTTCAACAGGAAAAGACCCACCGCGCGCCAATGCCACCCTTCGGCCACGATCCGGCCGAAGGTGGCCGTCGCCCGGCGCCCGGTTTCGACAGCCTCGCCCCGGTCCAGGGAAAGGCGCCGCCGCACCAATCCCCCTAAAGCCTTTACCCCCAGGCCGAGGCGACCCCGCCCGTAGTCGAGGGAAACCTCGACCGGGGACGAGAAAATCATCCCCAACAGCACCAACACCAGAAAGAGTACCAAGGCAGCCGTTTGCACGCCGCTTCCCTCCCGGCGGCCCAAAACCGCCGTCCCCCATCAGTTTTCCCGGTTTACCGCCGGATTAGGTAACTGTCGGCCAGGAAAGCCGGCCTGGCTCTCTTTTCCTGGGCAATTTTGGGATGTCTCATTTGCGCGTAAAAATTAGTTGACAGGTTTGCGCATGTCAGATCGCGACCTCAGCCTGAAAAAGGTCCACGCCTGTCGCGAACTTTCCGGACTTCCGTATTTCGCACCACCTGAACAGGCCCTCGGCATGGTGGGTCCATCCGCTCCCGCTGACCGGGCCCGTCAACATATTTCTGAGACATGCCACAATTTTCCTGAACAGCTTGTCGTGACAAAACAGTCCACCTTAGGAATGTCCCTTTAACGTGGGTGATCCAGTCAAGCCAAACGCCGATTGGAGCGGATCGTCCGGTTTCACCGGATGTTCCGCGATGCGCCGGGAAGATCCTTTGGGCCTACGGACGCTACAACCAGCCGGAGGACTCCTTCGGCATGCCGAACGGCCATGTGGCCATCACCGATCCGGGTAACCAGAAAGTCATCCAGGTGGACCAATCCACCGGCCGGGTGGCCTGGCAGTACGGTCATACGGGGGTGCCCGGCACCCTGCCCGGGTACGTAGCCACCACCAACGACGCCGTCCCCCTGGCCGGAGGCGGCGTCATGATCACCGAGGCGGGACATGCGGCCTGGAACCTGCCGCCGACGGTGCTGGAAGTGGACAGGCAGGGCTTGGTGGTCTGGAAGGTGTCCCTTCCCCAGTTCTGTTACGCCTCCGATGCCATGCCCGTGGGCGGCGGTCGGTACGTCGTCACCAACTGGGTCAGGCCGGGAAGCATCAACGTTTTCAATCGGCGGGGGAAGATCACCTGGTCTTACGGACCGCGGAGCGGGCCGGGCGTGCTGAACCATCCCTCCTCCGCGGAGCGGCTCCCCAACGGCAATTACCTGGTATCGGACGACTATAACGACCGGGTGGTGGTCATCGATCCCCATACCAACCGGATCGTCTGGCAGTACGGAGTCACGGGGGTTCCCGGGACGGGGCCCGGCCACCTGATGGGCCCGACCGACGCCAAGGCCGCCGGCGAACTCCTGCCGCCCTATGTCCGGGCCGTGGGGAACCTGGTTGTCACCCCGGCTGGCGGCCGGAACATTTAAACGAAATCGGCGCCAGGCCTGCCCTCAAGGCAAAAATATGACCTTTAGGGCAGAGCCCGACCGCGCCGTATTAAATGCCCTCTCATACTCCTGCAAAGAGTAGGTCTCGCCTGTCATGGAGCCGCACTCAAGCCGCCCGGCTGACAACAGATCAACAACTTTCTTCATATGCTCCCCAGTGCAGTCGGATGTCCCGTGAACGAACAGTTCCCTGTAATGAATGGTATTGCTGTCTATGGCGATGGTTGAATTGTTCTTCGGCAGCCCCCCAAAGAAGTTCACCCTCCCCCGTTTGGCAGCGATATTCAGAGCCTGAATCTGGGCCTCTCCCGACGGAGCCGCAACGATTACCACGTCGGCACCCCGCCCTTTGGTATACCTAAGCACGACCCCTCTCAGATCGGTGACCGAGGAATCGACCAGTAAGTCCGTGTCGACTACCCCGGCAGCCGTTGTCAGCCGCGCATTCAGAATGTCGGCAAGGATTATTTTGGCAACCCCCCGTATTCTGGCCAGTTGCGCATGCATAATGCCGACCGGGCCCGCGCCGATGATGACCACGGTATCGCCCGGACCGGTATTGGAAAGTTCTTGACCGTTCAATACACAGGAAAAAGGTTCCACCAACGAACCGGAACAAAAATCGACATTATCCGGAAGGGAAATCAAGCCGCCTTGCCGCACCGACCGGCCGGGAACACGAAGGTATTCCGCAAAGCCGCCATCGTACTGATACGAAATGCTTTCCTTGGCATCACAAAGATTATGCAGACCGCTCCGGCAATAATAGCACTCACCGCAAAAAATATTCACATTGATTGCGACTCTTTGTCCGACGCTGTACCAATCAACTTCACTTCCGACTTCTGCGATAACGCCGGTAATTTCATGGCCTAAAGTACGTGGCAAGACTAAACCGTGCATTGAGCCGCCTGTCGATATGTTCCTTAAATCACTACCGCAAATTGCACAGGATTTGACTCTTATCAAAACTTCGTTTGATAAGATAGATGGTCTGGACGTTTCTTCAAATCTAAGGTCTTCTTTCCCATACAATCGCAATGCTCTCATCCCGTTGAGGACACCCCCCTACGCCTGACAGAAGAATACCGGTTCCTGGATTTTACCACAGCCGGCAGAGAACCACAAGGCGTTCCGGCATCAACTACAAAAACCTGCCTCTTGTTGCAAGAAAAAAGCGGGGCAGAATGATTTACCCTGCCCCGCACGGCCCCTCTTCGGAAATTGGTCGACGCCGGACTAAAACTTCACAGGCGGACGATATGATGCGAATCCGAGTTTGGCGTTGTAGTATTTAGCGGCATTGCTAAAGGTAACAAGGGTGGTTCCGACATTTACAAACTTCGGCACAGTCTTACCAGCCAACACCTTGGCCGCGACCTTTACCGCGACAGTTCCCTGGTAGGCCGGGTCGTTCAACGCGGTCGCCTTGTACTGCGTGCCATCTTTAATAGCCTTTATAGCACTCATCAGGCCATCTATTCCGACAACGTCAACATTCGTAATATGATGCTCCTGAAGAACCTTCAGCGCGCCCATGGCCATATCATCATTGTGGGCATATATGAGCTTGAGGTGCGGATGCGGGCTTGCAAGGAAGTCCTCGGCAGAAACAATCGCTTTATCCCTTTCGTAATAATCGTAAGTGCTATGAACAATTTTCACATTTGCGTTTCCACTGAAAACCGAGTCAAACCCTTTCCTTCGCGCCATCATGACCAGATCCCCAGGAGCGCCCTGGATCTCAAAGATGGTGCCTTTTCCTCCAATCAACTGCTTCGCGTATTCTCCTACGAGATGCCCCATTTGCTGATTGTCGCGACCGACAAAAGACGTTACAGGCAAAGAAATGGGTCGGTCGACAGCTATCACCGGGACATTGGCCTTCTTGGCCGCCGCGATCGCGGGAGCCACTCCCTGCGGATTGGCTGCATCAATGATAAGGAGCTTTATTCCGCGGGTGAGCATGTCCTGCACATCAGCGTTTTCTTTCGATACACTGTTATGGGCATCCTCGAAAATAACCGAGAAACCGCTCTTTGCGCCTTGCTTAAGAATAGCATCCTTCAGTTCGACATAGTATGGGGACGATTCGGTTACTTCTGAAAACCCGATCAACGGCTTTTTCCCGCTTGAAGACGGAGTACCGGCCTGCGTACCGCAGGCGGTAACCACAAAGGCAAGAGCAACAGACACGACCGACATCATAGCTATCTTTACCTTGCGCCTCACGCCCAAATACCTCCTCATAATCAGTTTATCGTACCCCATGACTCACCCAAAGCATAGTAACGTTGAATAACCACCTCCCATAATACTAAACTATTAAACAGGCTTCCTTTATTAGCATCTCCCACCTCCATTACCCTCCGTGTCTAGCCAGGAGAAATGAGTTTATTAAGAAATACGGCCAGAATAATAATGAAACCATAGCCGATCATTTGAAAATAACTGGAGAATCCCAATAGATTAAAAATATTTGTAATAATTGTCAACATCAATACTCCGATGAATGTCCCACCTATGCCCCCTATGCCCCCGAAGAGACTTGTTCCGCCCAGAACGACGGCGGCGATGCTCTCAAGGGGCAAGCTTCCCCCGGATGTCGGATATCCGACAGTCAGCCATCCGGCTAGCAATATCCCGGCAATTGCCGCCAAGAAACCGCTCACAGTATATGCTATAATCGCAATGGTTTTTGTTTTTATGCCAGACAACCGTGCCGCCTCGCTATTCCCACCAACGGCATAGACATGCCTCCCGAAAGGAAGCCATTTCAGGACGATCCCGGCTATGATACTGAGCACTACCCAGATTATTCCCATCAAGGGCAGGGAACCGACATATCCACCACCTAGGAATTGCAAGGAAGCCGGGAGATTATAAATAGGTTTCCCCCGGGTAATGATCAAAGCCAAGCCGTTTCCCGCACTCATCGTGGCCAGGGTGGTAATGAACCCGGGCACTTTACCCAGGGTGCTGATCAACCCGTTGAACAGACCGATCGCTATACCACACGTGACCGCCAGGATAACTCCCAGGACCAGACCGGCATTACCGGTGGCGGCCAGAGATACGATCATTCCCGATACAGCCACGACCGCCCCGGCGGAAAGATCAATGCCGGCAATGAGGATAACGAAGGTGGCACCTATACTGACGACACCGAGAATCGAGGATTGTTGCCAAATATTCAGCAAGTTCTGGATTGTTAGAAAATTAGGAGAAAAGGCAGACGAAATCATCAATAAAATAACGAATAGCAATAAAAAGTTATATTTCTTGAGGTATTCCGAAGTTTGCGTGGTATTCAGCATAACCTACTCAACCCCCTTCCCCAACATTGTTTCCATTACGAGTTCCTTGTTTTGCGGTCCGCCAGCAAAGGGCCCATGGAGTTGACCATTATAACAAACCATCACACTGTGACACATCGTCATTATTTCCTCGATGTCCGTAGAGATAATGATAACTGCCCTATCATGCCTGACAAATTCTTCAATCGCAAAATATATTTCTCTTTTCGAGGAGATATCGACTCCCCTGGTAGGTTCGTTGAAAATCAGTATCTTCCCCTCTCTTAAGAGCCATTTTGCAATTACGACTTTCTGCTGATTACCACCACTTAAAGTGGCAATAGATGCATCTATATTCGGTGCCTTTACATTTATTTTTCTGATAACGTTACGGACATCCGAAGCAGTCCGGTGCCAGTCAATAAAAGGCCCTATAGTATAATTAAATAGATTACTTATTAGAATATTCTCGGAAATACTTAGGGTAAAGATAAGACCCTGAGTTCTCCTGTCTTCCGGGACCATATAAATTCCTGCTTTAACAAAGAACGATATATCCCCTGTATTCAATTCCTTGCCGTTGAGTTCAATCCGACCGGCAATCGGCTTTGCAGCCCCTCCTAAAAGCGCGGCCAGTTCTTCCTGCCCCGAACCGACCAAACCGGTAACACCTAGAATTTCGCCGGCATTTAAAGTAAAATTCGCGTCCGCTACCAATTTGCCGCTTAAGTTTTTTACAGAGAGCAAGTTACGTCCGGTTCTAAGGTGATTAAGCGAATGTCGGTGCGCCGAGCCCGAATCAACGAATTGTTTACCAATCATTTCGGAGATTATTTGATCCCTGGAAATGCCGTTAACTTCATTGTGAGTGTTTATCTTCATACCGTCCCGAAGAATCGTAATCCTGTCAGCGATTTGCAAAACTTCGTTGAGCTTATGGGAAACAAAAATGACTGATATACTACGATCTTTGAGCCTTCCAATGGTTTTCATCAATTCGCCTATTTCATGCTCAGACAATGCGGAAGTGGGCTCATCCATTATTACGACTCTTGTTTGATAGGAAAGACATTTTGCCAAATAAACCATCTGTCGCTTACCTATGGAGAGTTTGGCAATAATCTCTTTCGGCGAAATGCTCTGATTCAGTTCTCGCAGTAACTCCTCGGCAGTCCTATACTCTTTATTGAAATCTATGAAGCCATTTCGTAGAATTTCATGACCAAGAAAGATGTTCTCAGTTACACTCAGCCACGGAACAAGGTCCAGTTCCTGATACATTACCGCGATACCCATTTTCTGCATGACCAGAGGGGTTGGTGTCCGCACCTGCTGCCCGCCTACAACGATGTTCCCCTGGTTGGGTCTAACCGCACCCGATATTACCTTGATCAGGGTGGACTTGCCGGCACCGTTAGCACCTATAATGGCATGAACCTCTCCCCTTTTGATGGATAGATCAATCCCTCTCAACGCATATGTGGCACCGAATTTCTTGTGGATATCCCGCAGTTCTATCTCGTATCCGGAGTCTTTCACGCCAGATCACGCACTTCCCCCAGGATTTTCATCGTAGCACTCGTCCCGAGTACGTCTGCTCCGGCTTCAATACATAAAGTGGCAGAGGACAGGCTCTTGATGCCACCTGATGCCTTAATCCCGCATTTGTTACGTACTGTGTCTCTTATCAGTTTAATATCCTCCAGGGTCGCGCCGCCGGCGCCTAACCCGGTGGATGTCTTGACAAAAGAGCAACCGGCATCGAGAGATATTTTTGAGGCGATTACAATCTCATCTTTTGTCAAATAGCACGTCTCTATTATGCTCTTAACCCACCGTGGAGCAACCACATTCACTATCCTTTTTAATTCATCCAAAACGTAATTATAATCACCGTTTTTGAAATAACCTATATTGATTACCGCATCAACCTCAGTCGCCCCGTCGGCCACGGCAGCACATGCTTCTTTTTCCTTTACATGCCTGGTATTCGCCCCAAGTGGAAACCCAACCACGGCAACAACCTCTATTTGGCTGGAGGTTAATTGAGACACCGCCCTCATCACATACACAGGGTTAACACATACTCCACGCATTTCATTGCCCTGGGCTTCCTTGCATATTCTATCGATATCTGATGTAGTAGCATCGGGTCTTAAGCAAGTATGATCAATGCGTTGAGCTATGTCAAAATTATTCAGCATTTTCCTCATTACTTTTTTCTATCTCTGTCTTAGTTCAATTATCGTGATCTCAGACTATGCATTATCTCCACATTTCTGACGTATGCATTCATATATATTTGATAAAGACGATCATAACAATCTTTATTATCACTGTTTGGATATGTCATGCCTTTTATCCGGTGCATTCCCGCAACTGCGTCAACAAGAGATTTATGTAACCCATAACCCGTAGCCGCAGACATAGCCGCTCCTAACATGGTTCCGTATTCGGCATATTCGGGCAACGTGAGTTGGGCCTGCAGAACATCGGCATGTACCTGGACCCACTCACGGCTTCTGGTACCACCCCCGCTGACTATCAGCCGGTTCGTCTTTTCCCGGCCGCACAACCTGGAGAGAACCAGGCGCGCCCCCAAGGCGGTGCTTTCCATGAGGGCTTTGAACACATCCGCCTTGGTATGGGACAAGGTCAGCCCGCTGATCATTCCACAGGCTAAAGGATCCTTGTAAGGAGTGCGGTTTCCCTGAAAAAAGTCCAGTGCTAACAAACCCCTGGCTCCTGGTGGTATCGCCGCCGTCTCCCGCAGGAGTTCACTCTGATCGGAGCCGGGGAAAAACTGGTCATTCCACCATTTCAGCACAGCGCCGCTGGAAATCTGCCCTCCCTCGGCAACAAGAAACCCGTGCGGTAATATGCCCGGGTATGGTCCCCACACTCCTTCCATGGGCTTATCATGGGAGAGGGGTGCGAGAAAGACGCTGGAGGTTCCCAGTATCAAGGCCACGTCTCCCTCCGTGACAACTCCGCTGCCCAGCATCCCCAGGTACGCATCGACGCCGCCCTGGACCACCAGGGTTTTATCGGTCAGGCCGATACGGTTCGCCGCATCCTCTTTCAGAAAGCCGATAACGCTACCAATGGGAAGAAATTTTGAAGGCCACTTGCCGATAACATCCTCAAGATCGAAAAGGCGCAGAAACTCTGTGGAAAAACCGGCACCCGGACTGTAGTTCCACTTGCAAATCGCCGTATTCAGCGAGCCCACCCACTGGCCGGTCAAATTATAATTGATCCAGTCGAGAGCCTCGCCGATCCTGGTTGCCGTGTTATATACCGGTGCTTCATGCCGTTTCACCCAAAGGGCCTTCGGCACCATCCATTCCGGTGAATCCGTGCCGCCGCAAATCCCCAAAACCTGATGCCCGAATGCCGAGATCTCTCTCGCCTCCGCTTCGGCCCGGGTATCCATCCAGAGAATCGCCAGTCGTAACATGCGGTCCCCGCCGGCAAAGACCACCGTGGAAGAAGTGGCGGCGACTGACAAGGCGACAACATTTTCCGGCGATACTCCGCTCCCCGAAACACAATCGCGAGTCGCGCCAACAATTCCTTCCATCCAATCTGCGGGCGACTGTTCGGCCATCGCCGGAGCGGTGATTTGCGTGGCAATGTCCCGGCTGGCGACACCGACCAAGGTCCCCCCACCATCGAATAGAGCGACTCGCACACTGCCTGTGCCCAGGTCTATGCCTAAAAAATACGGACGGCCGGCCACGGGAAGCCACCCCTCTGCTTGCTATCTATTAGGTAGACATAGGATTTTGTTATATGATACTTTTTTATTCCAACTGTCGTACATTATGCCGGGCAACTCATCGAGAGTACATCGCACTGATATGATCTCATCTGCCTTTATCGAATAACTATGGATTCTTTTTATACTTTCAACCCATTCCACACCCGGAAACGGTGGGGAGAAAGAGTTCCATGAGCCTGTAATACTCAGCTCTTTGCGTAAAATATTCTCAACATCTTCGCGTGATAATTCCAGAGTTTGGTGAGATATCCCGAAAAAGACAATACGACCTAACTTAGCGCCCAGAGAAATAGCCAGTTTTTGCGCCTCCTTTGTGCCGGCCATCTCGAGGACGGTGTTTGCACCGCAATAACCACCGATATTTCGTATCATACTAGCAACATCGTCCTTATATGTGTTCACTACAAGGTCAGCGCCAAGGATTTTTGCCAGGGCTAGTTTGTCGTCGTTAATGTCAATGGCGGTAATATGGCCGGCACCAAAATATTTCGCCCATTGAACGGCAAAAAGACCAACTGATCCACAACCTAGAACAATCAAACTGTCACCGATCTTAATTCGTGATTGCATAAGTGCATGTACTGCGTTCGCCGAAGAATCAACCAGGGCAAACAAATCCATATTCACGCCTGAGGGCAATTTAATAGCATTGTCAGCGTGTACTGCGACATATTCCGCAAAGGCACCGTTTCTCCTTGATCCATAGTAATCATAATCATTACATAGAGAGTATTCTCCTTTCAAACACCACTCACAGACGCCACAAGGAATTAATGGGGCAACCACAACGTTATCCCCCACATTAAAACTTGTTGCCGATTTGCCGGTCTTAACTACTACGCCGGAGAACTCGTGACCAGGTATTATGGGCATCTTATGGGCGCCATCTATCATCATCCTGTAGAAATCGGAACCACACACGCCGCATGCAGAAACCAACAGCAATAGTTCTTTCTCTCCAGGCTCAGGAACAGGGACTATACCTACTTTTATTGTTCCCGGCCTTTGAAGCATCACTGCCTTCATTTCCGCAGGAATGCTGTTCGTCATGAAAATACCTCCCGATTTTACCTTAATTACTTTGCAGTAGAGCGTTTGCAGTGTGGCTGTCCGTGATCAGAACATTGCAATATCCTCCGTTAATACCCCCGCGAATTGCCTTAACTTTCCCATGTCCACCAGCAACTGCAATTGAAAGACGCGTTTTCTTTAGACTGTTCAAAGAAACTCCAATGGTTCTATCATCAAGGTCTTTATGCGCAATATCACCATCTATCGTGAAATACCGTGCACATATGTCGCCAACTGCATCAGCACTTCGGAGCGACATCAAATCATCATCTTTTAGGAACCCGGATTTGAATAAAATGGAATCCTCCCCGGGAACTCCTATACTGAAAACCGCAACTGTAACGCTGTTGCAAAGACTTAGAACGTAGGCTACTTGACTGTCCGATATAATTGCGTCGTTTATCTCCTTACTATCAACGATAGCAGGGGTAATGAGATAATTTGCCTCGCCGTTAAAAGACTGTGTAAGCCTAAGGAGCAATTCTTCCGCCCCGGTAGCAGTAGATGTAAGACTTACCCCACCATTAAGCTGGATAATTCGCATTCCTGACAGATCAGTGGGTTCCATAAAGTCGAGCATATAGGACAAGGTAGTTCCCCAAGTTATCCCCAGTCTATCAGACTTAGTCAGGCGGGAACGCAAGACATTAAATGCGGCTCCAGCTAGACTTCTCTTGAGGTGATCATCCTCGCTATGTTCCGCTATCGACACGACTATTGCTTCTTTCAAGGAAAATCTGTTCTCGATTTCCCTTTCCATCTTGGTGTTTCTTTCGCTGGACTCGTTGATTCGTATCTCAACGATGTTATGGCGCCTACCATATATTAATAACCGAGACACTTTCTGCCGGGTGCGGCTCTCCTGGAGTGAGCCTGAAACTGGAAGGGATAACAGGCAGAGTCTGAGTCCAGTTTCCAGTTTGATGGCCTCTGTCTGGGTACAAGTGTATAATATGTCATCCAAGAGCACTGAGAC
>JAJYZD010000248.1 GCA_021800315.1 Bacillota bacterium | reverse complement strand
TGAAAGCGCTTACTATGCCCTAAAAACGGCGATATTCCCCGAAGGAACACCATTTTTTCCCTGGGCATCGGACCCAAATGGCCCTGCGGCAAAACCGAAATCCGTAAAAATCACAGCACCCCTAGGAGCAGGGAGTAAAGAGGCAGAAAGATGGTGTTCTTGCGGATCACGTCGCCGCTTTTGGCGCTCAGGACGCCCGTCACGCTATGCGGGTAGAAGAACAAGGCGAAGGCGGAGCCCAGGGCCAGGGTGGAGTACGCGGGAAGAAGCGCGGGGGGCAGGATTACGGCCTTCTTGTGCGCCGCGGCCACCTGGAAGATGTGCCCGAAACCGCCCAACTGCCCGGGGATCACCGCCAGGGCGACGATGATGGTGATGTAGATAAGGCTGTCCTTGACGATGGCTACCAAGGCCGGGGCCCGCAAGCCGCCGGTGTAAGTATAGAGAGCCAGGATGACGAAGGCGACGATGAGGGGCAGGTCCTTTCCCAACTCGGTGGCGCCGGTCAGGCCCATGGTCTGGAAGACCGCCTGCATGCCGACCAACTGCAGGGCGATGTAGGGCATGGTGGCCAGGATGCCGGTGACGGCTACGGCCAGCGCGAGGCCGTGGCTGTCGAAGCGGCCCCGGACGAAATCGGAGGCGGTGATGTAGTCATGTTTCTTGCACACCGCCCAGAGGCGGGGCAGCACCAGGAAGGCGAAGGGATAGATGATGATGGTGTAGGGTACGGCGAAGAAACCGAAGGCGCCGGCGCCGTAGACCAGGGCCGGGACGGCGATAAAGGTGTAGGCGGTGTACAGGTCGCCGCCGACCAGGAACCAGGTGATCAGGGTTCCGAAGCGCCGGCCCGCCAGCCCCCACTCTTCCAGTTGGTTCAGGTCCCCGCGGCGCCAGCGCGAGGCGACGAATCCCAGCACCGTTACCAAGAGGAAGAGGACGAGGAAGACGGTGAATTCCGCGGTATTCAAACTAAATCCCTCCTTTGCGTGGTTTGGTGCCGGTCAACGCATGACCAGGTAGACGACGGCGGTCAGAACGCTGGTGATGACGACCCAGGTCAACTGGTACCAGTAAAAACGGGGCAGACCGGCCAAAGTGGGCGTCAGGCTGTTGTAAAAGCCGGGAAAAAGGACGCCGATGAAAGGAACGAGCAGCAGGAGGTACCAGGCGCTGCTGCGCCGCTTTGGACTTGCGCCGGAATCTTCGGTCATTTCCATATCCTCCTTTCGTGTGAATTCCAGACCCGCTTCGCGGGGCTGGTACCCAAGCCATATTTTAACTCGTACTTCGTTGTCTCCCGGTTCATTCCTGCCAGGTGAATCGCGTGACTTTTCAGACGATGGGAAAACGCGCCGTCTTTTTGTCCGGGTCCCGCGGCAGGAAAAAGGCGGGGGATGCCGAACGTGGTTGACATAAGCGACTTGTACGGCGTCTTGCGCGGGGGGTGCCGCCTATTTCCGGCCTGTACAGGGACCTGGCCGGCCTGTTGGACCGCCGCCGGGTATTGACCGGCCGCGAGGACCTGCTGGCCTACGCCAACGACGCCACTCCCGCCCGGGTCCTTCCCGCCGCGGTGGTCGTGCCGGTGGACGGGGCGGAAATCGCCGCGGTGCTCCGCTATGCCGACCGGCGCTGTATACCCGTGGTTCCCCGGGGCGCCGGCACCAGCCTCTCCGGCGGGGCGACTCCCCTTCCCGGGAGCATTGTGCTGGATTTAAAGCGCCTGGACCGGATCGTGGAAATAGACAAGGCCAACCTTATGGCCGTGGTGGAATGCGGGGTGGTCACCCAGCGCTTCCAGGCGGCCGTGGAAGACGTGGGGCTGTTCTACCCGCCCGATCCCCAGAGTTTGTCGGTGTGTACCATGGGCGGCAACGTGGCCACCCGGGCGGGCGGCCCGCGCGGGGTGAAATACGGGACCACCAAGGACTACGTCCTGGGGCTGGAGGCGGTCCTGCCGGACGGTTCCCTAACCGGCTACGGCGGCAAATCGGTCAAGATGTCCTCCGGCTACGACCTGGCCCGTCTTCTGACCGGCTCCGAAGGCACCCTGGCGGTCATCACCCGGATCATGGCCAGGCTGCTCCCCCTGCCTCCCGCCCGTCAAACCATGCTGGCCATCTTCCCGGAACTCGATCCGGCGGCCCAGTGCGTGGCGGACCTAATGGCCGAGGGCGCCGGCCCCTGCGCCCTGGAGCTTTTGGACCGGGTCCTGGTCAACTGTATCGAGGATTTTCTCCATATGGGATTGCCCCGGGAGGTGGAGGCCCTGCTCCTGATCGAGGTGGACGGGTACCCCGCCCAGGTGGAACGGGACTCCCGCCTGATCGAAGATCTCTGCCGGCGGTACGGGTCCCGGGAGGTAACGGTGGCCGCCGACGCGAAAGAGGCCGAAAGCCTCTGGCGGGCCAGGCGGGCCCTGCTTCCCGCGGTATCCCTCCGGGCGCCCACCGTGCTCACCGAGGACGCCACGGTCCCCCGCAGCCGGGTGCCGGAAATGGTCAGGGCCATCCGGCGGATCGCCCGGGCCAACCAGGTGGAGGTCGGCGTGTGCGGCCACGCCGGGGACGGCAACCTCCACCCGGCCATCCTGGCCGACCGGCGGGACCCGGAACTGATGGGGCGGGTGGCGAGGACGGTGGCCGAAATAGGGCGGGAGGCGCTGAAGCTGGGCGGCACCCTGTCCGGGGAACACGGCATCGGCACCCACAAGGCCGCCTACCTGGAATGGGAGTTCGGTCCCCCGGGGGTGGAACTCATGCGGCGGATCAAGAAGGCCTTCGATCCTAACGGCATCATGAACCCCGGAAAAATATTCACGGACGGATGAGTACATGCCCGATTTGAAGGATTTGGCCGCCGAAATCGACCGCTGCTCGCAGTGCAACTTCTGCCTGGCCGCCTGTCCCGTCTACCGGGAGGACCGGCTGGAATCGAGCGGGGCCAGGGGCCGGATCAACCTGGTCAAGGCGGCCCTATTGGACCAAACCCTTCCGGTTTCCGGACGGGTGAGGGAACTGATCGACCGGTGCCTCTTATGCACGAACTGCGTGCAGACTTGTCCCGCTTCGATCCGGGTGGACGACATCGTGGCGGCCGCCCGCGCCAATCTGCCCAACCGTAATCCGGCCGAACGGATGCTCCTACGCCGCCTCCTCGACCGGCGGGCCGTTTCCGGGGTGGTCGGTTCGCTGCTCAAGGGACTGAATCTGTTCAATCTGCCTTCCCTGGCCAACCCTCCCCTGCAACAACGCCTGCCCGCGGCCGTCCGGCCGGACGGCCCGGTGTCGGCCCGGGTGGCCTATTTCGTCGGTTGCGGGGTCAACTACCTCTATCCCGACACCGGGGAGGCCCTGGTCAAAGTCTTTAGCGCCAACGGGGTGGAAGTGGTCATCCCCGCGGGCCAGCAATGCTGCGGCCTGCCGGCCCTGGCCCGGGGCGATAAAGAGATGGCACGGGAGGCCGTCCGCGCCAACGCCGCCCTATTCGCACCCCTGGACGTGGACGCCGTGGTCACCGACTGCACTTCCTGCGGCTACATGCTTAAGGTCCAGGTCACGGCCCTGCTCCCGCCGGACGATCCCGCCCTGCCCGCGGCCCAGGCCGTGGCCGGCCGGATCGTGGAAGCGACGGAGTTTCTGGCCGCTCTGGGCTTGCAACGGCAACCCCGAACCCAGGCGGTTACGGTTACCTACCACGTACCGTGTCACCGCCACTGGAGCGCCGCTCTCGCCGACGCGCCGCCGAAGATCGCGGCCCTGGTACCCGGTGCCCGCTTCGTACCGCTGCGGGAACCGCGCCGCTGCTGCGGGGCGGGGGGAGCCTTCTTCCTCAGCCACCGGGAACTGAGCGCAAGTATCCGTGGGCCCAAAATAGAGGACATCGTGGCCACGGGGGCGCAGGTGGTTCTGACCCAGTGCCCGGCCTGCCGCTACTTCCTGCAGGAAGGGCTGGGAACGGAAAGCGGGGTACGGGTTATGCATCCCCTGGCTTTTCTGGCTGGCGGCTGTTAGGCCGGACCCGGTTTCCGGGTGCGAGCCGGCAAGCCGAATGAGATCAAAGCTTCGGTGACTTGGAAGGTTTTGCCGGTCACTCCGGTGGCGGCCTGTTGAGCCGTAACCGGTTCCATCCATGAGCAGGGGTGCCGCGGTCAGTTGCGGCGACGGCGTCCCTGTCAGCCGAGCCACTGGTACATGACGTATGCGTCAATCAGTCCCCCGCGGCAGTGTGCCGACGATATGGAAGCCGCAGCTTTGCCAAAGGCTTACGGCCCGGCTGTTGGTGCTGACGACGAGGTTGTATTGCATCGCGCCAAATTTTCTTGATTCCGACAATGAATGCTCGCACATGCGCCGGCCGATTTCTTGATCGCGACATGGACTGCTGACCATATAGCCGGCGTTGCACACATGGGTGGTATGTTGAAAGGTAAGAGTTTTACGGTGGACAGATATTTACGGTCCAAGCAAACCGAAAAGGATTTGGAGAAATGAGTAGTTTATATGTGCTGGATGCCTGTGCTATTATTGCTTTTCTGAAAATGACTATAAGGTTACCTCAGAAACCCTTGCCGCAGCTGGGCTGGTACACCAGACACGGTGAAAATCCCGGGGATCTGTTGCACCAAAAGTCAACCGAACCGTCGCTCATCTTGACGGTTAAGGTCGGACTTGTACGAGTTATCTCCCCCGACCTACGCGGGCGGCCCAAAGGGCCGCCTTGAACTTGGCGCGCGCCGTGGCTTACCGCCTCCTGAGCTAAGCTGATAGTCATCTTTCTGAATGATGAAGCAGGCGCAGAAATCGTAGATGAACTGCTGAGAAAATCAAATCCACAGGAGCCTAATTCAGTCTTACATCGCCTAAACCTGCTGGAGGTTTATTATGGGATCTCCCGCGACGTGAGCCCGAATGCTGCCAGTCAAGCACTGGAAAAGGTACGCGCACTGCCCATAACCGAAATTACTGAGATTACCCATGAGACTTTCCTGGACGCTGGCCGACTGAAGGCGATTCACAGATTATCATTGGCAGACTCAATAGCAGCGGCGGAAACAAAGGTTCGCGCCGCTACGCTTGTCACGTCCGACCACCACGAATTCGATCCCATTGAAACTGCTGAAAACCTTTCCGTCTTGTGGATTCGGTGAAAAGCAACTTGTCCGGTACACTGGCCTCAACATCTTGGAAGGGTT
>JAJYZD010000247.1 GCA_021800315.1 Bacillota bacterium | reverse complement strand
TCGCCATTGTCCGTAAGACAGCCGTATTCAGCCGGTACGGAACTCGTTTTACAACCTCCCCCTCCTTAGCCAATGTCTCGGCAGATGCCCGAACCCGACGATCGGCTGATTCAGCAAGCCGCTCGACATCGGTTTCTCCGTTTACCATGGCTGTTAACATTGCCCGGCCGGAAACACCATTGACATCTGAAGCCTCCTTTCGCGCCGCGGGCCTGTTGATCTGATCATAGCGGAGCAAGGTTAACCGGCGGTTGAGAGAAAGTTAATTGTGCGGTAAGGGGAAGTAAAGTTTCCGTAAAGATCCGGTCTGGAGCAATGCCCTGGCCTGGCGCCAGGGGAAAAAGCTTTCCCGTCAGGCGCACTGCCCATGCTCCGCCCGGAAAGCCCGCTTGAGGATGATCCCCGGGGGGGAGCGGGCAAGCGGTTAGCGGCGTCAGGATAACCTGGAGGTCAGGGAGTAGCCTACCCCGCGCACCGTCCTTATCAACCCGGGATCACCGGGCGAATCTCCCATTTTGCGACGGAGATAACAGATGTGCACGTCCAATGTGGCCAGAAGACGCAAGAGTTCGAATTCCTTGCGGGTGAGGTCCAGTTTCTCCCCGTCCACCAGCACCACATAGCGGTCGGGGTCGATCACCAGGCGGCCCGGTTGCAGGCGGCCCTGCCCGCGGGCGGGCGGGACCTCCTCCGGGTGATTGCGGCGCAGCCGGGCCTTGACCCGGGACAGCAGTTCGCGGGGCGAAAACGGTTTGGTAACGTAGTCGTCCGCTCCCATTTCCAGACCCAGGATCTTGTCCAGTTCCTCGCGCCTGGCACTGAGCATGATGATGGGCATATCCCGGGTGGACGGATTCTGGTGCAGTTCCCGGCACACGGCCAGGCCGTCCAGACCGGGCAGCATCACATCCAGGAGAACGAGGTCCGGCCGGCGGCGGGCGACCGCTTCCAGGGCCTTCACCCCGTCGGCCGCCGTTTCCACCGCGTAGCCGTCCCGTTCCAGGTTAACCTTGAGCAATTCCAATATCGACGGCTCGTCGTCGACAACCAGGATCCTGGCCAACCGGCCTCACCTCCGCGCAACCGGCGGGACAACGTCCCCGGCCGGCCGGGCTGTTTCCCTCCGGTGCCCCGGAGCCCGTTGGGCGGCCGCATACGAGGCGGTGACGACGAGGATGTCGGCGCAAGCCATGGCCATGCCCCGGGGAAGACTGCCCTGGTTGAACTGGCCGTAAATATACGTGGAGACGAGTTGAACATTCGGGGGGCTGATGAGCATGGGCACGACGAGATCCCGAAACGAGACCGCGAACACCGTTACCGCCCCGGCCAGGGCGGCCGGCGCCAGCAGGGGAAGGAACAGGCGGCCCAGGAGCCACCGCCTTCCCAGACCATGCACTCTGGCCGCCTCCCACAGCGTGGGCGACAGGCTCCGGAATCCCTGGGACAGGTAACTGAGCGCGAAAGGCAGGAACAGGACCACAAAGGAGAGGACGAGCATACCTTTCGTGTCATAGAGGGGAAAAGGCATCCAGGGAGCGTTCCATAGCAGGATCAGGCCGATGACGGGCAGGATGTCGGGAACCGTATTGGGAACCAGGGCCAGGTAATCGGTCCACCGGCTCCACGGCGTCGGATAAAACCGGGCGATGCAGGCGAGGACCCAGGCCAGGCCGGTGGCAATGCCCGCCGAGGCCAGGGCCAGTTCAAAGGTGGTTACCAGGGCGTGCATGGCCCGGCCGCCGGCCAAAAGTTCCCCGTAATGACGCAGGGTGAGGTTCGCCCAGCCCCACCCCCGACCCGGAACACGCAGGAGCGATGTCCAAAGAATGGAGCCAAGAGGGAGCACCAGGGCGTTGGTCAGCACGAACAGCACGAACAGGCCGGCGACGATGGCGGTCGCCAAACCCCAGGGGCTTCTTCGGGGACGGCCACAACCGCTTCGGCCCGACACGAGCGCGTACTGGTGGCGCAGGGCGTAGCGCTCCCGGAGCCACCACACGGCCAGGCCCGCGGCAAACAGGATGGATGCCAGCCGTGCGGCCAGGGGGAAGTTGACCGGCCAACTGGTCACGTCCTCGTAAATTTGCGTTGTCAGGACCGGAAAGTGGATCAGGGATCCGAATATCAGGGGGGCCCCGAACTCGCCCAGGGTTTTGACGAAGACGATGGTCCCGGTAACGGCCGCCGCCGGCAGCCAAAGAGGCGCGTCGATCCGGATCAAACGTTTCCAGACGGACAAGCCGTGAACCCGGGCGGCTTCCGTGGTCTCCTTGCCCACCATGCGGATGCGTTGACGCAGCCCTAAATACATGACCGGGAACAGGTGTAAAGCTATAATCCAGGCCAGGCCGACGCTGGAAAACAGAGCCCGCGACAAAAACGGGACCGTCGCGAGCCACGGCGAGAGATAGCCGCCCGCCGGCTCCGTTGCCAGAATCCACCCCATGGACGTAAGATAGGGCGGCGCCGTGAACGGAATCACCCACAGGATATCCCACCCCGGGATCCTTCCGAGCGGCGTCCTCTCCGCTATCACCGCCAACGGTACCGCCAGCGTGGTACTCATGAGGGTGACCAGCGCCCCCAGCGTCAGCGAATTCACGGTGGCCCGCCCGATTTCCGCGGTCTGCCAGGAGGCGCCTCTCCCGGCGGGCAGGAGCCCTTGCGCCAGCACGGACAGGATCGGAAGACCAAGGAGAAACGCGACCAATATCGCGGCCCCGATATCGGGACGCAGCATCCGGCGCAGGGCCGTCTGCGCGGCAGGCACCGCCCTAGCCAAGAAGGGAGTCGATCTGCTCGACAAGGCGGGCCTTTTGCCGGGCCAAACGGCTCCAATCGACGGACCACTGACGAATCTTCGCCAACGGTGCCCGGTGAGGACCGGCGGGAATGCCTTTAACGCCTGGAAGCAGGTAATCCTTGACCACGATTTGCTGGCCGGCGCGGGACAGCAGGAAGTTCTCGAACTTTTCGGCGTTGGCCAAGTCGGGGGCCGATTTGAGGATCAGTACCGGACGTGGATTAACCACGGTACCGCTCGACGGATAGACGATGTTGACCGGCTCTCCCTTGGCCCTGGCGGCATAGGCCATGTAATCGACACCGGCCAGAACAACGCTTTTGGCACCCGTCACCACCTGGTCAAGCGCTTCGGCGTTGGGGCCCTGCACAGCGGCTCCATTGGCCTTCAGATCACGGAAGAAGGCTAACGAGTCGCCATGATTTTGCAAGTATCCGCCGACGAAGTCGACGGCCGATCCGGAGAGCGCCGGGTCGGGCATCAGCACTTTGTCGCGGAAGCGGGCATGCGTCAGGCTGCTCCAAGCGGCCGGAGGCCGCTTAACCAGGAGGGTATTGTAGGTGATCCCCAGCGCGGACGCACTGTACGCCACATAGTTACCGCCGGGTCCCCGCCAGATGGCGTTGCCGTCCTGATGCGGGCGGTAGGGATAGGTCAGCCCCTGTTTCATCAGGTAGTCACCCGCCGACCAGTCGGCCAGGATAACCACATCGGCCCGGGGATGAGCCGACTCGGCCTCCAGCCGTCCCAGCACTTTTCCGGTGGTACTTTGGAACATCAGGACACGGACACCGGTTTGCCGCTGAAAGGACCTGGCCAACTGATCGGCCAGGTTTTTGGGTCCGGCCGTATACACAACCACCTGCCCGCCGGCCGCCTTATTCACCTTCCGGGCAGCGGACGGCTGCGTTGCGCACCCCGCGAGAATCCCCATGAGTACAAAACCGGCGGCCAGCGTGGCGATCCAGGGAGACCGTCCGCGCCGGAGCACGTTTTTCGTCTTCAATCACGTTTCTCCTTTCCTCTCCAAGCCGTCGGCCGCATGGACCAGGTAGGCGCCCCGGGGTACGCAGCGGGGACTTTGCCGCATGGCGACAAGGCCGGCGCACCGGTCCCCGCTGGACCGGCGGAACCCGTCTTGCCGTTCGTCGTTGATGATGACCCGGGCCGCCGGCACCGGGTCCCGGCCGGCCAGCGCCTGGACCGACCGGCGAACCGAATGTTCCACGTGGGCGCCCGTACGCAGGATGTCCATCCGTACTTCGGCCATGGTCCCGTCGTAAGACCCGGCGGCCATATCTCAATACCGCCCCTCCGATTCCATGTTCCGTTGCCGGGCCCGGTTCCAGGGAGTAAGACGGCCGGTACCTTTTCCCGGGGCGGTCTTCCCGCTTTCGGCGCGCCGAACGGTGTCGTTACCGGTTCCGGTGCCGGGCCGGGATTCCCCGGCCGTACGGGGGAGCCACGACCACCCGTCCGCCGGGCACAGGAGGCGGACAGGCGTATCGGGTGCGTAAGGTTTCCCGGAGTAACAGGTCACCAGGCCGGCATCCGGGGAATGAACCTGGATGCGGTATTTGTCCAACGCAAAGTGACAGGCACGAACGCGACCCGTGAGGACGGACCGCTCACCGGTTGTTCCCCCGGGGCCGAAGGCGGGTTCGGGCTCCGGACCAGGATTAAAGGGCTCCATGGTCAGGTGTTCCGGGCGGATCATGAGCCAGCCGTCGCCGGGCTCCCGGGGGAGGACCCGTCCGGACAAACGAACGGGCGGCCCCGCGGTTTGCAGTCGTACCGTCAGGCGGTCTCCTTCCGGGACGGCGACCGCCTCCAGCAAGTTGACCCGCCCGATGAACGAAGCGACGAAGCGATCGGCCGGCGCGGCGTATAGCTGGGCCGGCGGACCGCTTTGAACGATGATTCCGTCGTTCATGACGATCACGCGATCGGCTGAGGAAAATGCCTCCTCCTGGTCGTGGGTCACCTGGATCACCGTGATTCCCTGTTCCCGTACGATAACGCCGGTTTCGTCCCGCAAAGCCCGGCTTATTCCGGCGTCCAAGGCACTGAAGGGCTCATCCAGCAACAGCACCCCGGGCCGGCCGGCCAGGGCCCTGGCCAGGGCCACGCGTTGTTGCTGTCCTCCGGACAGCTGGGCCGGATACCGCGTCCCAAACGCTTCAATCGCGCAGAGGCGCAACAAGCCGTCCACCCGGTCACGGGCCTCCGTCCGGTCCTTGATCCGCCGGCGACCGGCATGGAGCGGCATGGCCACGTTCTGCCGGACCGTCAGGTGCGGCCATAGGGCATAGTCTTGGAATACCATGCCCATCCGTCTCAACTCCGGAGGGAGGTGGATTCCGCCCGGAACATCATCCAGGATCGCGCCGTCGAGGGTCAGCCGCCCCTGGTCGGGACGCTCGAGTCCGGCGATCATTCGCAAGAGGGTGGTTTTTCCGC
>JAJYZD010000024.1 GCA_021800315.1 Bacillota bacterium | reverse complement strand
GCTCCGGTTAATATCACGGCATGCTTTTCCATACGAAACCAGCATACCATAAATCCCGAAACTCCGCCACGTCAGATTCTTCCAATTAGGCCGCTCCTAGAAAAAAATTTACTTTGACGGTGCCCTGGGGTTTAGCCGAAGCATTCAAGATAATAATTCCAGATTTCAGGCCGACCAAGGAAAATCGACAACTCCAGGACTTTGGGATCGAGATAGTTTCTGTCGAGACGTGCTCCCCGGGTGGCGATAATTCCCTTTACGTCTTCCCGGTCGATCGCCCTCTCGGAGATAACCTTGTGGATTATAAGGTCCTCTGCGGTACACACCTTCACCTTGACCCCGTCGAATAATATATCAACGGCCCGGGCGACGGCCGCTTCCTCGTAAGGCAGGCGGGCGAAAATAAGGTCGATAGGTATTCCGTCCGCGACGATTAACGGTAACACCGAGGTTTCCGCCACAAAAGAGAGAGGATCGCTGGGTAATACCCTGAAGGAAGGGCCCAACCGTTCCAGAAACACAGGAATACTCTCCTTACGGCACATTACCACGATGTCCAGATCAAGAGTTTGCCGGGGTCTGCCCCAAACCAGATTGGCGACACCGCCGATAAACATGTACGCGATGCGCTGGTCAGCAAGACGGCGGGTTATGGCCTCCAGGGCGCTTTTGCGGTCTCTCATCCCGTACCTCCAGGGCGGCCAGGCCGGCCCTCGTCTTTTGCCACCGCCCGACCTTATCCATGTCGATGCCGGTCCGGACCGACTCCGGGTTCAAAAGGCGGGCCGTCTCCCAGACTTCGCAATACCAATGCCATTTTTCGTCGATCGTGAGATCGGGCCAATTGTCTGGATGGGCAGCCTGCCAGGCATTGTAACGGCGCCATTGCTTTTGTCGTTCCAGTAATTCCTGTTTTGTGCCGAACATGGCTTCACCTTCCGTCGAACCGACATCTCAGGCAAATTCATACAGGGGCACCGCACTGGCGGGACATACAGCCTGTTTTAATAGCTTTTCAATTCTCTTAACGGTATCCGGTTTCAATAGAACATCACCACAGACAGAACAAACCTCCGCAGGAACATGATCAACAACAATAATTTGTCCGTGGTAACGCACCATGTGCATAATCTTCTGCTCCTCATACTCTCCGGGGCATCCATTAATAGTGCAAACCATCACAATCGCCTCCTTTGGAATGACGTCAGCCATTTGGGTGATTTGGGCTCATACACCGTAATAAGTATGAGCGTTGGTAGTTCCGTTGTGCAAACCACGTGGAGCGGACGACCATTACCGGCAACGCCGTTAACCAGGCAGCAGCCCCCTCTACGGTGTTCGGGGTAGTTTTCTATAATCGTGCCAGAAATAAGGGTATCGATAACATCGACAATGTCTATATCCTCTTCTGCCATTTCCTGCTGGCAATGTTGAGAAACCAGATAATTTCCTGTTGTCGCTTGATTCTGTACTTGTCTTAATACCTTACCCAAACTCGACATATTTCGACCTCTTACGACAACCCATACCACTCCTATATATAACTATAATTATATACCAAGCATGTGGCCTTGCCAACAGGCTTTTATAAACGACTGCGACCCCACCCAAAACCAGGGACCCGGGGCTCCCGCCCCGGGTCCTTCCTTAGCCTAACCTTTGGTCCAGTTCGTTCGCCACCTGGGCGGCGGTCATGCCGCCGGCGTCGATTACCGGTCCGGAAAAAACGATGTCCTGGTGACCCAGGAGATTGCGGTCCATCCCGGCGATGACCGCCGCGTCGGCCTCCTTCAGACTGGTCAGGGGTACCACCCGGTAGCCGTGACCGGTCAGGGCATCCCGGTAACTGTGCAGGTTGGTCAGATCCAACGCCACCGTTTTGTCTGCCATGCAAGCCCCCCTCTACTGAAACTTGCCGCTATTATGCCCGGGAGGCCGCACAAAATTACGCCGGTTGCCCGTATTCCTCCAGCAAGGCTATGACTTCGGCGTCGCCGACCTGGTCGAACCGGCGGTAAAACTGCCCCACGGCGTAAAAATCGGCCGGGATTTGGAGGCACACCAGCCGGTCCACCTCTTCCGCCAGGAAGAGGACGGTGTCCGCGGGAGCAACCGGCACGGCCAGAACAACACGCTCGGGAGAAAACATTTTGCGCACCGAAGCAATCGCCGCGCTCGCGGTGTAGCCGGTGGCGATGCCATCGTCCACGATCAGGACCGTACCGCGGTAAGGGGGATAATCCTCCCGGCCGCGATAACGGAGCATGCGCCGCGTGATCTCCTTCCTCTCCGCGGCCACCCGTCCGGCCAGGTCTTCCTCGGTCAGGCGCAGACGGGCCAGGAGGTGGGGATCGAAAATGGCGGTGCCGTCCTGGGCCACGGCTCCCACGGCCAGTTCCGGGTTTTCCGGCGCGCCGATCTTGCGGGGAATGATCAGGTCCAGGGGCCAGGAAAGGGTCCGGGCCAGGACGCCGCCCACCACCACCCCGCCGCGCGGAATAGCCAGCACGGCCCCTTCCCCGCCGAGCAGGTCTAAAACCTTTTCGGCCAACTGCTGGCCGGCATCCCAGCGATCAGCAAATCTCATACCTTTAGTCTACCCCCAACCCTGGTTCAACAGTTGTTCCACCAGCTTCGTCAAAACCTCCCTGCCGGCCAGGGAAATCTCCAGCCGTAAGGCACCGTCCTTCTCCTCCCGGATCCGTACCCGTGCCTTCAGACGCCGGACCAGGTTTTTCTCCATCTCCTGGAGATCCGGGTCCCGGTACCGCCGGACTTCCGCCTTGGGCGGGGCGCTTGATGCGGCAATCATCTTCTTGACGTATTCCTCGGCCTGGCGCACGCTCATGCCGGTTTTTACCACTTGTTCCGCGCAAGCCGTCATCTGCCGCGGGTCGGCAAGGGCCAGGATGGTCCGGCCGTGCCCGGCGGAGAGCGTCCCGTCGGCTACCAACTTTTTCACCGGCCCGGGCAGTGCCAGGAGGCGGATGGTGTTGCCCACCAGAGGCCGGGACTTGCCCACCTGCCGCGCTACTTCCTCCTGGGTGAGGCCGTAATCTTCCACCAGCCGGTGGTACGCTTCCGCTTCCTCCATCGGATTCAGGTCTTCCCGTTGCACGTTTTCGATCAGGGCGACGGCGGCCGCCTCGAGATCCGAACTTTCGCGAACGACGGCGGGAATGGTGGCCAGACCCAGCGTGCGACAGGCCTCCCAGCGTCTCTGGCCGGCCACCAGTTCATAATTGCCGTCGTCCATGGGTCTGACCACGATAGGTTGCACCACACCCATCCGGGCAATTGAGTCAGCCAGTTCACGCAGCCTTTCCTGGTCCATCTCCGTGCGGAGTTGGGAGGGGCCGGGGAAGATGTGGTCGACCGGCAGCTCCCGCAGGGCGCCGGCCGGCGCGCCTTGTTCCCCGGTTGGGATCAGGGCCTCCAGGCCGCGTCCCAGGCCGCGTTTCTTATTCATGCCCCAAAACCTCCCGGGCCAAGTCATGGTAAACCTCGGCTCCCCGTGAGCGCCGGTCGTACAGGCCGATGGGCTGGCCGTAGCTGGGCGCCTCCGAGAGACGCACGTTGCGGGGGATAACCGTCCGGTAGACCTTTTCCTTGAAATGGTTTTTGACTTCCTGGACCACCTGGATGGCCAGGTTGGTCCTGCCGTCGAACATGGTCAGGACTACTCCTTCCAGTTGCAGGCGGGAATTCAAACGGGCCCGCACCAACTGAATGGTCTTCATGAGCTGTCCCACCCCCTCCAGCGCGTAATACTCGCACTGGATGGGTACCAGGACGCTGTCCGCGGCCGTCAGCGCGTTGACGGTCAAAAGGCCCAGGGAAGGCGGACAGTCGATGAAAACGAAATCGTAATCACCGCGTTTTTGGGCGATGCTCCTCTGCAGGAGCCGTTCCCTGCCTTCCACGCCCACCAGTTCGATCTCCGCCCCGGCCAAGGCCATGGTGGACGGCAGGATATCCAGGCCCTCGACCTCCGTCGGGCGGATGATCGTGCCCGCATCGGCGCCGCCCGTGAACAGGTCGTAAATGCTTTGACCGAGTTCTCCCCGGTCCACGCCCAAACCGCTGGTGGCGTTACCCTGCGCGTCGGTGTCCACCAGAAGAACCTTTTGACCGAGCGAGGCCAAAAAGGCGGACAGGTTGATAGCCGTTGTTGTCTTTCCCAGTAGAGTAGAGGACCGTTTCAAGCCCCCCCTCGTCAAACCGTACGTGAGGTTTTCCCTCATACGGCTTTTTCCGCAAACTTCCCCCGCCGCATTCGACATCGACCGTTACCCACCCTCCGGGCGGGTATCCGGTATCCCTCTTGGCGAAACGGAGACAGCCTCTTTTGGCACGGCCACGGGCACCTGTTGTCCGGGTTTGGCAGCTCCTCTCGAGAGGGGCAATCCCCGCCCGGGCCGGCTGAAGGCATGTTCACGGCAGAGCCCCTTCCCTCGGGCAGGTTATAGTGTCCTGCCGGTCCACGGTACTATGGGCTCCTCCGACTCCCCGCGCGGCCCGGTCCGGATCGGAGATGCCGGACCGGGCCAAGCGCGGGGTCTCCCGGGTTCCACGCAGCGACTGTCAGTACGTTCCGTCTCCCTTACGCCGGGGGCGCTCCCGGCCGCACCGGATCACCGGGCCGGGAATGTTGCCTTCGCCAGGAGGTGACAGGCTCGGCCGCCCCGTTTAGCACCCGCCCCGTACCCATTTGCAACCCGCCCGGGGTCGCAGATGGGTACCCGGGTACCCACCAAAATTACGACGCTGCAGAGTTCCCTTAATAGTACGGACCGTACCTTCGAAAATCCTCCCGCTCAGCCGCCGCGGTTACCCGCCTAAGCGGCCGGGAGTTTCTACGGGGCGCTCCGGAGCTTACCCCGGCGGGACTTACACCCGCAAGCCGCTGCCGGCTTATCCCGGCACACCGCCTCCCTTTTGGTTGGCAATGGCGATAACCTTCCCCATCACTCACCACCCCTCCAGAAACTTACGTTAAATATTCCCCGCCTTTCGCCTTTTTTCCTGCCAGGGGCCGGCGGGCCGGCACACCGGCCCGCCGGGGGTATTCCGCCGGCGTGTTCTTCACTTTGGGCACCGTGACCAGGACCCGGACGGCCCCGGAATAAGGGAGGGTAAGCCGGCGGATGGAGGGCGTCCCACCCCCCATGACTTCGAGGCAGCCTCTGGCTTCGGAAATTTCCCGGTCCGCCTCGGGTCCCTTCTGGGCCACCCAGAGGCCGCCGGGGGCCAGGGCCGGCAGACAGTACTCCGCCAAAACGGCCAGGGGCGCCACCGCCCGGGCGGTTACCAGCGTAAATTTCTCCCTGACCCGCTGATCCCGCAGGTAGTCCTCGGCCCGCGCCCGTTCCACCGTTACGCCCGCCAGGCCCAGGGCGTACAGGGTGTGCTTCAGGAACATAGCTCTATTGGTGCGGGGCTCCAACAGGACCAGGCGGATGCCCGGCAGTAGGATCTTCAGTGGAATACCGGGAAAACCGGCGCCGCTGCCGACGTCGAGCACCAAAGACCCTGGAGCTGGTTCGACCGCCAGGGCGACGGTGAGGGAGTCGAGAAAATGTTTTTCCACGATCTCCAGGGAGGAGGTGACCGTGGTCAGGTTCTGTTTCTCCCGCGCCATGAGTTCCAGGTAGCGAAGGAAAAGGCCGCTTTGGACACGGGTAAGGTGAAGGCCGAGCCGCCGGGCGCCCGTCTCCAGGTACGAGACCGGGGTGACCGCGCTCATGCGGGGGCGCTCCGGCGCCATTTCTCCAGGTAAACCAGGAGAACGGCTATGTCGGCCGGGCTGACCCCGGCGATGCGGGAAGCCTGGCCCAAGCTGGCCGGCCGCATGCGGGCCAGTTTCTCCCCCGCTTCGCTGCAGAGGCCCCTTATGGACGCGTAGTCGATGTCCGGCGGCAACAGCCGTCCTTCCAGGCGCAAGAGCTTTTCCACCTGCAGTGACTGTCGCTTGATGTAACCCTCGTACTTGATTTCCGTTTCCAGAAGCGGCCTCACTTCCGGGGACGGCAGTTCGGAGGCCCCCAGGAAGACCAACTCCCGGAACGTTATTTCCGGGCGCCGGAGCAGGGCGGCCAGGGTGATACCCTGCGCGGGCGGCGGAGCGGTGTTGATCGCCTGCATCCCGGCGAGCAGTTCCGCCGTGACGGGCAACAAGGTCCGTTTAACGAACCGGAGGCCGTCGTCCAGTCCTTGCCGCCGGGCCTGGAAAGACCGGTAGCGGCCGTCGTCGACCAGGCCGATCGCCCTCCCCTTTTCGGTAAGCCGGAAATCGGCGTTGTCCTGCCGGAGCAGCAGGCGGTGTTCCGCCCGGGAGGTCATCATCCGGTAGGGTTCCTCGATGGTCTTGGTGACCAGGTCGTCGATGAGGACGCCGATATAGCCGTCCGACCGGGCCAATTTCAAGGGCGGCTCGTTTTTGACGTAGCGGGCCGCGTTTATACCGGCTACCAGTCCTTGCGCCGCCGCCTCCTCGTAGCCCGAGGTGCCGTTGATCTGGCCGGCCAGGAACAGACCGTCCACAGCCCTGGTTTCCAGGGAGTCCTTCAACTGGAACGACGGCACGTAATCATACTCGATGGCGTAGCCGGTCCGCATCAACCGTACTTTCGCCAATCCGGGAATGCTCCGCAGTACGGCCAGTTGCACGTCCCCGGGCAGGCTCGTGGCCAGTCCCTGCACATACATCTCCAGGGTCTCCAAGCCCTCCGGCTCAAGAAAGACCTGGTGGGAGGACTTGTCCGCGAAACGCACCACCTTGGTTTCGATGGAGGGGCAGTAACGGGGGCCGGCGGACCGGATGAAACCCGTAAAAAGAGGAGCCCGGTCCAAATTGTCCCTGATAATCCGGTGGGTGTCCTCCCCCGTATGGGTCAGCCAGCAGGAAACCTGTTCCCGCTGTTTGACCGGGGAAATAAAGGAAAAGTTGCGCAGTTCGGCGTCGCCCCTTTGTTCCTTCAAGCGGGAAAAGTCCACGGATTGGCGGTGGACGCGGGGCGGGGTGCCGGTCTTGAACCGGTCCAGGCTAAAGCCCAGGGAACGCAGACTCTCACCGAGGCGTTTGGCGGGCATCTGGTTGCCGGGCGCCCCGCTGTAGGCCAGGTCGCCGATGATGATGCGGCTGTTCAAATAGGTGCCGGTAGCCACGACCACGGCCCCGGCGTCAAAACGGGCGCCGCAGGACCCTACCACGGCCCGGACGGCTCCCCGCCCCACCTCTATCCTGTCCACGACGACCTGCTGCAGGTGGAGATTCTCCTGCTTCTCCAGCACGTTTTTCATGAGGCTCATGTAGAGCCGCCGGTCGGTCTGGGCCCGCAGGGCCCGCACCGCCGGACCCTTGCCGGTGTTTAAGAGGCGCATCTGGATGGCCGCCCGGTCGGTGTTCACAGCGGCCTCGCCGCCCAGGGCGTCCACCTCGGCCAGCAGTTGGCCTTTGGCCGGACCGCCCATGGCTGGATTGCACGGCATCAAGGCCACGTTGTCCAGGTTGAGCGTGACCACCAGGGTGGAAAGACCCAGCCGGGCGGCGGCCAACGCCGCCTCGCAACCGGCATGGCCGGCCCCTATGACCACCACGTCGTAACGTCCGGCCCCGTATTCCACTTAACTCCCCTCACTTGCCGAGGCAAAAATCGCGAAAAATGCGATCAATCAACTCGGCCCCGGCCCCCGAACCGGTGATCTCCCCCAACGCCTCCCATGCTTCCCGGAGGTCGATGGTCAGAAGGTCGACCGGCCATCCTTCCCCCGCCCTTGCCAGCACGGCCTGCAGGAGGTCCCGCGCGCGCCCCAAGGCCCGGGCGTGGCGCGCAGCCGCCACCAGGGGCGTCTCACCGGGTAGCGAGCCCGCCGTCACCGTTTCGACCATGGCCTGTTCCAGGCCGGCCAGTCCGGCTCCGGTAACGGCTGACACTTCCACCACCGGACAACCGTTGAGAGAAGCGGCCAACTCTTGAAAAGCCGGCTCCGGCCGGGCCAGGTCAACCTTGTTGATCGCCAGGACCACCGGCCGCCCGTTCACCAGGGACGCCAGTTCCCGGTCTTCCCCGGACACTCCGGTGGCTGCGTCTCCCACCATCACCACCAGCCCTGCCAGTTCCAGCGCCCGCCTGGTGCGCTCTATACCCGCGGCCTCCACCGGGTCCCCGGTCTCCCTGAGTCCCGCGGTGTCGGCCAAACGGAGCGGTATGCCGCGGATGACATACGTCTCTTCAATGACATCCCTGGTCGTACCCGGCACACAGGTGACGATGGCCCGGTCCCACCGCAGCAACGCGTTCATAAGGGACGACTTGCCGGCGTTCGGTTTGCCGGCCAGGACCGCGCTCACCCCTTCCCGGAACAGGCGCCCGGTGGCGAAGCTTAGCAAAAGCCGGTCCAGGGCTTCCAGTATGTCGCCGACCCTGGTGGAGAGCGTCTCCCGGTCCATTTCGCCCACATCGTCGGTAGGAAAGTCCAACTCCGCCTCGACCGCGGCCAAAAGCGACAACAGGTCGTCCTGCAGCCGGGTAACGATCCCGGAAAGACGGCCCCCCAACTGCTCCATGGCCATCCGGTGGCTCTCTTCGGTCCGGGCCCGGATCAGATCGGCCACGGCTTCGGCCTGCGCCAAGTCGAGACGGCCGTTTAAAAAGGCCCTCTTGGTGAACTCTCCCGGCTCGGCCAGCCGGACACCCATGGTGAGGACCGTCTCCAGGGTGAGTTTGAGGGGTATGAATCCTCCGTGACAGTTTATCTCCACCACGTCCTCGCGGGTGTAACTATGCGGCGACCGCATGACGGCCACCAGCACTTCGTCGATCCGCCCGCCTTGGAGATCGTGAACATGGCCGTAAACCAACTCTTTATTGACCATGTCCAAGTCAATACCCGAATTGCGGGGACGGAATACGCGCTTGACGACCTCCACCGCCCGCGGCCCGCTAACCCTTACGATGCCTATACCGCCTTCACCCGGCGGGGTGGCCACGGCGGCAATGGTTTCGTCCGGGTACATGGTCCCGGCGCCTGTCAGTTTGTTCACCCCCGAACCAACAAAAGGACGCGTTCATCTTCTGGTGTGACCGGGTCCTTTTATCCCCGCCCCTCAAGCTGAAAATGACCCAACCTGTGGTCCGGTACCGTTCCGTGGATACCCGACCCATCCAAAGGATGGGTGCCCCGCCCGGAGGCTTCAAGGAATCTTTTTTAGCGATTGTTGCCCCCGTAACCGCGGCGTGGCGAAATGACTATCTTGCGAAACGGTTCCTCCCCTTCGCTAAAGGTGTAGATGTCTTCCCTGCCCTGCAGGGCGGTATGAATAATGCGGCGTTCCACGGCGCTCATCGGCTCCAACACCACGCTGCGCCCCTTTTGCCGCGCCTTGTCGGCCATCTTGCCCGCCATGTCGCGCAGGGACTGTTCCCGCCGCAGGCGGTATCCCTCCACATCGATGACAATACGCTTCATCTTCTCCTCGCGGCGGTTTATGCCGAGGTTGACCAGGTACTGCAGCGAGTCGAGAGTCTCCCCGCGGCGTCCAATCAAAACCCCCAACTGGGATCCCGCCAGGTCCACGACAACCGCGTCCTCTTTTTCCCGGACCGTCACTTCGGCCGTCAATTCCATGGCCGCCAGGATCTCCCGGACAAAGGCCCTCGTCTTGGCGGCCAGGGTTTCCTTTACCTTAATTCTTACCCGGGCCGGCTTGCTCAATAGACCCAGAATGCCCCTAGTTGCTTCTTCCAGCACCTCTATTTCGACCTGTCCGCGCTCCGCGCTTAGTTCCCGGAGGCCTTCCGCCACCGCCTCCTCGACCGTCTTTCCCGTTCTTTCGATCGTCTGCAACTTCTTGAACCTCCTTAGCAACCATCGGGGGCGTCATCCGGTTAACGATATACTGTTGGACAACCCCCGTCAGGTTGAACATTATCCAGTAAAGCCCCAGACCGGAAGGAACCGTTGACGTAATCCACACAAAAAACAGCGGCATCGTGTAAATCATGGATTTCTGGGCCGGGTCGCTGGTCCGGGGAGTCGTAAGCCAGGATTGCCAGAAGGTGGTGGCACCGGCCAGGACGGGAAGGATCCAGTACGGATCCTTCTGGCCCATGTTGGCTATCCAAAAGAAGCCCGCATGGTGCAACTGGCCCCAGTTAAAGGTGAGCAGGGCCCGGTAAAGGGCGATCAGGATGGGCATCTGGATTAAGAGGGGCAGGCACCCGGACATGGGATTGACGCCGTGCTCCCGGTAAACCCCCATCACCGCTTCGTTCATTTCCCGGGGATCCTTGCCCTTGTGCTTGCTCTGGATCTCCTTTATTTTGGGTTGAAGGTGCATCATTTTGCGCATGGAACTCATTTGCTTGAAATAAAGGGGGGAAAGCACTATCTTGATAAGTATGGTTAATAAGACGATGGCCAGCGCGTAACTGGGTACGTGCATGTCGACCGTCAGCCCGTAAAGCCATTGCAGGACCGCGGCCATGCCGTCTACCAGGGATTGCCATAGTTGAATCACGAACGGACTCCTTCCTGACCCACCCTTCGGGTGGTTACCCCACAACCTTTACAACACGGGATCATGGCCGCCCGGATGAAACGGATTACACTTCACCAGCCGCCTGGCCGCCAGCCAGCTTCCCCTTAAAACGCCGTACCGCTCGACGGCCTCCAGGGCATATTGCGAACAAGTGGGTTCAAAGCGGCAGGACGGACGCAAAAACGGTGAAACAAAGCTGCGGTATAAATTAATCAATCCAATAACCAGTCTTTTCATAGGCAACCTTTTCACCGGTTTGTCCCCCTCTGCGCGCCCCCGTTTTTCACACCTAAAAAACGGGCCCTTAAGCCCGCCTTTACAAGCTCTTCAAGAGACCGAGAACGATTTGCCGGACCTCAGCCAGACCGAGCGCCACGGATCCAGGCCTGGCTACAAACACATAATCGCATCCCGGCGGGAACAGATGACCATTCAACCGGCACGCTTCCCTGAGTACGCGCCGCACCCGGTTACGCTGTACGGCGCCGCCCACCTTTTTGCTGACCACGAAGCCGAACCGGACTTCGGGGCCGCTCCGCCTCCGGGAATAAAGCACCAGCAGCCGGCTGCCCTTGGCACGTCCCTTCCGGTAACAGGCCCGAAAATCGCGGTTGCTCTTAATGGTTATAAATTTAGCCATTTATTCCTTTTTTTTCTAAGTATTAACTAAATAAGCACCCCTTATACCCTTATCCCGGGTCGACGGGGCTAGGCCGACAGCCTCTTCCTTCCCTTGAGCATCCTTCTCTTGATCACGTTTCGCCCGGCTTTGGTCGACATCCGTTTTAAGAAGCCGTGCACCCGCTTGTGTCTCCTTTTTTTGGGCTGGTAAGTCCTTTTCATAATTACGTTCCCCCTTGACCCCTTTATAAGCCTGACCGGCATACCTTATCACCGCGAAGCCGCGTCCACCGTTCCGGCGGATACCGGCCGGCCCGCCGTTTCAAAAAAAACCTCCGGTGACACCTCAGCGATATCCGGCGATCATTTTACCATATTAGTTTCACCTGGGCAAGCCTTTTCATATTCCCTTCGTCAGCACCATGGAGGGGCCGTCCACCCGCTCAGCCATCCCTTTTGAAAGGGCCTGCCCCTGTCTGAAGGAATGTCAAAAGCACGTTGCCATTTAGGCTTAAATTTGTTATTATTGGTTTACCCACGACGCACGAGCAAAATCTTTTTCACAGCCTGTGCATAAACCTGTGGATAATTTGTTGATGAACCAGGCCCGCGCCCCGTCCCCCAGGCCCCGCCGCCGCAAAAGAAGGTCGGTGCCGGCCTTTTGCGCACCCCAAGCCGGGCGGCCGGTTATACCGTTGACCGTAATCTTGAAATATGATTAAGACGCAGGGGGACGCCATGCCCGCAAACGAGAGCGAAGTCATTTGGAACGGCATAACGAACACGCTTAAAAAAAAGTTGGACAAGAACTCCTATGAAACATGGCTTAAGCATGTCAAGTTGGTCGATTTTTTCGATAACACCCTCTTTATAGAGGTACCGACTGATTTTTCCAGGGCCTGGTTATCCAACAACTATTCCACCCTGATCAACGACACGTTGAACAGCCTGACCAAGCGGGATATCAACGTCAAGTTCGTTATGGCCGGAGAGGTTCCCCGGACCATAGGAAAAAAACGCACCGGGTCGCGTAACACCATTGACAACTCTTTCATCCCTCTCAACAGCAAATATACTTTTGACTCGTTCGTGGTCGGCAACGGCAACCGCTTTGCCCACGCCGCCTCCCTGGCGGTGGCCGAATCCCCCGCCAAGGCTTACAACCCCCTCTTTATATACGGAGGGGTCGGACTGGGCAAGACCCATCTTATGCACGCCATCGGCCACTGCGTGGTCAACCGCGAGGTTCACCAAACCAAGGTCGCCTACGTTACTTCGGAGACCTTCACCAACGAAATCATTTACTCTATCCGGGAGGACACCACGGTGGAGTTTCGCAACAAATACCGCAGTATGGACATTCTCCTGGTGGACGACATCCAGTTCGTCGCCGGCAAAGAACGGACCCAGGAAGAATTCTTCCATACTTTTAATACTTTATACGAAGCCAATAAACAGATCGTCATTTCCAGCGACCGGCCGCCGAAGGAAATACCCACCCTGGAGGACCGGCTGCGCTCCCGCTTCGAATGGGGTTTGATCGCTGATATCCAGCCGCCTGACCTGGAAACACGCATCGCTATTCTCCAAAAAAAGGCGGAACAGGAAAATATGATGGTCCCAGACGAAACCATCATTTTTATCGCCAGCCAGTTCCAGTCCAACATCCGGGAACTGGAGGGGGCGTTGAACACCGTCAACGCCTACGGCGATCTGGAAAACCGCGAGATCATGCCCGATGAGGCCAGCGTTATCCTCAAGGATATCCTGCCGCCGTCCAAGCCGAAAGAAATTACGGCCTTACTGATCCTGGAAACGGTATCTTCCTACTACAACCTGCGCCAGGAAGAATTTAAGGCCAAGAAAAGGACCAGGGCGGTGGCTTTTCCCCGCCAGATCGCCATGTACCTGACCCGGGAACTGACGGATCTCTCCCTGCCCCAGGTCGGCGCTTTTTTCGGAGGACGGGATCATACTACTGTAATTCATGCCTGCGAGAAAATTTCCACTGAAATGAAGGAGGATCTTTCCCTTAAATCTTCCATAGAGGAGATAATGTCCCGTTTAAAGGAATGAGATACCGTATTTGGTTAATTTTCTATTTTAGATATTCATATTTCTATATCCACAAGCCGGCCCTTTTTCAGTGTAGATAAGTTTGTTGATAGATAACTTTTTTTATTCATTTAGACGTTAAATATTATTATAAAATTTTAAAAGATTTTTTTACGCAATCCATTCGTGCCCTTAAAAAACATGAACCTAAACGCCTGGTACGGGTTATCCACATATGCACAGGCCTTACTACTACTAGAGATATAACATATAATAATATTATCGACTTGGCAGCCCTAGAACAGGTGGAAGGCGGGACGAATAAAAAATTCCGCCGCTCGGAGGGGGGGTGGGCGGACTCACAAGCTGGTCCTTGCACAGAGAGGATTTCGGGCGACCGGATCGAAAGGAGGCGAACGGCGTGCCGGCCGCGGCCGGGTTTATCGCGCCAAGGGAATATTGAAATTCGTGAGTAATAGGGACAACCTGCTCAAGGGCCTGCAGGCCGTGCAGAGGGTTATTTCCCCCAAAACCCCGGTTCCCATCTTGACCGGCATAAAAATACAGGCTTTAGCCGACCGGTTGCAGGTGGCGGCCACCGATCTGGAGATGGGTCTTTTTTGTACGATACCGGCCAAAGTCCTTGAAGATGGCGAGGCCGTTATTCCGGCCCGTTACCTGGTGGATATGGTCAGACACCTTCCGGAAGGCGAAGTGGAGATGGCGTCGGTTCCGGATCAGGCGGCGGTTACCCTGCGTTACGGACAATCCCGGACTTCCCTTTACGGTTTTCCGGAAGGGGAGTTTCCCTACCTCACCATCCCGGACGGGGGCTTTTCCTTTGAAATAGCGGCTCCCTTGTTCCGGGAGGTTCTGCAGAAAATTTTATTTGCCGTATCGACCGAAGAATCACGGGCCATCTTTACCGGCGCCCTTTTTGAAGTTGACGAAGGGATGCTGACCTTCGTCACCACCGACATCCACCGCCTGGCCATGAAAAAGATCGCTTGTGAAGGAGTTCAGGGAAGGGTCAACGAGGAGCCGCGCCGTTTAATCGTTCCGGGTAAGGCCCTGGGTGAACTGGCCCGCCTGATCGCTTCGGGCGACGCACCCGTATGCGTCAGCCTCCTGAGCCACCAGGCCGGTTTCACCTACCTCAATTATCATCTTTTCTGCCGCTTGATCCAGGGGAATTATCCCTCTTATGAACGTCTCATTCCGGAGCAGGAGAGGGAATGCCAGGTCAAGACAAACGCCGGCGAGCTTCTCGCGGCTGTGGAAAGGGCGACGGCCCTGGCCGACAAGGGCCTCCCGGTGGTAACGATGGCCCTGTCGGGTGACGGATTGCAGGTTATGACGGAAACGGTGGCAGGTAATATGCAAGAGATTTTGGCGGCTGAAATAGAAGGGGAAGAAATGGAGATTCATTTTAACGCCCGCTTCCTGAGTGACACCTTGAAAGTGATGGAAGGAGCGGAAATAGTCCTCGATTTTTACGGTCCTTTTAATCCCTGTATCGTAAGGCGGCCGGGGGACGAGGGTTACCTGAGCATGGTGCTGCCCATCCGCCTGGGCTGAGAATAGAAGGAGAGGCTGGAAGCTGCATATCAACAAGCTGGGTCTCTTGAATTACCGGAACTTTGAACGGTGCCTGTTCCATCCGGACCAGGGAATAAATTTCTTAACAGGAGCCAATGCTCAAGGTAAGACCAATCTCCTGGAAGCGGTCCTGATGGTGCTGACGGGCCGACCGATGAGGGGAGCGCAGGAAAGCTACCTGGTCAACGGTCATGCTGCCTCCGGGGGACTGAAGACTGAGATTCACCGCGGGGGGGTGGACGACGTGGTGGAGGTCAGGCTGACCCGGGAAGACCGAAAAATAAGGATCAACGGACGGGAAGCGGGTTCCGGGCAATTGCCGGGTCCTGCTGCGGTTAGTCTTTTTACACCGGCGGACTTGTCGCTGGTGCAGGGTTCACCCCAGGAGAGGCGCCGTTTCATAGACCTCGAACTCTCGGCTCTCGACCGGTCCTATGCCGGGATATGGCGGCGTTACCAGAGGGCGTTGTGGCAAAAGAACAAGGCCGTTTTGGCCCAGCGGGCCAGGGGACCGGATACCGAAGTCTGGGACGAACAACTAGCGCTTTACGGATCTAAAATAATGATTTTGCGCAACCTTTGGCTGGCATCCTTTGGCCGAGAGGCCGGGGAATTATACAGGGAAATCAGCGGGGACGGCACGTTAGCCGTGGAATTGACCGCTTCTTGCGCCGGCGGGCAAGGCCTGGAAGAGAAAGAGGTGCTAGAATCCCTGCGTGAGGCCCTGGGGTCCGGAAGGGACGATCAGGGACCGGCCGCCGTTGGTCCCCACCGGGACGATCTGGTTTTGGGCGTGGGAGGGATGAACGCCAGGTATAGCTCTTCACAGGGCGAGCAGAGAACGGTGGCGCTGTGTCTGCGTCTGGCCGGGCATGGCTTGCGCCGGCGGGAGTTGGGTGAGGATCCGCTTTTATTGCTGGACGACGCTTTTTACGAACTGGATCAAAGGCGCCGTGAAAGGCTGATGGGAGTAATAGCCGGAGCCGGTCAGGTGCTGGCGACTTCCGTTTCGGCTCCCGGAACCGGGATAGGAAGGGTTTTCAATATTGAGGGTGGAAGTATATCCGGCTGATAATTTGGGCTGCGGAGGGGTGGACATGTTTCTGCATGTGGGCGGCGAAGTGATGGTGGCGAAAAAGGACATTATAGCCGTAATCAGCGCCGATACCAAGCGGTCGGTTATAACCAGGGAATTCTTTGACGTAGCCAGGGACGAAGGGTTTTTGGTGCACATTGCCCATAAAGGGAAGGAAAAATCATACGTCCTTACCGGCAGGGAAATTTATATTTCCCCTATTTCCTGCACTACCTTAAAAAAGAGGTGCGCGGCTGGAATCGCCATGAGCGAAGAAGGTATTGAAAAAAGGAGTCATGAAAATTACGAATAAGATCGCTTGCCGGGGGAGGACTTGCTTTTGGCTGAGGATGAGATAAAATACGGAGCCGAGGAGATACAGGTACTGGAAGGTCTGGAGGCGGTAAGACGCAGGCCGGGCATGTATATCGGCTCAACGAGTGCCAGGGGTCTTCACCACCTTGTATACGAGGTGGTGGACAACAGCATCGACGAGGCCATGGCCGGTTTTTGCAACCGGATCGAAATCGTCATCCGGCCGGATAACGCGGTTACGGTTTGGGACAACGGCCGGGGTATACCGGTGGACAATGTGGCCAAGATGGGCCTGCCGGCGGTGGAGGTGGTGCTCACCGTGCTCCATGCCGGAGGCAAGTTCGGCGGGTCAGCCTACAAGGTTTCCGGCGGTCTGCACGGCGTCGGGGTGTCGGTGGTAAACGCCCTGTCCTCGTTTCTGGAAGTGGAGGTTCACCGGGACGCCCATATTTACGCCATGAGTTTCACGAGAGGAATCAAGAATTGCGAACTCCGGGTTATGGGAGAAACCACCGAAACAGGAACCAAGGTTACCTTTCGGCCCGATCCGGAGATATTCGAGGATCTGGTATTCAGCTACGAAAATCTGGCCAAACGGTTCAACGAGCTGTCATTCCTGAATCCTGGCGTGCAGATTGTCCTAAAAGACGAAAGGGGCGAGGGACAGGAAGATTCTTTTTACCATGAAGGCGGATTGCGGGATTTTGTCGTTTATGTGAACAAAACCCGTGAGACCATTCACCCGAAGCCGGTGTATCTTTCGGGGCAGAGGGATCAGGTTCTGGTGGAATGCGCCCTGCAATATCACGACGGTTACACCGAAGACGTCTTTTCCTACGTCAACAACATCCACACGGTTGACGGGGGCACCCACGAAGCCGGGTTCAAGAGCGCCCTGACCAGGGTGGTCAACGACTATATCAGGAAATCCAACCTGGCCAAAAACGAAAACGGCGGTTTGAGCGGTGAGGACATCCGCGAGGGTCTGACGGCGGTTTTGAGCGTCAAGGTGCCCGAGCCCCAGTTCGAGGGACAGACCAAGACCAGGCTGGGCAACAGCGAGGTCAGGGGTGTGGTCGACTCGACGGTGGCGGAAGGTCTCACCAGCTTCCTGGAGGAAAACCCCCAGGTGGCTAAGAAACTGGTGGAAAAGTTTCTGACCGCGGCGCGGGCCCGGGAAGCGGCCCGGAAGGCGCGGGAGCTTACCAGGCGCAAGAGCGCCCTGGAGACCGCCTCCCTGCCGGGTAAACTGGCCGACTGCAGCGAAAAGGATCCCGGTCACTCCGAGTTGTACCTGGTGGAGGGAGATTCGGCCGGCGGTTCGGCCAAGAGCGGAAGGGACCGGCGCTTCCAGGCCATCCTGCCGCTCAGGGGCAAGATTCTCAATGTGGAAAAGGCCCGGTTGGACAAGATATTGAACAACGAGGAAATAAAGTCCCTTATAACCGCCCTGGGCACAGGCATCTCCGATGAGTTCGACCTCGGGAAGGCCCGCTACCACCGGGTCATTCTCATGACCGATGCCGACGTGGACGGGGCCCATATCCGTACCCTGCTTCTGACCTTTTTTTACCGCTACATGCGCCCGATCATCGAGGCCGGCTACGTCTACATCGCCCAGCCACCCCTCTACCGGCTGAAGAAGGGCAAACGGGAAATATACTTTTTCAGTGATAACGAGATGGAAAAATTCGCCGGCAAAGAGGGAGCCGACGGCTGGAACGTGCAGCGTTACAAAGGTCTGGGTGAGATGGACGCCATCCAGCTGTGGGAGACCACCATGGATCCCGGTACCCGGACGGTGCTCCAGGTGAGTTTGGAAAACGCCATCGAGGCCAACGAGATCTTCAGCACCCTGATGGGGGACCAGGTGGAGCCGAGGAAAAGGTTTATCGAGAGAAACGCCCACCTCGTGAGAAATCTGGATGTATAAAGAAATAACCAACAACTGTCTCCCCGGTTAAGCCCGGGGAGACAGCCCTGTTTTCAGCTAAAGAAAATTTTATGGAAAGTCGCTAGGTCGCTAGATAGAAGTCGCTATTCCCCGGGGAAATATCGAGGTGCGTGGCGTACCGCACCGGCTCTACGGCCGTTCTTCCTTTTCCCCCACTCCGGGCCTAAACTTGGCGGCCGGAGCCGGGACGGCTTTGGTGCGCGGTCCGGCCGGGCCCTGCAGCAGACTGTGCCGGTAGCTGTAAGCGAAATAGACGGCGATGCCGGCGCCCAGCCAGAGGGCCAGTTGGAGCCAGGTAAGGCGCGGCAGGCTGAAGATAAGATACAGGCAGAAGAGAACGGACAGAACCGGCGTGTAAGGGTACAGGGGTACTTTGAACGGACGCGGCCAGTGCGGTTTGGTCCGGCGCAGGACCATGACTCCGGCCGAGTTGACGATAAAGGCGGTCAAAACGCCAATATTGGCCAGTTGGGCGACGAGGCCCAGGGACAGGAAGGCGCCCAGGACTGCGGCCACCAGGGTGACGGTCAGGACACCGGCGTACGGAGTGCGGAAACGCGGATGGACCAGGCCGAACAGGGGAGGGAGGAGTCCGTCCCGGGCCATGGCCAGCAGGATACGGCTTACGGCGTAGGTCATGACCAGCAGCACGCTGGTGATACCGGCCAGGGCCCCCACCGAGATAATGGCGCCGGCCCAGGGAAAGCCGGCGTAAATAAGACCGGTGGCCACCGGGGAAGCCGTATTCAGGGCGGTATATGGCACTAATCCGGTCAGGACCACGGTAACCGCTATGTAGAGCAGGGTGGATACGGCGAGCGAGGCGATGATGCCTATAGGTACGTTTTTCTCGGGATTATCGGTTTCCTCGGCCGCCGTGGCCACGGCGTCGAAGCCGATGTAGGCGAAGAAGATGATGGCCGCGCCGTTAAAGATGCCGGCCGGACCGAAGGGCAGAAAGGGGTGCCAGTTGGCCGCTTTGACATAAAAGCTGCCCAGGGCGATAAAGAAGAGAATGACCGTGATTTTCAGTGCCACGATGCCCCGGTTGGCTTCGGCGCTCTGCCTGGTACCCCGGACGGCAAGAAAGGCTACCGCCGCTATAATCGCTATGGCCGGGAGGTTGAGCACCCCGCCGGCGGAGGGAGCGGTGGTCCAGACCCTGGGGAGGGTCAGCCCCAGGCTGTGCGTGAGGTCGGTGAAGTACGAGGCCCAACCAATGGCCACAGCCGCCACGGCGACCACGTAGGAAAGCATGAGATTCCAGCCCACGAGCCAGCCGGTGAATTCACCCAGGGCGGCGTAGGAATAAGTGTAGGCGGATCCGGCCACCGGTATCATAGACGCCAGTTCGGCGTAAACCAGGGCGGCCAGGCCGGCGGCCACCCCGGAGACGAGGAAGGAGAAGACGAGACCCGGCCCGGCGTACTGGGCGGCGGCCACTCCGGTAAGCACAAAGATGCCGGTGCCGATGATGGCCCCGATGCCCAGAGCGGTGAGGTCCAGGGCACCCATGCTCTTTTTGAGGCCGCTTTCTTCCTCTCCCCGCAAAAGATCCTTGATCGGTTTGGTGCGAAAAAGATTCATCCCTTGTCCCAGATCCTTTGAGGCGTGGCGCCCGGTTTTTTTGCTATTATCCCTGGTTCGGGCTGGTTTTAACCAGGTCCCGGCTTGCGCGTGCCGGGTTTTTTTGGTATAATCTGTGCCGCTTGGCACGCGCGGCGTGCCAGGGCGGGAAGGGTTGATAATTTGCCAGAGCAGGTCGAGAAAATCGTACCGGTAAACATAGAAGACGAAATGAAGAAATCCTACATGGAATATGCTATGAGCGTAATCGTGAGCAGGGCCCTGCCGGACGTGCGGGACGGGCTCAAGCCGGTGCACCGTCGCATCCTCTACGCCATGCAGCAGGTAGGCATGACCGCCGACAAGCCCCACCGCAAGAGCGCTCACATCGTGGGCGAGGTGATGTCCAAGTTTCACCCCCACGGCGATGTGGCCATCTATGACGCTCTGGTCCGGATGGCCCAGGATTTTTCCTCCCGTTACCTACTGGTGGACGGTCACGGCAACTTCGGATCGGTGGACGGCGACGCCCCGGCGGCCATGCGCTACACCGAGGCCCGCATGTCCAAACTGGCCGGGGAACTCCTGGCGGACATCGACAAGGAAACGGTCGACTTTATCCCCAACTATGACGCGTCCGACGAAGAGCCCGTCATCCTGCCCTCGCGGGTGCCAAACCTCCTCATCAACGGTTCCGACGGCATCGCCGTGGGCATGGCCACCAAGATCCCTCCCCACAACCTGGGGGAGGTCGTCGATGCCCTGCAGTTGCTGATCCACAAGCCGGAAGCGTCCATCGAGGAGATCATGGGCTTCGTCAAGGGGCCCGATTTTCCCACCGCCGGGCGGATCATGGGCACAAAGGAGATCGCGGCCGCCTATACAACCGGCCGGGGCAGCATCAAGGTGCGGGCGGAAACCTTCACCGAGAAGTTGGCTGGCGGCCGGCAGGCCATCATTGTCAAAGAAATTCCCTTTCAGGTCAACAAGGCCCGGCTGGTGGAAAAGATCGCCGACCTGGTCAAGGAAAAAAAGGTGGAAGGCATCGCCGACCTTCGGGACGAATCCGACCGGCGCGGCATGCGCATCGTCATCGAACTGAAACGGGACGCCAAGGCTCCGGTCATCTTAAACCAGTTGTACAAGCATACCCGGATGCAGGACACTTTCGGCGTCATCATGCTGGCCCTGGTGAACAGCAAGCCGCGGGTTCTGAACCTGAAAGAAGTTCTTTGTTACTACCTGGAACACCAGAAGGAAGTGGTAACCCGCCGCACCCGGTACGAACTCAACCGGGCCGAGGCCAGGGCCCATATTCTCGAGGGGTTGCGCATAGCACTGGACCACCTGGACGAAGTCATCAACACCATCCGTTCCTCGCACACCGTGGATGAAGCCTCAACCAGGCTGATGGCCGGCTTCGCCCTTTCCGAACGGCAGGCCGAAGCGATCCTGGACATGCGCCTGCAGCGCCTGACCGGTTTGGAGCGGGAAAAAATAGAGACGGAGTATGCCGAACTTCTGGAGAAAATCCGGTATTTACGAGAGGTTCTGGCCAGCGAGGCCAAGATCATGGGCATCATTTCCCGGGAACTGGCGGAGATGAAAAGGAAATATGCCGATGCCCGCCGGACCAGGATCAGCGAGGAAGAAGCCGACCTCGCGGATGAGGACCTGATTCCGGAAGAGGATATGGTTATCACCATCACATCCGAGGGCTACGTAAAAAGGGCCCCGCTGAACACCTACCGCAACCAGAAGCGCGGCGGTCGCGGTGTGACGGCCATGAGCACCAAGGAGACCGATTTTCTGCGGCACCTTTTTGTGGCCTCCACCCACCACCATTTCCTGTTCTTCACCAACCTGGGCAAGGTCTACCGCTTGAAAGTCCACGAGATTCCCGAGTTTTCCCGGCAGGCCAAGGGCACCGCCTTGGTCAACCTACTGAGCGTGGCTCAGAACGAAAAGGTAACCACCGTGATTCCGGTCCGCGAGTTCAAGGAGGACCAGTTCCTCCTCATGGTGACCAGCCGGGGCCAGGTGAAGAAAACGTCCCTGGACGAGTACGACACCTCGCGCCGGGACGGACTCATCGCCATATCGCTCTCCGGGGACGATGAACTGGTAGACGTCAAGCTGACCGGAGGTCGGGAGGAGGTCGTGATCGTCAGCCGGACAGGCTTGGCGATGCGCTTCGCCGAGGACCAGGTGCGTCCCATGGGACGCACGGCCAGGGGGGTGCGCGGCATCGGCCTGCGGGGGGACGATCTGGTGGTCGGCATGGAGGTTGTCCGTCCGGCCGCTGATTTATTGATGGTCAGCGTCAACGGTTACGGCAAGCGTACCGCGTTTGCCCACTTTCCGGCCCATACCCGGGGGGGCAAGGGCGTGATAGCCATGAAGACCACCGAGCGCAACGGGGTCATCGCTTCGGTTTTGGCGGTAAAAGACGAGGAGGAAGTGATGATCATAACCCAGTCGGGTCTGATCATCCGTCTCCAGGCCGGGGGGATCTCCCGCCTGGGCCGCTCTGCCGCGGGCGTCCGGCTGATGAAGATGGGCGAGGGCGACTCGGTGGTGTCCATGGCCAGAGTGATTGTGGAAGAAGATTGAGAAAAAAGGTGCCCGACCAAGACGGCGGGGAAAAACCAGTCGCCAATTGCCTTTCCTCCGGCCAGGCGGCACTTTTCAGCCGTTGTCAGCCGCCCGGCCGCGGTGTATCATAAACGTTGCCGGTGGGGAGTGTTAAACGAATATTAAATCCCGGCGGTTTTGGAAAAAAGTTCTGGTTGACTCGGTCCCGTGGTTTATGATAGTATAGTTTTTGTCGCCGGAACACGGCGGTCGGTCCTTGAAAACTGAACAGTGGAACAGCCAGTAAGGATAGGGTTCTTTGAACACATGAGAGCATGGATCGCAAGATCCATCAGGATATTGATGGAGA
>JAJYZD010000246.1 GCA_021800315.1 Bacillota bacterium | reverse complement strand
GCCACGGCGTTGACGGTTATGCCCTTGCGGCCCAGTTCCTTGGCCCAGGACCGGGTGAGCCCGATGACGCCCGCTTTGGACGCCGCGTAGTTGGTCTGGCCCATGTTGCCGTAAAGGCCCACCACCGACGACGCGTTCAGGATGCGGCCGCCGCCCTGGTTGATCATCACCGGTGCCACCGCCCTGGTACAGTTGTAAACCCCCGTCAGGTTGACGGCGATCACCGCGTCCCACTCTTCCGGCGGCAGTTTGGTCAGAAAGCCGTCCTTGGTAATGCCGGCGTTGTTCACCAGGATGTCGAGCCGCGCGAATTTCGCCAGGGTCTCATCCACCACTTGCTGCACCTGTTTCCGGTCCGTGACGTTCAGGGCCATAAAATGGGCCCGGCCCCCGTTTTCGACGATTTCCCGGGCGGTTTGCCCGCCCGCGGCCGGCTCCAGGTCGGCCACGATGATCGTCGCCCCTTCGGCTGCGAACAGCAGTCCGGTTTCCCTGCCGATCCCCCTCGCTCCGCCGGTGATCAGGGCGACCTTGTCTTTCAATCTCATTCCATAACTCTCCCTTCCCAATTCGTCCGGGCGTCTCAACAAGCGGCTACCTCCGCCAGGGCCCTGTCCACCGACTCGATGATGGAGTTTCGGCTGGCGCCGCTGGGCAGAACGTCGGCAAACCCCATCTCCTTCAGCCTCGGGATATCCTTCGGCGGAATGACTCCGCCCATCAGGAATACCATGCTCCCGCTCAACCCCTCTTTCCGGGCCAGTTCCATCAAGGCGCCGCCCAGGCTGACATGGGCCCCGGACAGCGAACTTATCCCGACCACCTGCACGTCTTCCTCGATAGCCGCCTTGATGGCGTCCTCCGGGGAAGCGTTACCCAGGTAGACAACCTCCAGGCCGGCTTCCCGCAGCATGCTGCTGACCGTTAAAATGCCCCGGTTATGCGTCTCCGGGCCCAGGCAACACATCAAGACCTTGGTTTTTAATTCCGAACCCAATCCAGATCGCCTCGCCTTCTATCTCCGAATTTTCCTAGAACAGTTTCGGCCTGACCCATAGCCCGAAAGCCTCTTTAAACACCTTCCATTGCTCGCCTACCGTGCAACCAGCCCTGGCGCAATTCACGGTATAAGGCACGATATTCGCGCCTGAGATACAGGCGTCTTTCAGATCTTTCAACGACTTCTCCACCTGCCGGGCATCACGCTCCATCTTAAATTCGGCGAGCCTTTCAATCTGCTTGCGCTCGGCGTCTTCCGGGTACCGGAAAGCCTCAAACTCCTCCCCCCGCGTGCTCTTCTGCCAGTTATGGGCCACGATCTCTATCTCGCCGCTCTCGAGTTTCTTCTGCTCGCCGTAAAAATACTCGTAGATTTTCCGCAAAAGGAACCCGTTGCCGAGCGCCTCCACATAGCCGCCGTGTTCTTCAATCTCCGTGATCTCGTCAAGGATCCGCTGCTCCATTTCATTGGTGAGGGCCTCCACGTAGAACGACCCGCCCATCGGATCGACGACGCTGGTTACCCCGGTTTCGTGCTCGATGATCTGCTGGGTCCGCAGGGACAGGAGCGAAGCCTCCTCGGACGGAACGGCGTAGGCTTCGTCGTAGGAATCGACGTGCAGGGACTGTACGCCGCCCATCACGGCGGCCAGGGCTTCATAGGCGGAACGCACGATGTTGTTGAGCGGCTCTTCGCGCACCAGGCTGATACCGGAGGTTTGCACGTGGCACCGCATCCACATCGACCGGGGATTGGTCGCCCCGTATTTGTACTTCATGATCTTGTACCAGAGTCTTCGTACCGCCCGCAAACGGGCGACCTCCTCGAAGACGTCCATGGCCACCGACCAGAAAAAGGCCAGGCGCTCGCCGACCCAGTCGACCTCGTGCCCCCTCTTGAGCATTTCGTCCAGGATGGCCATGGCGTGGGAGAGGGCGACCGCCATCTCGGTAACGCCGGACGTACCGAATTCCCGCAGGTTGTAGCCGTTGATGGTGATGAAGTTCCAGCGCGCGACGTGTTGCCGGATGAATTCGATATTGTCGCATTCGATCCGGAAGCAATCGCGCGGCGGAATGTACTCGGCCGCGTTGCGAACCACTTCCTCCATCGTGACGTCGTTTTGGACACTGCCCTTCAACTGGTCCCAGGGAATGCCCCGCCGCTCGGCGAGCGCCAGGTACATCGGAAACAGGATGGCGGTGTTGGAAGGATAGTGGGTGACGATGGACACGGTTTCCCTGGCCAGGTCCAACCCCTCGAACAACCGGTCCCAGTCTTCGACCGTATCGATGCAGACGCCGCAGGAAGCCACGGAGCCTTTGGACATCGGGTCGTCGCTGTCGTACATCTGGATGGTGGGCATATCGAAAAGCAGGTTTACGCCCGTGGCCCCGTGTTCCAAAAGAAACTTTATCCTGGCGTTCGTATCTTCGGGAGCGCCGAAACCGACCAGTTGCCGCTGCGTAAACGGCCTGCCCCGGTACATGTTGCTGTGGATGCCCCGGGCGAACGGTTCCTGTCCCGGGTTGCCCAACTCTTCCTGGTAGTCGAAACCCGGGTTGCTCAGAGGAGTGTAGACCAGTTCCCTGGGCACCTCGGAACCAAGCACCGTCCGGGGCACGGCATGCCAGTTTTCCCGGTCCGCCGGGCGCACCGCCGTATCCTTCCATTGCGCGAACCGGTCCCGCAGTTTGCCCAGCGCTTCGGGATTATACAGGGGAATACCGGTCTTTTTCACCCTCTCTTGCAATATATCCCTTGTCGTCTTGTTTTCACCCGTCTGTTTTTCTTCCAACGTATCTACCCTTCCCTCTTATATTATTAATATCAGGTTACCGGGGTGACGGCCCCCTTTGAGAGGTGCCCGCCCGCTAACAGACCAGGCTGATAACTAACGAGGCAACCTACCACGCTCCTTTTTGCGATCCTTACCCGGACAAAGGGCTTTCTTCAAGTAACCGGCCGGTCCGGCCCGGAAACAGACATCCCGTTATATGCCGGGAGACTTCCACCGGCTGTTCGAAACCTGTGCTATATCTCAAGCAAGGGCCGTACCAGGACGATCCGCCCCCCTACCGGAGCGGGCGGAAGCGGGAGGGATACCGGATACAGACAGACGGAACCGTCCCGTGGTTCACGATCCCAACTGTAAAACCTGGCCTTGCAACAATTCCAACAGCGCGATGCCGGTAATCATCACAGTCCGCCTAGGCAAAGCCTCCATATCCCGCTAAACGGCTTCCCTGAAGGATGATTGTCATCATCAGTGATGCTGGACGGCATCCTTTCTGGAGTATTTATTGAGTTTTTTAACCACCGTGGATTGATTGACACCCAAAATCCGGGCCGCCTTACGGGTACTTTGGCATTCTTTGTAAACCTGCATAATCAAATTCCTTTCCGTTTCTTCCAACACCTCGTTGAGATTCAGGCTGGGCCAACCCTGGTCGGACTGTTTGTCGCCGGCCGCGGGCCATAAGAAGTCGGAATCGATCAAGTCGTCCGTACTCAAAACGACCATGCGTTCTATCGTATTTTCCAACTCCCGCACGTTGCCGGGCCAGTTATGGTGCACCAGCCTCCCTATGACCGGGGAAGCTATCTTCTTATGGAAACCGAACTTGGCATTGAATTTCTCCAGAAAGTGATGGATGAGCGGGGGAATATCCTCCCGGTGTTGACGTAAAGGAGGAATCCTTATGGAAATAACGTTGAGCCGGTAGTACAGGTCCTGACGGAAGGTGCCCTGTCTGACCATTTCCTCCAGTTCGCGGTTGGTGGCGGAAACGACCCGGACATCCAGGCTGAGCGGTTTCCTCCCCCCCACCCGGAACAGTTCGCGCTCCTGCAACACGCGCAAAAGCTTGGCCTGGACATCCGTGGGCACCTCACCGATTTCGTCCAGGAAGATCGTTCCACCGTCGGCCATTTCAAACAGACCCATGCGGCCTTCCTTTTTGGAGCCGGTGAACGAGCCGCCTTCGTACCCGAAGAGTTCCGACTCAATGAGGTTGGGCGGAATGGATGCGCAGCTCACCTTGATGAAAGGACCGTCCTTGCGCTTGCTGGCCCGGTGGATGATTTTGGCGAATACCTCCTTGCCCACGCCCGACTCCCCCAACAACAGGACCGTCGAATCGACCTGGGCTACCTTGATGGACATCTCCGCCTTGGTAACCATCTCCTCGCTCTGAAAGACCATGTCCGCCAGCAATTCCCCCTGCCGGTACCGCTCCAACTCGGACTTGTATTTGACGTTGAGGGCGTTGCTTACGCTTAATTGTTCGGATAAATTGTTGAGTTCCGTGAGATCGCGTATGTTGGCCACTATCTGGTAAACGTCCCCGCCGTCATCGAGAATGGGACTGGCAGTAAGGATAACCTCCCGGCCGGAAGGAACCTGCAGGGAAATCGTCTCATTTTTTTTGCTCTCCAGTACCTTCAGGGTGACCGATTCCCGTAGATATCCTTGATCCATTAGCCATTTTACCGGGAGACCAACCAAGTTATCCTCCTTGATACCAATGATATGGCGATAGGCATCGTTCGCCTTTATTATCACACCATCTTTGTCAGACACCACGATGCCGTCGACAGAACTGTCGATAATGGTGTTCAATTCCCTGTTTATCATTTTAACCGTACCCAGTTCCTGGGATATCCCTTCCAGTTCGGATATATCCTGCAATACATCGACCGCACCTATGGCCACCCCGTTATGCATTATCGGTGTCTTGTTGGCCAGGAACGCCTTGCCGCCGATAGAGAGATTTTTGCCGTACTCCGCCGTGCCGCTCATGACAACCTTGGTTAAATTCGAGTTGGGAAGGATATCCTTGATATGTTTACCCAGGACATCTTTTTCCGCAAGGCCGAACAGACGTTCCGCCGCCCTGTTGATGATTATAATCTTACCGGCCCGGTCGATAGCTACGATGCTGTTGTGGGCGGAATTGAGAACCGCGCCGAGTTGTTCCAGGGCGTGTTGCAACTGGCGGCGGAATCCCATCACCAGGTCGGTTCTCGTTACCATGCCTACCAGATCGCCCTGGCCGTTAACAACCGGCAGCCTTCCCACCTTAATCTTCCATGCTTCTTCGGTGGTCGCGTCTTCGCTGATAGTTATTACCTTTTTTTGCATTACCCGTCCGACCGGCGTCTTAATATCCATTCCCAACGCCCGGAAAGCGTGGGTCTTGGTAAAAATGCCGACCAGACGCCCTTGACCGTCCACAACGGGCAGACCGTCGATCCGCTTTTCGATCATGATCCGCG
>JAJYZD010000023.1 GCA_021800315.1 Bacillota bacterium | reverse complement strand
ACACTTCCGGTTGAGCAATGACCTGCCGGATGAGCTGCAGATCAGCCTCGCCGAAAGCCCGACCACAATAATGTTTCTCGCAGAAAGATAAATTGCCCATGATAAGAGTGTACTACATTTACATGGTGCGTGTCCACCCGCGTTACGGGTAGCTACGGTGAGCGATGAGAAGGACTACATCCCTGACCAGCATGAATCAGCCATATCGATGGAATGTCGCTATTTTCCCCGGCTGCTCACACGGCAATTCGATCTTGTGAAAAAGCGTCTTCCGTTTATCCGGTTAGATTATTAATTTACAAGCACCAAAGCCTACCGGCAGGCCGTGTCCTATACGGGCGCGGCGGTGGCGAGGCCGTTCACGTCACAAAACAAGTGGTTTCCGATATTGTCGGGGCGACGCGGCGAACTAAAGCAAAGGACCAGTATACGACAGTGGGAATATCACGGCGGAGGACTTTGCGGATGGCGGGGGCGACGTGTAAGCGTCCTGCCTTATGCCATTCCGCTAAGACTTCCTCCCTCTGCGTAATTAGTGCCCTATGCTAGGGTTCGCTTACGTTGCTAGGAACGGTCACCAGAAGGCTTTCACAACCGGTACAGATCAAACGGCCGCGAACGAAGATACCACTGATCATCGTCCGCCGGCACAACAGGCACTTTCGCCAGACGACAACGTCGGCCACGTCAATCACCCGGTATAGATTATGGCCGGAAAGTCCGGGGGGCAACCGCGACGGCGGCACCAGGGCCGGGCCCGGCGGGAACCCGCCGCCGCTTTCGGACAGGGTGGCAAACGGCCTTTACAAAACCGGGCCGGCTGGATATAATAATCTAGACAGTCTAGATTGATTGAGAGAAGGTGATGTCATGAGCATGAAATGGCAGCTTCAGGAAGCAAAAAACCGTTTGAGCCAACTGGTGAATCAAGGGGCTCAAGATGGACCGCAAATTATAACTGTCCGTGGGAAACCTGCCGCGGTTCTCCTTTCGTTCGAAGAATACCAGCGTCTGACTAAGCCCCGGACAAGATTAACAGACTTTTTCAGAGAGTCACCTCTTCGTAGTGTCGAGCTCGATTTAGAAAGAAGCGCGGAACTGCCTCGCGAGGTGGAATTATGAAATACCTCCTGGACACGAATGTGCTTTCTGAACTGATCAAGAAGGAACCGAATTCAGGCGTCATTCGCTGGATAAATGAATGTGATGAGAGCACTTTGTTCCTCAGTGTAATCACTCTCGGCGAACTTAAAAAGGGTATCGCGAAGCTCAACGATGAAAGCCGTGCGGAACGGCTGCACAAATGGGTAAGTCAAGACCTGATCAAGCGCTTTGATGGTCGTATTCTGCCAATAGACTTCGATGCGGCATTTACATGGGGAAAAATCCAGGGCGTTTCGGAAAAAGGCGGCATTAAACTCCCCGTGTTGGATAGCCTGATTGCGGCTACAGCAATCTCGAACAATTTGACTGTAGCAACCCGCAATGTGCATGATATGGAGCGGTGTCAGGCATCCGTCTTTAATCCATGGCAGGAATAAGCCCAAAAAAAGAGACATACATGCCAATGCGTGGATCTCTCCGTGCTCCTAAGCGCTTCAACGTATCTTGCGAAAGGCTCTCTACCCATTCAAAAATCTGTATATAATCGTGTTTACCAGCCAATATGGCACAGATAGCCATGGCAAGGACGGAAAGAAAATTGTGCCGAATGCCGCGGGCGTACCTGCCCTTTGCCGTCTGACTGAATATTCCACCAATCCCTTTGTCTTTCCTTTTGCAGCGGGGGAAAAAAATTCCGGAGGCCCGTTGACCCGCTATCCGGCCGTAACGGGAAACGAGCGACGGTGAAGGACTTCTCCTCACCGCCTTCGTCCGGAAACCATATACCGGGGGCCATAGGTGAGGGCGGTTTTTTCTTCGCGGAACCATTTCGCGGCCGTTCCACCTGAACCCACCGGGCAAATGGAAAGGCTCCGGTGTGTCCGGAGCCTTTCCTCCCGTGGGGGAACCTAATGCATTACCTTCTTCTTTCTGACGATGGTGATGGCGGAGTCCGGACAGACCGTCTGGCAGGTGCCGCACGAGGTACACTTCTGGGATATTTCCACCGAAGGAGTGCCGTAGACGCCCAGGACGTCCGACCAGGACATGCAGTCCACCGGGCACCTCTTTATGCACAGGCCGCAGCCCTTGCAGAGCTGCGGAAAAATGGTGAACGAGCCCTTTTCCGTATCGGTGGTGCGCCCCGCAAACTCCAAGGTTTTCCCCTCCCTTTCCGGTTAAAGCCGGCCGGCCACCAGCTCGGCCCCCCGGTCGATGGCCTTGAAATTCAGCTCACGCAACTGGGGATCCTTTTCGAACTTGTAGCCCAGCTGTTTCTCAATGGCCGCCTTGGCGGCGTCTTCCGGAACCACCCCGGTGGCGCGGATCACGGCGCCCATGATGATGATGTTGAATACCCGGGGATGCAGTTCCCGCTTGGCCACGTCGATGGCGGGAATGCCCAGCACGCGGCCGGCGTTTTGGGGCAGGTGCGTTTGCGCCCCCTCGATGCCGGCGTCGTAGACGAACACGGTCGCCGGTCCCACGTACTGCACGGTCCGGGTTATCGCCCGGTCGGACAGGGCCACCACGATATCCCCGGTTTCAAACTTGGGTGAGCCGATCGGGCTGTCCCCGATCTGGAGAAAGGCGATGGATACGCCGCCCCTCTGCTCCACCCCGAAGTTGGGAATATAGAGCACCTCGCGGCCCTGTTCGTTGGCCGCCTCGGCGATGATCTCCGCCACCGACTGGACACCCTGGCCGCCTTCGCCGGCCAGCATTATCTTCACCGTTTTGGCCATTTTTATTGTCCCCCCATTCCTGCGGGTACCTTCAGTTCGCCCACCTTGAAGTACTCGGGCATGACCTTGTTGACCATGTTCCAGGTCTCTTCCGCGTTGGTGCGCCAGTTGGTGGGACACAGGGAAAGGGCCTCGACGAAGGAATAGCCCCGGCCCGCCATCTGGTTCTCCAGCGCCTTCTTGAGGAAGGTTTTCAATTGCCGGACGTTGAAAACGGTGCCCCGGGCCACGTAGGCCCCGTCCGCCGTGATGGTGGCCACCATCTCCGGACCCTGGGTCGGCGTGCCGGTGGTTTCCGGATCGCGCCCGTACGGCGAGGTCTCGGTCTTCTGGCCCGGCAGCGTGGTGGGTGCCATCTGCCCCCCGGTCATCCCGTACTGGGTGTTGTTCACCAGGATGGCGGTGATCTTCTCGCCCCGCGCGGCCGAACTGACCAGGTGCTGGGCGCCGATGGCGTAGCCGCCGCCGTCTCCCATGTAGGCCACCCCGACGAGGCCGGGATTGGCCCGTTTAAGGCCCGTGATCACCGGTATGGTGCGGCCGTGGTGGGTCTGGACGGTGTCCAGGTTGAAGAAGTCCCAGGCCAGAAGCGAACAGCCGATGTCGCACCCGAACACGACCCGGTCCTGGATATCCAACTCGTCGATGGCCTCGCCCAGGGCTTTCAACACCAGCCCGTGGCCGCAGCCCGGACAAAATTTATGCGGCTTCGTATCGGCGCGCCAGCATTTGGGCATCACCGGTTCTATGGTCATAACCCCTGCCCCCCGATATTATTAAAGTGACTGACCCACCAGTTCCCTGACCCGGGTGACGACTTCCTCCGACGTAACGCCTACTCCCGGCTTGTACAAGGGAACGATCCTCACCGCGGCCCCGAAGGCCGCTTCCATCAGAATACGGGCCAACTGCCCGTAGGCCGACTCCACCACCAGGAAGGTCCCGGTCCCTCCGGCCAGCTCCCGGATCCTCTTAACCGGCAGCGGGCGCAGGGTTATGGGGCGGAAGTAACCCACGCGGATGCCCTCTTTCCCCAGGTCCCGGGCCGCCAGTTTGGCCGCCCGGGATACCACGCCGTGGGCCACGATGACCAGATCCGCGTCTTGCGTACCCATCTCTTCATATTCGCTGATTTCAGGGGCCGCTTTCTCGTAGGCGGCGATGTTTTCGGCCAGGGCCCCGGCCAACTCTTCCTCCATGCTGTAGGTGTTGCGGTACTGAGCGGGGGGGCGGTCCACCCCGGGCGTGCCGCTTCGCCCGACAAAAGCCTCGGGGACGACCATCTCGATACCGCGGTCCTCCGGGTCGTACAGGGTGAGGGACTCCCGCATTTTGGCCTGGTAGCCGTCGCCCAGGACGAAGGTGGGGAAGCGGTACTTCCATGCCGTGTTGAAGGCCTTGATCGTGTAATCGAAAAGTTCCTGGTGGGTGGCCGTGGAGTAAACGACCCGCAGCCCCTCGCCGTTACCGCCCATGGTGGTCAGAATGACCTCCTGCTGGGAATAGATGACGGTGGCGGTAGAAGGTCCGCCCCGCTGCTGGACCACCGCCACCGTGGGCAGGCGCATGGCCTCGGCCATGGACATGGGTTCCTGCATCAGCACGTTACCGGGTCCGGCGGTGGCGGTAAAGGCTCTTTTCCCGGCCAGAACCCCGCCGATGGTGGTAAATCCGGCCGACAGCTCGTCCTCCGTCTGCAAAAACCCTTTCCCGTACTTGGGCACCATCCTGGTCCAGTAATGCATGATCTCGTTCTGGGGAGTGATCGGATAGCCGTACATGATGTCGGCCCCGGCCGCCAGGGCCCCGTAGGCCACCACTTCGTTGCCGGTCATGAATACCCGTTTTTCTCCCCCGATGGGCTTATCCCCCATGAAGAAAACACTCCTCCCTCTGACAAGAGTTTTCCCGGTTTACCAGAAAGCTTGCGGCATATAACGCGTCAGCGCCCGCACCGGATGGCCGGAAGCGTCCCGCGGACCGATTGCGCGGGCGACTTCTTCCACCGCCGTGGTCGCTACGACCGGTAACCCCAGAATCCGGGCCGCTCCATCCACCACCCCGGCTCCCGCCTGGACCACCTCCGGCGTGGTCTCGTCGCCCAGGTGGGTGTTGTTGACGAGGCCATGCACGGGCATCATGCCCTTGACATGCTCTACGATATCGTCGACCGTACCCGTCATGGGCCGGGAAACGTTGACCACGGCCAGAATGCACAGGTTTTTCTCCGTACGGGCGCCCTCCACGAGGCTCAAGGTCTTGGAGCCTTCCACCCCGTAGCCGATGTCCAGGATTACGTCGCCTTCGCGGCGCAGGGCCCACCGCGCGTCAGCCTTCAAGACGGTGCCCGCCTCTCCGAGACCGAACGTTTTCCTGGTTTCCCAGGCCAGAACACAAACACCCCGCTCCTCCAGCAGGTGCTTGATTGGACGCAGGGTATAACAGGGTTCCACAATATCCAGATCGACAAGGGTGACCTTACGGCCTTCCCGGCCGAGCTCCAAGGCCCGGTTCAGGGCGACCTCGCTCTTGCCGCCGGCGTATTCGCCGATGTACGCTTCTACAATACGCTGAACAATAGGCCCGGGCTCCTTTCCCGAAACCGGAACCAACGCAAAATGCCCCTCGTTGATCCTTCGGACGCAACGACTCCATCGTAAAAATTATACTTAATCTGTCTTGTTGCGTCAAGACAACAAAGACCTGGTTCCCTTTCCAGGTCGCCAATCCCGCTCGCCGCCCGGGCGGCGCTCATGCAAAAAAATGGCTGAGCAAAATGAGGAGGATCAGGCCGGGCAGTTGCAACACGCCGACCACGGACGCCGTCACCGGGTTCAAGGGGATGTCCCAGCCGAAAAGGGCCAGGGCCGGCCGCAGCACGGCCAGAAGAACCCCACCCACCAGGATGGAGAAGATGAATTTGAGGACCGGCCGGAGCGGTAACCGGCCGAAGACGACCGTACCCAGGTAAAGCCCGCCCAGCCCGAGGAGAACCAGGCCGATGGACGCTGCAGTCATGGAAGACACCCCTTGTCCATATTCCGTTCCGCTAGATCTATATGGACAAACCCCCGCGGTTATGCCTGGGGACGGGAAGAGGGGGGGCAGGATCCTGCTCCCCCTCTTCCCGTCCTGTTTTTCGATTCCGGATCTCAGCAGTCGCGGGCCAGTTTAGCGTACTTCCCGTAGCGTTCCCTGGCGTCGGCTTCGGCTTTGGCGAACAGGTCCTCGGCCGTATCGGGAAAGAGTTGCCTGAGCGACGTGTAACGGACTTCACCCTCGATGAACTCCCGGAAAGACGCCGACGGTTCCCTGGAATCGAGAGTGAAGGGATTCTTCCCCTCCTGGGCCGGGTTGAACCGGTAGAGGTGCCAATAGCCCGCCTTGACCGCTTTGTCCATCTCGGCCTGGCTCCGTCCCATACCCGCCTTCAACCCGTGGTTGATGCAGGGTGAATAGGCGATGACCAGGGACGGCCCGGGGTAGGCCTCCGCTTCCTTGAGGGCTTTGACGGTTTGCGCCTTGTCGGCGCCCATGGCCACCTGGGCCACGTAGACATACCCATAGGACATGGCCATGAGACCGAGGTCCTTCTTCCTGGTCTTCTTGCCGGAAGCGGCAAACTTGGCTATGGCCGCGGCCGGGGTGGACTTGGACGACTGCCCGCCGGTGTTGGAGTAAACCTCCGTGTCGAAGACCAGAACGTTGACGTCTTCGCCCGTGGCCAAGACATGGTCCAGGCCGCCGTAACCAATATCATAGGCCCAGCCGTCGCCCCCGAAAATCCAGACCGAGGGTTTGACGAAAGAGTCGGAGCGGGCGGCGATCTCCTGCAGAACCGAGTTGCGCCCCGGTTCGAGCAGCGGCCGGATCAGTTCCGCCGCCGCGCTCGCAGCCCGGGCGTCGTCTTTGACCTTCAGCCATTCGCCGAAAGCTTCTTTCAGGCGGGGGGAAATGTCCATCGACACGGCCGTCTCCACCAGCTTGGTGAGCCGTTCCCCGGCCTGCCTGGCGGCCAGTGCCATCCCGTAACCGTGCTCGGCGTTGTCTTCGAACAGGGAGTTGGCCCAGGCCGGGCCCTTCCCCTGCCCGTTTTGGCAATAAGGCATGGAGGGAGCGCTGCCGCCCCAGATCGAGGAGCAGCCGGTGGCGTTGGAAATAAGCAGACGGTCGCCGAACAACTGGGTAACCAGCTTGGCGTAAGGTGTCTCCCCGCAACCCTGGCAGGCGCCGGAGAACTCCAGCAGGGGCCGGACGAACTGGCTTCCCTTGACCGTGAACAGGTCCCATAGGCCGCCTTTCTCCCGAACGTTAGTGGCCCACTCCCAATTGGCCGCCTCCGCCGCCACTTGGGATTCCAGGGGCTGCAGCTCGAGAGCCTTCTGTTTGGCCGGACAGGTGTTCACGCAACTGCCGCAACCCATGCAGTCCAGGGGGCTGACCTGGATGCGGAAAGAGAGACCGGCCAGTTGCTTGCCCAGCGCGGGCAGGGCCTCTACCGGGGCCGCCTCCTCCCCGTCCAGCAGGACGGGCCGGATGGCGGCGTGGGGACAAACCATCGAGCACTGGTTGCACTGGATACAGTTTTCCTTGATCCACCGGGGAACGTAGGCCGCCACACCGCGCTTCTCATACCGCGACGTCCCCAGGGGGAAGTGGCCGTCCGGGGCGTCTTTGAAAGCGCTCACGGGCAGGCGGTCGCCTTCCTGGCGGTTCATGGGCACCAGGATATCCCGGACGAAGGCGGGAACCTCCTTTTCGACCGCCGGGCGGTCCGCGGCGTCCGCCCAGGCCGCGGGCACATCCACCTTGACCAGTTGATCGATACCGCGGTCCACGCTGGCGTAATTCATGGTGACGATGTCTTCGCCCTTGCGGCCGTACGCTTTCTGGATGGAGTCCTTCAGGTGCCGCACGGCGTCGTCCATCGGGATGATATCGGCCAGCTTGAAGAAGGCGGACTGCATGATCATGTTGGTCCGGTTGCCCAGGCCCAGGTCCTTGGCGATCTTCGTCGCGTCGATGGTGTAGAAATCGACGTGGTGCCGGGCGATATATTGCCTCACCGGCGCTGGCAGCCGCCCGGTCAGCTCTTCTTTGGACCAGGTGCAGTTGAGCAGGAACGTCCCGCCGTCTTTCAAGCCGGTCAAGAGGTCGATGCTGTCGACGTAGGACTGGTTGCTGCAGGAAATGAAGTCGGCGGAGGTGATCAGGTAGGGACACTTGATCGGCTTCTTGCCGAAGCGCAGGTGGGAAATGGTGATGCCGCCCGATTTCTTGGAATCGTAGGCGAAGTAGGCCTGGGTATACAGGCCGGTGGATTGGCCGATGATCTCGACCGCCTGTTTGTTGGCGCCCACGGTGCCGTCCGATCCCAGGCCGAAGAACTTGCACTGGACGGTCCCGTCCGGCGTGGTGTCGATGTTGCCCGCCCTGGGAAGGGAAAGATGGGTCAGGTCGTCCGTGATGCCGAGGGTGAAACCGTTCTTCGGGTCGTCTTTTTTCAGGTTGTCGTAGACCGCGATGATGTCGGCCGGAACGACGTCCTTGGAACCCAGCCCGTAGCGGCCGCCGACGATAACCGGCCTTTGGGCCCGGTCGTAAAAGACGGTCCGGACGTCTTCGTAGAGCGGTTCGCCCAGGGCGCCCGGCTCCTTGGTGCGGTCCAGCACCGCGATTTTACGCACCGTCGGGGGAAGCACCTTGAAGAAGTACTCCGCGGAGAAGGGCCGGTAAAGGTGAACCTTGACCAAACCCGCCTTTTCCCCGTCAGCGGTCAAATAGTCGATGGTCTCCTCGGCGACGTCGCAGACGGAACCCATGGCGACGATCACGTTCTCCGCGTCCGCGGCGCCGTAGTACTTGAAGGGCAGGTACGCCCGGCCGGTGATCCGGCTGATCTCCTTCATGTAGCCGGCCACGGTCTCCGTCACGGCGTCATAATAAGGGTTGCAGGCCTCGCGGGCCTGGAAGAAGATATCGGGGTTCTGGGCGGTTCCCTTCACCACCGGGTGCCGGGGGTTCAGGGCCCGGCCCCGGAAAGCGGCCAGGGCGTCCCGGTCCAGCAGGCCGGCCAAATCCTCGTAATCCAGGGCCTCTATTTTCTGGATCTCGTGGGAGGTCCGGAAGCCGTCGAAGAAGTGCAGGAACGGCACCCGCGATTTGATGGCCGCAAGGTGCGCCACGCCGGCCAGATCCATGACTTCCTGCACGCCGGAGGAGGCGAGCATGGCGAAGCCGGTCTGACGGCAGGCCATGACGTCGGAATGATCGCCGAAGATACTGAGGGCGTGCGTCGCCAGGGCCCTGGCGCTCACGTGCATGACGGCTGGAAGAAGTTCCCCGGCCATCTTGTACATGTTGGGGATCATCAGCAGGAGTCCCTGGGAAGCGGTGTAGGTGGTCGTGAGGGCGCCGGCCGAAAGTGAACCGTGCATCGCCCCCGCCGCACCGGCTTCGGATTGCATCTCCGCCACTTTGACGGTTTCGCCGAAGAGGTTTTTCTTTCCCTGGGCGCTCCATTCGTCAACGTACTCCGCCATCGGGGAAGACGGGGTTATGGGGAAAATAGCGGCACATTCCGTGAAGGCATAGGAAACATACGCCGCCGCCTTGTTTCCGTCCATCGTTTTCATCTTTTCCGCCATGCCGAAAGCTCCTTCCGTTATAGCCCGTACTAACCATATCTGGCACTTATATACAAAAGACCACCGGAACTTGCCGTAAACAAGGCTTACGGCATTCAGGCAGCCCGATTTGTCCTGATCCCCCGGAAAAACCTACACCGTCAGGCCCAGGGAACGCATATCCAGCCCCGCTGATTTTACAGGGGAAGAGGCGGCAAGTCAATGTCGAATTTAGATGAAATAAGGGTATTTAAGGCGATGAGCGCCGGATTATTCCGACATAATCCCGGCAGGCACAGGTCCGGGCTGTGCGACCTTGTCCCAAGGTCGGGGCGGCCCCCGGGGAAAGTAAAAAGTCCGGCATCGGCAGGATACCGGACCCCCGGTGCGGAATGCGACAGGTCGCCGTCATGCCGGGATGTACACCATGTAGCCGGCTTCCGTTCGAGGGTGATCCGCTTTGACGGGTGGACGTTTACCTCATCTCCTGCCGCCCTTCCATGGCCCGGTTCAGGGTCATCTCGTCGGCGTACTCGAGATACGCTCCCACGGGCAATCCCCGGGCTATCCGGGTCACCTTGATCCCCAGCGGCTTGATGAGACGGGCCAGGTACAGGGCGGTGGCGTCTCCCTCCACGTTGGGGTTGGTGGCCAGGATGACCTCCCCCACCCCGTTGGGCAAACGTCCCAGGAGATCCCGGATGGTCAGTTTGTCGGGGCCGATACCCTCGATCGGCGACAACGCCCCCAACAGTACATGGTACAGCCCCTTGTAGCTGCGGGTTTTCTCCATGGCCACCACGTCGCGGGGTTCCTCCACCACGCAGATAACGTCGCGGCGCCGCGTCTCGTCCTGGCAAATACCGCAGGGATCCTGATCAGTGAGGTTTTGGCACACCGAACAGTGTCCGATGGTGTCCCGGGCTTCCCGGATGGCTCCGGCCAGGCGGTGGGCCACCGCGGGCGGAGCGTTGAGCAGGTGGTAGGCCAGGCGGCTCGCCGACTTGGGTCCGATCCCCGGCAACCGCGACAATTCATCTATCAGGCGGGCCAGCGGCCCGGGATAAACACGCAAAGCGGTCCCCTCGCTTCTTAAAACAAACCGGGGATGTTCATGCCGCCGGTCAGGCGGGACATCTCGCCCGACGCCATCTTCCTGGCTTCCGAAAGCGCGCTGTTAACCGCGGCCAGGACCAGGTCGTTCAATGTTTCCACATCCTCCGGGTCCACGGCCTCGGGCTTGATCTCGAGAGCCATGATTTCCTGCCGGCCGTTGGCCACCGCCCTGACCAGCCCACCGCCGGCCGTCGCCTCCACCGTGCGGGTGGCCAGCTCTTCCTCCAGTTTAGCCATGTCCGCCTGCATCTTCTGGACCTGCTTCATCATCTTGCTCATATTGCCCATGTTCATCATAGCTTTTCCCCCTCTTTTCCGCCCCCGGTCCTGCGGGGCTCACGCCCCTGACCGACATGTTGGGCATCAAACAATTTCTCCAGGTAATAAGCGGTATCATCCCGGGTTTCCTGGACCTTTTTCCTGGCTGGCGCGGGCCCCGTCTCCCCGGACAGCACGGAAGCGATCCGCCACGGACCGGGACAGATCCCGTCCAGCGCTCCGGCGAGACCGGCGCCTCCGTCCCTCTCCAGGTAATCCCGGTAAAACTCCTCGCCCCGGGCAAATCCCAGGATCAGGCGGTCGCCTTCCACTTGCACCAGGGTGGCTTTGGACACGGAATGAAACAGGAATTGGTTTTCCCCCTTGACTTTCTCCAACACCGCCGGCCAGGCCTGCCGGACGCGGGCCAGTCCGCCTTCAGCCGGAGCGGACGGTAAGGGGGACCGGTCCGTTTCTCCCCGGTCGCCCGGATTCGAAGCGACCCGTTGGGCACTCTCCGACCCCGGGGCCGCCTGCTTTTCCTTGACCCTTGGTGCGGCCGGCTTCGGGTTGGCAACCGGCTCCGGCTTCGAATCCGAAGCCGGGGGTGCCGGCGGCCCGGCCGCCTTCTCCGGTTTTTCCTCCCTCTTCACGGCAATGTTCCGGACCGCATCCCCGGCCGCCAGGCGCTGTTCCACCTGCTCCAGCCGCTGGTGCATCTCCTCCGGCAAAAAGCCCCACTCGGGGTGGCCGGCCCTGACCAGTGCCAGTTCCAGCACCAACTCGGGGTGGCCGGCCCATTTCAAGGATTGTTCGGCTTGCGTCAGGATATGGAGAACGTACCACAGACGGGAGGCGTCCCGTCCGCCCTCCAGTCCGGCCAGGAGACGGCGGCGCAAATGGCCGGCCAGGTCGCGCAGGAAGAGCTTCGGATCCTTGCCCCACTTCTCCACTTCGGCAACCAGTTCCAGCACCCGGGCCGTCCGGCCCTCAGCCAGGTGGTCCGCGACCGCCGTAACCGTCTCCGCCGTAACCGTGCCCAAGAGGTCGTGAATGTGCCGGGCGGTAACCTTTATCTCACCCGTGGCGGCGGCCTGGTCCAAAATGCTTATGGCGTCCCGCAGGCCCCCTTCGGCGACCCTGGCGATGACGTCGACAGCCTCCCTTTCCACCTCCAGGCCGGCGCCGGCGGCGATCTCGGCCAGCCGGCCGCCGATTTCCCCCTCGCCGATCCGCCGGAAGTCGAAACGCTGGCAGCGCGACAGGATGGTCAACGGCACCTTGTGGGCTTCCGTGGTGGCCAGGATGAAGACCACGTGGACGGGAGGTTCCTCCAGGGTTTTCAGGAAGGCGTTGAAGGCGTCGTGCGAGAGCATATGTACTTCGTCGATGATATATACCCGGTAACGGCTGTGGGAAGGGCTGAACTTGACCCGCTCCCGCAGGCTCTTGATCTCCTCGATGCCGCGGTTGGAGGCCGCGTCGATCTCGAACACGTCCACCGACGAGCCGTCGTTGACCGCCAGGCAGTTATGGCATTGGTTACAGGGCTCGCCCGCGTCCGGCTCCCGGCAATTGACCGCCTTGGCCAGCAGGCGGGCCGAAGTCGTCTTGCCGGTGCCGCGGGGTCCGCAAAAAAGATAGGCATGGGCTATCCGGTCGTGCATGACGGCGTTTTTGAGCGTCCGGGCAACGTGATCCTGTCCGACCAACTCCCGGAACGTCCGGGGCCGCCATACCCGGTAAAGAGCCTGCCAGGCCACAGCCATTCCCCCTTCCCTGACGATTATTTCTCCGCAGGAACCCCTTTCCCCTCCAAAAAAGAACCGCCCCCAAAAGAGCGGTTCAAAATCCGGCCGTGCACCCGCCTTCGAATAGTGGCTTCCGGTCGATACCCCGGCAGGTTGCTCGGACCAGGCACCCTCGCGGCACCCGGAGGTGATTCCTTAGTGCTGCTTCCGTCAGGACCTGACACGGTTCAGAACTCTCCGTCGCGCGAGACCCGGCCTTCAACGCCCCTTACCGCGGCCAGCCCCACAAGCCAAACCCTCGGGCCGGGAATTCCACCCTGCTAAAGCGGTTTGCAGGTTCAGGGCACCGCTATCTCCCCGTCTAGCACGGCCAGGTTTTCTGGCGGAGAGAGAGGGATTTGAACCCTCGAGACAGGTTAATGACCCGTCTACTCGCTCTCCAGGCGAGCGCCTTCAACCACTCAGCCATCTCTCCACGCCTGGTCTAAAAAACCATGATCTATTAAGTTGTAAAAGTGGCGGAGAGAGAGGGATTCGAACCCTCGAGGCAGTTTTTGGACCGCCTACTCGATTTCGAGTCGAGCGCCTTCAACCAAGCTCGGCCATCTCTCCATCGTCTTCAGGACTCCCTCAGGCCGCGAAAAAAGTTTCTCAAGAGGGATCCGCACTCTTGGGCCAGCACTCCCCCCACCACATCCACCCGGTGATTGAACCGGGGGTCCCGCACCAGGTCCAGAAGGGAATCCACGGCACCCGCCTTGGGATCGCGCGCCCCGTACACCAGCCGCCCCACCCGGAACTGGACCATGGCCCCGGCACACATGGGACAGGGTTCCAGGGTAACGTACACGGTGGCTTCGGAAAGACGCCAATCACCCAGTTCCCGCGCCGCTTCCCGCAGGGCCAGGAACTCGGCGTGGGCCGAAGCGTCCCGTGACGTCTCGCGCAGATTGTGGGCCCGGGCCAGAATGCGCCCTCCCAGCACCACCAGCGCCCCCACCGGAACCTCGCCGAGGACATAAGCCCGGCGGGCCTCTTCCAGGGCCAGGCGCATGAAAGGAATGTGCGCTTCCAAATCCGCGATTCCAGCCTTCCGGCCAGTTCCTTTTTTACCGCAACGATATTGTATCATGCCCCGGCGCTTTAAGCAACCCCCGCGCGGCGGACGGCACCCCGCCCGGTCCGAACCGTTGTAGCCGCCGTCCAAATACTGTATAATGGGGTTGCAGTCCTTCAAGCATGACCGGCGGAGGTGGAGAGCGTGGCCCTGCCCGTGGATTTGGGCAAAGTTCGTCAAAAGACGGCTGACATCCGGGACGCCCTGAATAACCTTGCCCCTTACGCCGGGGTCGGCCCGGAGGAATTCTTGGCCGACCCCAAGGGCATCGCGGCAGCCAAATTTTACCTGATCGTAGCAACGGAAGCGGCGATCGGCCTTTGTAACCACCTGGCGGCCCGCGTGGCCAACCGCGCTCCCGCTTCGTACGCCGAATGCTTCGGCATACTCCGGGAAACCGGCATTATATCTGAGCAGCTAGCCGGGCGCCTCGTTCTCATGGCCAAGTTCCGCAACTTTCTTATCCACCGGTATGCCGATGCAGATGACCGGGTCATTCACCAGATCATCTGCCAAATCCCCACCGACCTTACCGCCTACCTGTCCGAACTGGGTGTTTTTCTGAAGGAGAACATCTGAAATGGAAGCCGCCTTTACCCTGGGAAAAGAGGACAGGCAGCGGCTTCAGGAAAGCCTCGCCCGCTTGCTTGCCGGGCGCGGGGAAATACTTTTTGCCTATCTCTTCGGTTCTTTTGTCCACGATCCGGGCTTCCACGACCTGGACGCGGGGATCTATCTCCGGGAAGACGTCCTTCCTTCGACGTCCCCGGACGGAACACTTGGCTATGAGACGGCCCTGGGCATTGACCTGGAGAAAAACCTGGGCTATCCGGTGGACGTCAAAGTGCTCAACCATGCTCCGGTAGCCCTCTGCCACGCGGTGACCAACGGCCTGGTGTTGCTCAGCCGGAACGAAGAAGCCCGCTTCAGTTGGGTGGAAGGAACCTGGGACCGCTACCTGGACATGCGACATTTCTTTCGCTCTTCCCTGCTCGACCTGCTGGGGGTGGAATAGAAAACCGCCGGCCCTTGACCCGGGGATTGCGATTAACGGCTTTCTTACCTTCCTTTATCCTCTTGCAGGTCACCGAACAGGATACGCAGGTAATCCCGCCTGCCATATACTATTCTCGACACAAAAACAACACCCTCTTCATACCTGTAAAATATCAGGTAATTAGCACAGACAAGAAAACGATAATCGGTCTGAATATCCACGACAGAAGCTAAACGCGCGCCAACTCCGGGGTATTCCAACAGGTCGCGCATCTTCTTTGTAATTTTGGAAACCAAACTGACAGCCGCCTGCGGATTACAAAGTTCCCGAGAAATATAACGCTTGATTTCCGCCAGATCATCTTTAGCTTCGGAGGAAATCTTTAACTTATACATCTCCGGTTCCCAGCTCTGCTTCCACTTCCTCGATAGTCATCCATCCTTTTTCTTTTCCAGACTGCTCTCCCTGGGCAAGCAGTGACATCAGCTTGAGTGAAGCTTTTAATCGTTCATATTCGTTAATATCGACAATAACAAATTTCCCTCTGCCATTTTTGGTTAAAAACACCGGATCGCCCAAGGCAACATCTTTCAATACCTCGTTGTAATTCCTTAAATCGGATATAGGCTTGATAATTGGCATGAACAAAACCCCCTTCCTTGCTGTAATTATTATACCCTTATTGTTCGTAAAATGCAACAGCAGCAGGAGAAGCCAGGCGGCCTTATTTCCCGGCACCACACCGCCGCTATCCGAAAAAGCAGCCTTTCAGATTGGAGAATCGATCAATTGGCCGCCCGCCAGGCAGTCGGGCCACCGTTGCCGGGCTCGGGGTGCCTTGACTTGCCAAGCGGTCTTTGCTACAATAGGACCATAAGATTTGGGCGTGCGCCCGTAGCTCAGTGGATAGAGCAGCAGACTACGGATCTGAAGGTCGGGGGTTCGAATCCCTCTGGGCGCGCCATTTCTTATTTTTTTATAATCGCATGCGCCCGTAGCTCAGGTGGACAGAGCAGCGGTTTCCTAAACCGCGTGCCGGGGGTTCGAGTCCCTCCGGGCGCACCAGGCGAAGCTTAGAGCCGCAAGGGATTGCGGCTCTTCACTTTATAGCGAATTCTGCAGAAGACCTTTTTCGGGAGCAATTTAGGAGCAAACCGGGAGCACGGCCACACCGGAGACTTATCCGCAGCAAAGAACAACGACCCCTTTACTCGTCGTGCTTGCCCTCGTCCTCTTTCTTTTCCTGTCCCTGCTGGTCCTCTGGACTGTCCTTTCCCTTCAAGATTTTGTCCAATTTGTCCGCTGCCAGCCTATCGACTGACGGCAGGGCGTGCCCGTACAGGTCGCCGGTGATCCCCACGCCGGAGTGTCCCAGTCTCGCGCTCACGCTCTTCAACGGAATGCCCTCCGCAAGCAACAACGTTGCACCCGTGTGTCGGAGTCCGTGCAGGGGCAGAGGCGGTAAACCATGCCGCCGCAAGAACTTTGGAAACCATTGCGATGGCCACCCGGGATGACCTGGCCTACCATCCCACGTTGTAAACAAGCGATCAGACCCCCGGAACGTGTCAATGGGTTTGAGACACTTTCTTCGGGAATTTAACATGAAAATCGCGTCTAAAAAAGGCAACACCTTACTACCACAATCTTCTGGTTAAAAGATTGAAAGAACAGAGTGTCGTTAAAGTAATTTATATTAAAGTAATAACCAAACAATGAAAAATAGATTATTGGGCTACAGATAGCACATCTGAATTTACAGTTTCGACTTTAACGCCAAGGCGTTCTAGCTCTCGAATCAGAGATTGCTTTCGACGTTCAATTTGTGCTACCGGTTTCTTTGTCAGTATCTCCTCAGAATACAGGCATCCAGTCTTTAGGCTTGAATATATAACAATCAAGATTCTCCTCGCAAGGCCGACCAACGCTCTCTTTGGACCGCGACGAGCCCTCACTTTCCAATATCACTGAGAAAGATAGGTATTTCGCATTCGTGTCACAACCCAAGCGATTTCGCAAAGGATCCGTTTAATATGCGGATTACCCTTAAGAGAACGAGCTGGTTTTTTCTTGCCAGCACTTTCGTTCTGGCCGGGGCTAATACCAGCCCAAGAGGCAATATGCCCGGGGCTGTCGAAACGTGACATATCTACTCCGATTTCAGCTATAATGGCTGCGGCAGATCTAAACTCAATGCCAGGAATTGAACGCAGTAACTTAACTTGACATTCGAATGCTTCAAGTTTTTGCTCTATTAGACTTTCAATTAATAAAATATTTTCAGTTATCTCATCTAAATGCCTAAGAAGCAATTGAAGAAACTGTTGCTGATGGGCCGACAGCTTATTCTCCAACGACCTCCTTATATCCTCTTCTTTGGATTTCAGCGAACCTTTTAATACAACTTTCAGCACGTCGGGCGGCAAACTACCATGTTCACACAAATGGACTAATATACCCCTCCCAGATACGCCAAATATATCCGAGATAAATGAGGAACCGGCAAGTTTGACGCTGAAGTGGTGGACGGGGCTTTGGTTGCCAAGTTTTCCTGACCGGGTATGTACGGGAAGGTCCGCCTTAAACGAGCGGCCCTTTTGCTGTTAATACGGGTCCATAGTGAAGAAGTACCACCCGCCGTTTTCGTGGACAAACTGCCAGGTATCGTCGTAATCGATTTTGCGGTTGACCACTTTGACGCTGTCGTTTTCTACCGGCGTGAACGTGAAGTCGTTGAGCTTGGCCGTGTCAAAATGCTGTTTCGTGGCGATCTCCAGCATCCACTGCGCCGGGAGGTCCAGGGCGTTGGATTTGTCGATCTCCTTCAAAGTCTGCTCATTGCCGCTGATCATGGGGTCTCTGTAGCAATGGAACAGAAAACGGCAATAAGCATGTAAAAGTATAGTAATTTTAAGGAATGCTTCTAGCCCAAGTTTCGGCTGATCGGACGAAATTCCACTAGGACCTGGGAAATTCGGGGTCAAAAACGTTGATTTTACTGGGTCGCTCCTTGAAAATCCGAAAATAGTGACCTAAAAGTTAGGCACACTTGCAAAAACCTGTTGACTTCCGGGGCGCGTCCTAGTATAATTGAACCATGTTCATCCGTGAATATGTCACCTACAACAAGAAAACAGACACGCGTTACCTTACTCACCGTTTGGTTGAATCCATCCAGACGGAGAAGGGCCCGCGGCAGAGAATTGTCATGCACCTCGGCACGCTCTCCCTGCCCAAGTCCGAATGGCGCAAGCTGGCTAAAATACTGGAGTCCCGATTGGCCGGCCAGTTGTCTTTTCTCGAAGACGCATCTCCAGAGATCGCCTCGGCTGCTGATAAGGCGCTCGAACATTTTCGGTTCATGAAATCTCAACGTGAAGAACGTGCTTCCCAAATGAAGAATCGGGAGATTATCGAGGTAGACGCCCAAAGTATTGCCACTGGATATTCTCGTTCGCTAGGGCCTGAACTGGTGGCCAATTCGTTCTGGGAGCACTTAGGTTTCAACAAAATCCTCACAGCGTTTGGCTTTACTTTGAAGCAACTGTGCTTGATAAAAGCGTTGATCATCGGCCGCCTCGTGGCTCCAGGTAGTAATCGTGGAACGTGGCGGTGGTTTTGCCGACGCACAGCATTGGCTGAGATGCTTCCCGTTGATCTTACGCATATTGGCAAAGATGCATTTTATGAGATCGCTGATGATCTCTATCTTCGCAAGAGTCAATTAGAAAAGGCGCTCCGTAATCGGGAGATAACTTTGTTTTCGATTAATACTACCCTTTTTCTATTCGATCTAACTAACACCTATTTTGAGGGCAGTTGTCTAAAGAACGATTTGGCTGCACGAGGCAAATCAAAAGAAAAACGCACAGACTGTCCATTGGTTACCCTCGCCTTAGTGGTTGATCAATTGGGTTTTCCGGTTGTCAGTCAGATCTATGCCGGGAACCAGTCTGAGCCAGAAACTCTCGCTGATATTCTGGATGACTTATATAAGGAAGGTGAGACTGAGTTCAAAGGAATTCGTCCTACCATCGTAATGGATCGAGGGATCGCAACCAAAGGCAATATTGATGTACTTAAAGCCAAAGAATATCCATACATAGTAATCGAACGTCGCGCTGTCGAAGAGGAGCACCTGAAAGAGTTCGAATCAGTCCGCCAGACTTTTGAACGGATTGATCTTAATTATACAAAGGACTCGGATACATCCCGGAAAACAAGGAACGATCTTCAAGATGCCAAAGCGGTGTACGTAAAGAAAGTTCCTATTGAAGACGGTTGCCTGGTTCTTTGTTACAGTGAAGGCCGGGCACGAAAAGAACGAGCCATAAACGACCACCAGGAAAAGCGTTTCCTTGAAGCCTTTGGGAAATTACAAAAGTCAGTGGCCAAGGGAAATATCCGCCGAGATGAAAACGTTTCTGTTCGGGTAGGGCGGTTACAGGAACGTCACCCTGGCGCTTTCGCACATTTTGATATAATTCCGACCGCCGACGAAGCCGGGAAAAAAGTGCAAACCTTAACGATCACCAAGAAGCCAATTATCGAAGAAGGAATTACCCTAAACGGTTGTTATGTGATTGAGACTAGTCACAAAGACATGACTGCAAAGGAAATTTGGCGACATTACATGACTCTCACCGAAGTGGAAGGCGCGTTCAGGTCAATGAAAACAGATCTGGGTGTACGGCCAGTTTATCATCAGATAGCCCAAAGAACAAAATCTCACTTGTTCGTCTCGGTTCTGGCCTACCACCTATTAGTCAGTATTGAGCACACCTTGCGCCTGAATGGGGATCACCGCACCTGGTCTACCATCAGGGATGAGCTATCAACTCATCAGCGGAATACGGTAATCTTTACCGATGCACACAATAAAATCCATCACATTCGGGTCTCCGGAATGGTCGAGAAGGAACACCGGGAAATCTATCACTTGCTCGGGATAAAGGACCCCCTTAGAAGGACGCACCGCCTGGCCGGCTCCAGGTTGTAGTGACCAAAAAAAATCAAGAAAGCCAGGCGTGGCCAGCTTTTTTACGGTCCCAAATCGAAAGTTGGGCTAGCGAGGCACCTCCTTTCTGGGGGTAGCGAGGTTTAGGAATACCTCGCTGGTATGACCGGGCCGCCGATCCGGACGACCAGGTCAGAGGCCTTCGGCAGCCCCAGGCCGATACCGGCGGCCGGTGTTAAGATATAGGATAGTTTTGGGGGGAGTTGAGGCCGATCCGCGCCGCTGTGAAGCGGGTGCAGGAACTGGAATTGTTTAGCAGTACTGTAAACCGAACGGGATATGCCGGGCCGGAGTTCAGGCCGAGCATGGCGCCGACGGCGTATGACGAGGAAACAATGCCTTGGACGGCCCTTCCGGGGGTTCACGGATTATGGCGCTTCAGCAGTCGCTCGGTTAAATCAGTCCGTGCATATGCGCAAGTTTTATCGCCGAGGCCTTTCCGCTGACTTCAAGCTTCTGGTAAATGTTATGCAAATGTATTTTTACCGTGCCTTCCGATAGGAAGAGACGCCCAGCAATTTCGTCTCTTGTCAGTCCTTCAGCCGTGAGTCTGAGCACTTCCGTCTCCCTGGGCGACAATTTAACCCTACTCAACTGATCGTTGGTCAGGCTGGACAGGTACCGTTCGCTGCAAGTAAGTACTTTTCTCAAATATTCATTTTTGTTTGGAATGGGCGTTAGCATATCGATGATGTGCGGGGCGTTTTCCGCTAACGGCGTGATGATCTGATCGGCCTCTCCCATGGACAACGCCCTGGTCAGCACCGCCATTCCTGATTCGATCCCGTACAGATGTCGCTTGGCCACTGCCTCGAATATGAGGTTGTGGATGAAACCCAATTGGTTGCTGAAGATGGAGAAACGTTCATGGAAATCCTCCACGAGCATCTCCAGTTCCGTATATCTTCCTGCAACCATCACGGCCTTCCCGTAGACTATATAGTTGAACGCCAACCCCTGGAAGAAAAGGTCGGCAACCGTCATGTCGCCCGCCTGCAGCCAGTAGGGTATTTTTTCCCGCTGACCGAGGCATGCATAGATGTATCCCTTGCATAAGTCGATGGTGGTATTGTAGACGGGATGGTTGATCTCAGAGACATCTTTTCCCAACTGCCTGAGTAGGTCAATCCCTGTATTTATTTTGCCCTGCAGGATGTACAGCCTGATCAGGTTGAAGTGGGCGCAGATCACCGCCCCATCCTGTTTTTTGGTCTTGGCCTTATGGATGGCCTTGAAGCTGTTCTGTTCGGCCGCCTCCCAGTCACCAGTCTCCAGGGCGTATTCGGCCAGGGTCAGGTACTTGGAGCCCGTGCTGCAGCCATCGGTATACCGGGCAAATGACGCCATTCTTTCTGCGGCCAGCCGTGCGATCTCTTTGAATGTGCCCCGGTCTCTAAAATAGATGTAGAGAAAGTGAGGAGATCCGAAGGTGAACTTGCTCTCCCGAGGCATCATGTAGGATTGCCGGCCATGCAGCAGCGTCAGGATCTCTTCGTCATAGGTGTTGGTTGGCGGCAAGATGTTAAACCTGGTCATTTTCTTGACGATCAGGATCTCGGCGATAATCAGGCTGCGATAGTCTTCATCTATACCCTCCCTTTTTTCATACTCCCCTTTGAGCCAGTCCAGCCGTAGTGCGCAATCCGCAACGGTGTCCCTGCTGCCCGTTATGATGGAGAACAGGATGAACATTATGTAGGCGATGGGGTATTCGGCCATCAATTCCGGCGGAGTCTTGCGAAACATTTCGTAAAAACCTTCAAATCTGTGCAGGATATTGGCACCTATTCTATTGTCAGGGTTGTTGAGGTGCGCCAGGATCTGCTCTACATTCCCCGCCCGGTAAAGATGACCGTAGGCGATGATCGGTTCTCCTCTCTCCAGGTGCCATTCTCCTAGCCGCTGGTATAACTCCCGCAGCGCCTGCGGGGCAAAATTCCGCCTGGTCCGGAGAAAATCGAGCAGCACGTTGTGAATCCGGTATCTCTTGCTAGCCTCGTCATAGGTGACAAAGGCGTTTTCCTTACGAAGCTTTCTTAGAATGCCGAAGGTGTTTTCCTCCTGAGCGACAAACTGGGCCTGCTCGGAGGTAAAATCATCCATGATGGAAAGCTGGAACAGGAAATTCTGGATTCGTTCGTTATAGGCATTGAACAGCACGGTTTCCACCAGTTCGTCGATGTTGGCGTTCATGCCGACGGGAATGCCTCTTTCCAGCCCCAACAACACCAGGTAGATTAGCGAGATCCAGCCATCGGTGTACTGGGCGATCTTTTCCAGATCACCGTCAGAGATATTATCCATCATCATGTGGCAATAATCACGGATCTCCTCGCCGGAAAATTTCAAGCTCTGCTGGGACACCAGGTAGCACATTCCCTTGGCCAGCAGTTCCGGGTAATTGATGTTGGTCGTATCTCTGGTAATGATGACCAGGTGGAGGTTATCAATTCGCTCCAAGATCATTTGAAAGATCAGTTTTTTGATCTCCGGATCGGGTAGAAGATGATAGTCGTCGAACACCAGGGTTGTATGTTCCGGGTGGTCAATTTGCTCTAAAACGGACAGCACCGTGGTGATCTGCGGAGCATCGACGGGATAGCCGAGCGCCCGCAGGCGACCTGCGGCATCGGCATCCAGCCTGCCGATCCCGGTCACGAACTTCTCCCAGAAAAAAGAGGCTGATCTCTCGGAATCCAGGAAGGAGATCCAGAGCGGAGTTTCTCCTCGCGATGCAAAAAAACTCCTCACAGCCGTGGTTTTGCCAAAGCCCATCGGGGCTTCGACAATGGTCAGCGGGTAGTCGTAGATGACCGATAGGATACTATTGACACGTTCCCTGTTGAGGATCTCTTGTCTTTTCAATGTCAATACCCCTGAAATATATCGATATTGTTCGAAAAACACAATATGGACAAGGAGTTCTGTGAAGCACTCTCCCGCCTACGCTCGCCGAGGCTCGCTTAGAGGCGGGACGGAACGTGTCAATAGGTTTGAGACATCTTTATCGTGAATTTAGTGTAGTGCCATTGAAGTATGGTAACAACTGTTAACCTTGTTAGGGCCCAACAGAGGGGACCAGCGGCCCTTTCGTCTTTAC
>JAJYZD010000245.1 GCA_021800315.1 Bacillota bacterium | reverse complement strand
GGTGGCTGGTGGTCTGTCCCCTCTTGCCCCCCAGGATCTCGATCTCGTCGATGAACACGATGGCGTTTTCCTTGTTCTGCCGACGGGCCATATCCCGGGCCTGGCCGAACACCTTGCGCACCCGCTGCGCCCCGACCCCGGCGTACATCTCGACGAAGCTGCTGCCGGCGGAGGCCAGAAACACCGCGTCGGTATAAGCGGCCGCCCCCTTGGCCAGCAGGGTCTTGCCCGTACCCGGGGGCCCGGTGAGCAGGATGCCTTTCAAGGGACGAATGCCCAGTTCCCGCACGCGCCCGCGTTCCCGCAGAAAATCCAGGGCCTCACCCAGTTCCCGGATGGCCGGAGCCTGCCCGCCGATGTCGGCGAAGGAGACGCTCCCGGCCGTAACCTGCTGCTGGCCTTCGGCCCGGGCCGGCAGCAGCCCCCTGGCCTGGGCCAGGTAGTAGACGACGGCTGCCGCCCCCAGCACGAAGAGCACCGGAGTGACGTCCCGCCCCGTCAACAGGAGGAAGGCCAGACCGGCCAGACCCGCTCCGATCCCGATCTCCTTCAGCAACACCTTAAACCTCCTATCCATTGACGGCACCACCCGTTCCGGTCGCCGCGGTGCGCGGGAAAACCTTCTGCAGGGAATGCCCGCCGTCCGACAGGTCCAGGTAGATGTTCCGACCGTCCACCCACAGGCCAGCCGTGACGCCGGCCTGTTTCGCCTGGTTTTCGACCCGGCCGGCCATGGCCTGGAAGGTGCCGCGCGCCAAGGCGCCGTAGATCGCGTACTGCACGTTGTAATAAACCTGGTTCAGCTTCTGGTCCGGGTTATCGAGGATTTCGATCCGGTAGGGGCGTCCCCCCGTCCTGTCGGCCAGAATCCTGTTCAATCCCCGCCACTCTTCCTCCAGGTTGCCCCCGGTTGGGAAGCGCACCTGGTAGATATTCGGCTGGCCCTGGTCGCCGACGGTGAAACTTTCCACCGACTTGTCCCTGGCAACGGCCTGTTCCAAAGGCACCTGGTAGTCGTACCGGTTGAGCAGGCGATGGCCGGCCCAGATTGCCAGGAGCGAGCCGGCAAATGCCAAAGCGACCACAGGCCAGCGCAAGCCGTGCCAATTCAACTGGCATCTTCCTTTCGCCGGCCAATAACCGGGTTGGTTGGACACCAAAGAATTATAGCACAAACGGGGAGGGAACTCCTTATGAAATGGCTGGAAGAAGGCGCGGCGGCCCGAGAGCGAACCACTCTCGAGCTGTGGATTTACGGTCACCCGACCTTGGCCGGGATGAAATACAACGGTATTCCGCTCAGACGGCCCCGCCGCCGCGGGTACCCCCTGGAGCCGACCGTTTGCGGCAGACGATCCTGACCGGCGTGCCGGTAAAATCCCAGCGCTTCCGCAGTTCGTTCTCCAGGTGGCGCAGGTAGGAGAAGTGGGCCAGTTCCGGGTCGTTGACGAACAGGACGAACGTAGGCGGGGGTGATTTGGACTGGGTGGCGAAGTTGATCTTAAGCCGGTGGCCGTGGCTCGCCGGCGGCGGATTCTGCAGGACGGCCTCCCTGACGAGGCGGTTGAGCTCGTTGGTGGACAGGCGCCGCGCGTAGTTGGCCGCCACTTTGTCCACGACCGGCCACAACTCCCGCAGGTGCCGCCCGGTCCGGGCCGACAGGAAGACGGACGGGGCGAAGCCGACGAAGGGCAGTTCGGCGGCCAGGTGCTCCCGGAAGGCTTCCACGGGGCGTCCCTGTTCCCGGGCCAGGTCCCACTTGTTGACCACCACCACCAGAGCCTTGCCCTGCTCCAGCACGTAGCCGGCGATGCGCTTGTCCTGCTCGGTCACCCCCTGAAGGGCGTCCATCACCAGCAAGGCCACCCGGCACCGGTCCACCGCGCCCAGGGCGCGGCTTACGCTGTAACGCTCCAGGGGACCGGATATCTTGCCCCGTTTGCGCAGCCCCGCCGTATCGATCAGGAGATAGCGGCGGTCTCCCGCCACCAGGAGCGTGTCCACCGCGTCCCGGGTGGTCCCGGGCCAGTCGCATACGATAACCCTTTCTTCGCCCAAAAGGGCGTTCACCAGGGACGACTTGCCGGCGTTGGGCCGGCCCACCACCGCTACGGCCAATCCCTCCCCGCTTTGGGCAAGGGGAGCCGCCGGAACCAGTTCTAAAATCCGGTCCAGGAGATCCCCGGTGTTTAAACCCTCGGCCGCCGATACGGGCAGGGCTTCCCCCAGTCCCAGGCGGTAGAACTCCGCCAGCGGCGGCGGCGGATCGAATCGTTCCACCTTGTTCGCCACCAGGATAACCGGTTTGCCCGAACGGCGCAATACGGCGGCCACTTCCTCGTCGGCCGGGGTCAGGCCGGTTCGGGCATCCACGACGAAGAGCAGCACGCGGGCCTCCTCGACGGCCAGGGCGGCCTGGCGGAGGATGGCGCGGGCTATTTCCTGGGGAGCGCCGATATCCATACCCCCGGTGTCCACCAGGGTGAAAGTCCGCCCGGCCCACTCGACCGGCAGGTAAAGCCGGTCGCGGGTCACCCCCGGTTCCTTCTCCACGATGGCCGCCCGGCGCACGCTCAGGCGGTTGAATAATGTAGACTTGCCCACATTGGGGCGCCCCACTATGGCCACCACCGGATCCTTGGCCGGCATATCACTCATTTCCTTCGCTCCCTTCCCAGGACCATGGCGGACAACGCGGCTGCATCCTCCGGCGCCGCGACCCGGATACCCAATTTGTCCGCCAGGTCGGCCATGGTCATGTCATCCAGAAACAGGTCACCGTCACGTAAACAGGTAGGCGGAACCAGGACCAGGTCGGCGCCGGTCGTCCCTTCCAATGCCGCGGCCAAGTCCGCTCCGCCCAGCAGGCCGGAAGCAGTGACGAATCCGCCGAAAAGCCGGTTTTCCACCACCACCGGTTGCACCCGCAGGTTTCCGACCCGGTTGAGTCGCTCGACGACCGGCTGGAGAACCGGGGCACCCAGCCCCCCGGTAGCGAGGACCACCCGGCGCGGGGAGGGCAGAGCCGCCGGCAGGCGGCTTGCCGCCCGGCGCCAGGCATCCCGGAAAAGCCGTACCAGTCCGACGCCGTTTTCCAACTGGGGGAAGTCGCCGTAAATCTTCCGCGCCGGCACATCCTCCCCGGCCAGGAGGTAAAACTCGTCGGAGGCGTAAACGAGCGGCTCACCCAGAATCTCCCGGTAACGCGCCTGCCAGACCCGCACCTGGGTCACAATCCGCCTGGCCTCAGCGGCAGTAAAGATTCGCAGTTCCCTGTTACCGTAACGCGAAAGTCCCACCGGCACCACGGCGAGGGATGCCAGGGCCGGGTACAGGTCGCCCAGATCGCTCACCGTGCGCGCCAATACTTCTCCGTCGTTGATGCCGGGGCACAGCACCGCCTGGGCGTGGAAGGTAATGCCGGCCCGGGCCAGTTCCCGCAGTTGGTTCATTACGGCACCGGCCTGCGGATTGCCCATCAACCTGGCCCTGACCCGCGGGTCGGTGGCGTGGACCGATATGTACAGCGGCGAAAGCCTTTGCTTGACGATCCGTTCCAGGTCGCGCCCGGCCAGGTTGGTCAGGGTGATGAAGTTCCCGTACCAGAAGGAGTGCCGGAAATCGTCGTCCTTGACGTACAGGGAAGGACGCAGGCCCGGCGGCAACTGGTCCACGAAACAAAACAGGCAACGGTTGGCGCAACGCCGCATGGACCCGAAGGGGTCGGCGAAACCCAGACCCAGGGCTTCCCCTTCCGCCAGTCCGACCGCCACGTCCCGCACCGGTCCCCCGCTCCGCACCCGCAAAGTCAGGGAATCCCCGGCGGTGAGAAACTGGTAATCAATAATGTCCCCGACCGGCTCCCCGTTGACACCTAGAACCACGTCGCCCGGCCTTACGCCGGAGCGCGCGGCCGCCCCGCCCGGTTCCACCGCCTGGACCAGCAAGCCTGGCAAATAAACGGCACCCCGCTAATTCTAGCCCGATTCCCGGCTTATTATCCGTTACCTGCCGCCGTAAGTCAAGCCGGCGGGAACTCCCGCCGGCCGACCGTGTCGGAAAAGATGGCGTCCTTGAGGGACGGCCGTTAGCCCACTTTGCCCTTGGCTATGCCTCATTTTCGTCCCGTCCATCGTTGCTCTTGCTCTTCTTTAGTAGAAGAAACTTCAAGTCGTCCTTATCCTTCCCCCGCAGTCCTTGCTTACTAGCGGGCAACGGTCTTCAAGTCCTTGACGGTCGGCATCCTGCTGTAGGCTTTTCCCCCAGAATCATTCTCTCCATCCATTCGTTTGCCTGGTTACGATAAGCTCACAAAACCTAACAATAGTTACGTTTTGTTCACCGGCCGCCCCATGACCAGGTTTTCGCTCTCTCTGTCTTTTCCTTCATCCGGCTTGCCGGGAAACTCTTTGGCAAGGCATAGATGGCCGTGCATAGACGCTGGTTAGCGACAGGGCGACCTTGGCTCCGGGAGTCACACCCGGACGGGAGATGGAAAGATTCTGAACCGATGGGGCGCAAAGCGCGGACATATGGCGAACCATACGGGGAATCCACGAGGGAGCCCACCTTGCGTTGACCGATCGGCCGGGGGTTAACCCCGCCTCCCGCAATCTGTCGGATACAGCCTACCGGTTTCTCCGAACACCGGCTAACGGGGTCGCCTACTGAGCGAAGGCTGCCAACTTCAAGTCGTGCCAGACCGAATAGAATTGGGTCTGCTGGAATGGTTTTAGACCGTTATGACAACCAATCTTTCCGTCCAGACGCTTGAAGCGGAGTCTTGCCTTTCGGGTCATCCCTTTTCCTTCCCCAGGTTGGGGGTAAACCTTTTGAGCAAGGTTCTCTTTAAGAACCGCCACCTTCTTTTTTAACTCCTTGGTGATAATCTCCCGTAAACCCATGGCCCGCCGTGCGATCACCAGCGCCGCGGCATGATGCACCGAAATGCCGTATTTGTTCATGTACTTCCATCGGCCGATGGTCGAAGTGTGGGCGGACCATACAGACTTAAGCCCTACGCCTTCCTTAACGGCCCTGCGGGCAACCGCGTCCAGTATCTTCTGGTAAGGGAAATTGGACGCCATACGGTTGAAGCGTTTGTTTGTATCCATCCGGCCCTTGCCGAAATCCAGATTCTCAACGGCCAACGGCTTGCCAAGACTCTTGGCTATGCCAATAACAACCATGGCCAGGACTCCCGCGAGATAAGTGCGCCGGTAACCACGGCTGTAGGCCAGTTCCGGTATCATGATATATAAAAACCCGTTCGGATGAAGGATAGTCATAAACTCGCCGGCAAACTTATGCAGTGCCT
>JAJYZD010000244.1 GCA_021800315.1 Bacillota bacterium | reverse complement strand
CAGGACATGGACCAACTGGGCGGGCTGTCCCGGGTCATGCCCTATACCGCCTTGTTCTTCATCGCCGGCTCCCTGGCGGCGGCCGGCCTGCCGCCGTTTAACGGCTTCGTCAGCGAGTGGCTCACCCTGGAAACCCTGCTGCTAAGCTTCCACCTCGGCCCCGTTTTGCCGAAGGTGGTCATGGCCCTGGCCGGGCTGACCCTGGCCCTGACGGCCGCCCTGGCCATCACCTGCTTCGTCAAGGCCTGCGGCACGGCCTTCCTGGGGCGGGCCAGAAGCGACGGGGCCCGCAAGGCCGCGGAGGTGCCGGGGAGCATGAAACTGGCCATGGGCGGCGCGACCGTGCTGTCACTGCTGCTGGGAGTGCTGCCCACCCTGGTCATCCCCCGGCTGAACGCCGCGGCGGCCCGCCTGGCCGGCGCGGGGGCGGCGGCCCAAATGATTCCGGCCGTCTTCACCCATCCCGGCCGCTTCTCCACCCTGGCCCTTCTCGGCGGAACTTTCCTCCGGGGTATCCTGCCGGCCCCGGGAGCGGTGGTGGTACCAACCGACCCGGGCTTCTCCAGCATTTCGCCGACCTACCTCCTGTTCGCCCTGCCGCTCGCCATGCTCCTGGGGGCGGGCGTGGTGAGGCTCCTGGGCGGGAAGACCGCGGTCGCCAGGGGGGAGGTCTGGGCCGGGGGCGAAGAGCGCTTCACGCCTGCCCAGCAGTACACGGGCACCGCATATTCCAACCCGGTGCTGGTGCTCTTCCGGGCTTTCTATCGTCCCCGGGTGGAGGTGGAGAGGCATTACCACGGGGCCAACGGCTTCCGGGCGGCCACCGGTTACGAGCGCCGGATCGAGCCGCTCGCGGAACGATATCTCTACCGGCCGGCGGCGTCCGCCGTTTACCGGGGGGCCAGGCTGCTGGCCTGGATCCAGTCCGGCCGGCTCAACCAGTACGTGGGTTATATCCTGCTCCTCCTGGCGGCCGTCATGGTTTACGCGGTGCGGTAGCAGCGGGGGGGGACCGTCCTTTTCGGTCCACTGGTTTGACAACTCCACCGCCACCGCGTAAAATGGTGGCAACCAGGTACATGGGTGATGGAGCTCACCCCAACGGCCTTTGGCTGATGGCTCCTGCCTTTCGCGGCGGGAGCTTTGGTTTTGCCCCGCCGAAACGGGCTGCGGTAGCCGGCGGGAAACGGGGGTCTTCTTTTATGACTTTTCAAAGTATCCTGTTTAAACGGCCTGAAGATGCGATAAAGAGCGAAAGCCTTGCGCCGGCTTTTTTTGCCGACTTGAATCTTGATCAAATTATCGCTGCCGTAACCCGCGGCAGGGAAGAATACAATCTAAAGCCGTTCTTTTACACTGCCCTTGGTGACGTCGCCGCGGTCGAGTATCGTCACGATGTATTCCGGGACCTGGAGAACAGGGTTTTACTGGAGTACGTGGAAACCTTCTCCGAACATATGCGCACTATGCGGGCAAACCTCGCCCTGGCGGACAGGCTTTACTACGCGTACCAGAAGAAAAGATGGTTTTTGGCCGCGGTAGAGGCTTATTGCGAGGCGGTTTCCGGTCTGGCGAATCACCTGACCAGGGTGGATCTTAAATCGAGCGGTTTTTTGGGTCTGCGCGACTACGTGGCGGAATATGCCGGATCACCCGAATTCACTCAACTACTGGCCGATACGACAAGGCTCGCGGCTGATTTATCGGCGGTAACATATTGCCTGAACATAAAAGGCAACTCGATCAAAATTCGGAAATATGAGTTGGAAAACGACTATAGTGCGGTTATAGAAGAGACATTCGCCCGGTTTCAGCAGGGGACGGTCAAAGATTACCGGGTGAAATATTCTTTCGGGCCGGAAATGAACCACGTTGAAGCTGGTGTGCTGGAGTTAGTCGCTAAATTGTATCCTGAGGAATTCTCCCGTCTGGACGAGTACTGTTCGACCTATAGCAATTTCCTCGCTGAAAAGCTGAAGGCCTTTGACCGGGAAATAAAGTTTTACGTCGCTTATCTGGAATATATTAACAGGATCAAGCGGGCTGGATTGAGCTTTTGCTATCCCCGGGTTTCCGACGACTGTAAGGAAGTGCACTCTTATGCGGGATTCGATCTGGCACTGGCCGCCAAGCTGGTTAACGAAGACTCGACGGTGGTTTGGAATGATTTCCACCTGAACGGCCCGGAGCGCATACTGGTCGTATCCGGGCCGAACCAGGGCGGAAAAACGACTTTCGCCCGCGCTTTCGGACAGTTGCATTTCCTGGCCGCCACCGGGTGCCCCGTACCCGGACGGGAAGCGCGGCTCCTTCTGTTCGACAGGATGTTCACCCACTTTGAAAAGGAGGAAGACATCCAAAACCTCCGGGGTAAACTGCAGGACGATTTACTCAGGATTTACCACATCCTGAACCAGGCTACCGCCCGCAGTATCATCATAATGAATGAGATTTTCACCTCAACCACGTTACAGGACGCCGTTTTTCTGGGCCGGAAGGTCTTGGGGCGAATAAGCGCACTGGATTGCCTGGCCGTGTTTGTGACCTTCATAGACGAACTGGCTGCTTCAGGCGCTCAAACGGTAAGCATGGTCAGCACGGTTAGGCCGGAAAACCCGGCCCTGCGGACCTACAAGGTGGTGAGACGTCCGGCCGGCGGACTCTCGTACGCATTATCCATTGCCGAAAAGTACCGTCTCACTTACGACTGGCTAAAGGAGCGCATAAGATCGTGAAGGTCTGTTTGATGCATACAGATCGCGATTTCAATCTGCAGGGTGAATTACCCGCCAACCAGGAGGCGCTGGTCCAGGATCTGGAACTCAATCCGTTGTTCAACGCCATGGCCCGCGGCGACGACTTGCTGCTCGAGGTGGCCAGGGTGGCGGTCCTGTCCAGCCTGACCGATACGGATACCATACTGTATCGCCAGAACATTCTTCAGGACTGCCTGAATAATTCAACCATAGTCAGGACTGTCTACGACCTGACCGTGGAGACCATGGCCACCAGGAAGAAGCTCTATTTCGGAATTTTCAGCCGTTATCCCGACGCCATACTGCATGGTTCGCTGGAAATGCTGGAGTTGTTTATGGATTCCCTGGCGCAGCTCAGGAGGATCGCCGATGAGCATGCCAGGGAATTCCGTTCGGCAGGGTTTACGGCCTTTTGGGCGATGATTGAGGAAGGGCTTCCCGACGAATATTTCACGACCATTCGCCATCATTTCCGGGAACTGAGGTTCCGCGACGGCGTTTTGATCAGCGCCGGCCTGGGAGAGGGCAACAAGGGCACCAATCACGTCCTGCGCCGGGCCCCGGTCAAGCCGGAGGGTTGGCTCGCCCGGGTGCTGACCAGGCGACCGCCCACTTACACCTTCAGTATAAGCGACCGGGATGAGAGCGGCGCCAGGGCCCTGTCCGAATTGCGAGACCGGGGGCTCAACCTGGTTGCCGACGCGGCCGCCCGGTCGGCCGACCATATTCTCGGTTTCTTCAACGTGCTGCGCACCGAACTGGCCTTTTACGTGGGGTGTTTGAACCTGCGGGATCAACTCGCGGAGAAAGGGGGACCGGTATGCATGCCCGTGCCCTTCGCCGCCCGCGAACGCCGGCGTTCCTGCCAGGGATTGTATGACGTCAGCCTGGCTTTAAGCCTGGCGGGGCCGGTCGTGGACAATCATTTGGCCGCCGACGGGAAGGACGTGGTGGTGATTACCGGCGCCAACCAGGGTGGAAAATCGAGTTTTTTACGTGCCGCCGGTTTGGCCCAATTGATGACGCAGTGCGGCATGTTCGTGGCGGCCCGGTCTTTTTCGGTCAATGTCTGCGAAGGTATCTTCACGCACTACCGGCGGGAGGAGGACCCGACCATGCGAAGCGGCAAACTGGATGAAGAACTCGCCAGGATGAGCTGGATCGTTGACCGACTCAGGCCCGATTCCCTGATCCTGTTCAACGAATCGTTCGCCGCGACCAACGAGCGGGAAGGTTCGGAGATCGCCGGGCAGGTAATTTACGCCCTGTTGGAAAAACGGATCATGGTTTTCTTTGTTACCCATCTGTACGAATTCGCGCACGGCCTGTTTGAGAGGGAAATGGGGAATGCGGTGTTCCTGCGGGCCGAGCGGAAAGACGACGGGGAACGAAGCTTTAAGATGATCGAAGGCGAACCGTGGCAAACCAGTTTCGGGGAGGATCTGTACGCCCGCGTATTCGGCGGGCCGGGCGGCGCCTGAAGGCCGGCGTCCGTCCGGGTGTCCGCGGGCGGAGGTGTTCATGGCCGGCACCGGAAAGGCCGGTCGGAGCAGAACGGAGAATCGTTGTGGTTGTGATCCCTGTTTTCCACCTGGACCGTGACGTGGTTGATGTTGTGATGGGCCAGGCGGTGTTCTATGTCTCTTAACAGCACCTGGCTTTGTTGAACGGTCATCTCCCCGTCGCAGACAATGTGGCAGGAAAGGGCGTTCTTGCCGCTGGTGATGCTCCAGATGTGCAGGTCGTGTACGTTGAAGATACAGGGGATTTCCTTTAATTCATCGACCACACCCTGGAAATCGATTCCCACCGGCACGCCTTCCATCAGGATGAGCATCGCCTGTTTTACTATGCTCCAGGCTCCGGCCGCGATGAGAGCGGCGATGAGCACGCTCAGGACGGGGTCGATGACGTACCATTTGGTCAAAAGGATGAGGACCCCGCCGATGATCACGCCGGCCGAGGCCGCCGCGTCGCCGAACATGTGCAGTACCGCGCTTTTTACGTTGATGTTTTCTTCCCGCCGCATCCCCAGTGCCAGGTAGAGGTTCAGCCCAAGCCCGACGGCGGCGCTGACGAACATCCAGGTGCCGTGTACGGGCTGGGGGTTCTGGAAGCGCCGGTACGCTTCCCACAGGATGGTCAGCATGATGAGGATGAGCAGGATACCGTTGATAAAGGCCGCCAAAACCCCCGAGCGGTAATAACCGAAGGTCATGTTGATGTCGGCCGGTTTTTCCCCCTGGAGCAGGGCGAACCAGGCCAGCCCGATAGCCGCGATATCCGTCAGGACATGTCCCGCGTCCGACATGAGGGCCAGACTGTGCGAGATCAGCCCGCCCGCCACTTCCACCAGTAAAATGACCAGCGTCAGGAAAAAGGCCGTCCTGATCCTGGCCACCGGGGCATGGGAAGGGAATAAACCGCCATGATCGTGATGATGCGTACCGTCAGCCACGAAATTCCTCCCCGTATCCTGCTTTTGTATCTTATGTATTCTGTCTGACCGGGGGCAAATCCTACACCGGAAAATGGCTTTCCTTTCGCATCATTTTACGTCGCAAGCCTTGGGCCGG
>JAJYZD010000022.1 GCA_021800315.1 Bacillota bacterium | reverse complement strand
TGAACAGGGCGTAAAGACGGGCCAGGGGGCTTTGAAAGGCAGCCCGGTAGGCCTCCTCGCACATGGCCAGGTTCCTGGCCTGTTTGTTCCTCTCCCGGATGACCGCGGGAACGTAGCCCAGGTGGGCCACCGTAAGTGGCAGAAGGCCGATGCCCTTCCCCCGCGCCATTACTTCCGGCAGGACCTGCTCGTGGATGGTCCCGGAGAAGCGGTATTCCGGGCGCCGGCGAAAGACCCGGAACACTTTGATGTCTTCCACCGGGGTGGTCATGGCCAGGTCGGCGTAGTTGACCAGGGTAACGTAAAAGCCGTCTTCCCTGGCCGAAGCCAACTGGCGCCTGACCGCCTTGAAACCGGTGGCGGTTACCCGTTCGTCGGCGTCCAGGAAGATAATCCAGTCACCGCGGCACTGATCCAGACTCTCGTTGCGGGCTTCGGCGAAGCTGCCCCGCCAGGTGCTCCGGATCACCCTGGCCCCCAGCCCTTCGGCCACGCCCACGGTGTTGTCGGCAGAACCGGTGTCCACCACCACGGCTTCGTCCACCAGACCGCGCACCGACGTCAACAGGCCGGCAATCATGTCTTCTTCGTCTTTGACGATGCAGGCCAGGCAAAGCAGCATCGTAAAACCCCTTATGTCATTTTCGCCGCCACACTCCCGGTTGCGCAACGCAGGAAACGGGCAAGGCACCGGAAGATGGGGCCCTATCGTTACCGGTTGCCGCCGACCGGAGAGAAATGGCTGGGGTTTTCCCGAAAGGTCGCAGACGAAGGTTTCTTGCCCCGATCGGGGATTTCCTTCCCCGCGCTCCGGTAAAAGGCCTGGTAATGACCGCCTACAGCCGGGATAGTCCGCTTTTCCCCAATATTTCTTTTGAAACAGCCGGTATGGTCCTTACCCTGGCATCAGCGCTCCATCCGTCCTCCCCAAAAGACCTTGACGACTTGAAGTTGGCAGCCTTCGCTCAGTAGGCGACCCCGTTAGCCGGAGTTCGGAGAAACCGGTAGGCTGTATCCAACAGATTGCGGGAGGCGGGGTTAACCCCCGGCCGATTGGTCAACGCAAGGTGGGCTCCCTCGTGGCTTCCCCGTATGGTTCGCCATATGTCCGCGCTTTGCGCCCCATCGGTTCAGAATCTTTCCATCTCCCGTCCGGGTGTGACTCCCGGAGCCAAGGTCGCCTTGTCGCTAACCAACGTCTATGCATGGCCATCTGCGCCTTGCCAAAGAGTTTCCCGGCAAGCCGGATGAAGCAAAAGACAGCGAGAGCGAAAACCTGGTCATAGGGCGTCCGGTGAACAAAACGTAACTATTGTTAGATTTTGTGATCTTATCGTAACCAGGGGAACATGATCAGACCGGTGTTCGTGCTCGCGGAAACCGGTGGATCTCCGTCCGCCCGCGGCGTCCCGGGCGGTCAGAGCACCGCGGCCGAACCGGCACAACCCGCCAGTACCGAACCCAGGGCGGCGGTCACGTCGTCGACGTCGTCGTCGGTCATACCCGGGTACAACGGCAGAGTGACGGCCTCCTCGTAGTATCTTTCGGCCTCCGGGCAGAGACCCTGATAATACCGGTCCGGGTCCAGATGCAGATAATACGGGTGCAGGTAGACCGGCAGGTAATGGACGTTCACGCCGATATTCCTCGCCCGCAGGGCGTTAAAAACCTCCCCCCTCTGAATTTCCCCGCCAAGCCTGATCACGTAGAGGTGCCAGGCGCAGCGGCCATCAGGGAGCACCTTCGGCAGCCCGACCGAACTCAGTGCACACAGGGCCTGGTCGTATCTTTGGACGATCTCTTCCCGCCGCCGCAGGAACTGTTCGATCCTGGCCAACTGGGAGAGTCCCAGGGCGCACTGAATATCCGTCAGACGGTAGTTGAAGCCCAGGTCCTGCATCTCGTAATACCAGGGTCCCTCCTGGCGGGACCACCGGCCGGGCTTGCGGGTGATGCCGTGGTTGCGGAACAGCAGGAGCCGTTCGTATAGGCGCCTGTCGCTGGTCGTCACCATGCCCCCCTCTCCGGTGGTGATGTGCTTGACGGCGTGAAAGCTGAAGGCCGCCATATCACCCAGGGAGCCGGCCTTTTTCCCCCGGTACACCGCCCCCAGGGCGTGGGCGGCGTCCTCGATCACCACGAGGTGGTGTTTCTTGGCGAATTGGCGGATGTCCTCCATCGCGCACGGTCGCCCGGTGAAATGGACCGGGACTACGGCCTTGGTCCGGGGAGTGAGTTTCTTTTCCAGGTCTTCCGAGGCAATATTCCATGTTTCCGGGTCTATGTCGGCGAAGACCGGTGTGCCGCCCCGGTAAAGGACGCTGTTGGCCGTCGCCGCGAACGTCAGCGGCGTGGTGATGACTTCGTCGCCCGGGCCGATGCCGGCGGCATACATGGCCGCGTGCAGCGCCGCCGTGCCATTGGACACGGCCACGGCGTACCTGGTTCCGACATAGTCGGCGACGGCTTTTTCAAATCGGTCGACCACCGGCCCGGTCGTCAGAAAGTCGCTCCGCAGGACTTCCACCACGGCGGCAATGTCGTCTTCCCCGATCAGTTGCCTGGCATAAGGCAGCATCTTGTCCCGTGCCTTCCTTGGCATGACACCCTCATCTCCCGCCTTCGTTCTCTTCCGGCCCGGCTTCCCTGCCGGGGCGGAACCCGAAAAGAGGAGCCGCGTCCGCCGCGGCTTTCCAGTAACGACCTCAGAAACCAAACCGGTTGATTCGGTCCAAGAACAACTTCCTTCCGAAAAACCATCCCGCTTTATTTTCGGCCTATCCGGAGATTGCCTTTAGCCCTGCCCCCACCTAAACGGTTTTTTGCGCGACGTTCCCGTTGATCGCGGCCAGGGCCGGCTCGCGATCCAGGAGCCGTACCACGTCCCGGAAATCAATGATGGCCCCCGGCCGGTAGAGACGGTTGTAGATCTCGGTGATCAACCGGAAGTCGGCTTCCTCGTCCACGCACAGACGCCAGCCGGGGCGCCGCAATGCGGGCGGCGCCTGGTATTCCGGAGCCAGTTTGAAACGGTCGGGGTGGGTGTAAAGGTAATAGGTGACGTGTTCACGCGAGGCCTGATCGGTGGCAAGCTCGTGGGCTTCGAAAAGGGCAGCGGCGGTAAAGACCTCGGTATCCAACCCCCTGGGAAAACCGCCTCCCACTCCCGCCGCCGCATAATCATAGTCGTCCGACAGAAAATAGCGGACAGTCGCCTCCGACGTAACAGGATCAATGAGCGGGCAGTCGCCGGTCACCCGGACGATAACCCCGGCCCCCGACTCGGCTGCCGCTCCCGCATAGCGCGAGAGTACGTCCTCCTCATCACCCCGGAAAATACCCACCCCGACCTGTTGAGCCAGTTCGGCCACAGGATCATCCCGTTTATCGATGGTCGTTGCCACCACGATCCGGTCATAGGCAGCACATGCCTTCAGCCGGTCGATCAACTGGGCCAGCAAGGGCCTCCCCGCCAGACTTTTGAGTACCTTGCCGGGCAGCCGGCAGGATCCGGTGCGGGCCTGAACAATACAGACTACTTTGGGCAAGCAAACCAACCCCTGTCTTGTTATCCCTTCTGACATCCTCCCACGGGTAAACCCGTGGGGTTCCACGGGAACCGTGGTTGGTTTTTAATTTGCAGAAGCTCATCCAGGCTTAAGAAGCCTGTTTAAACGTCCCCTGTTCACGGCCGAGGGGTGTGGTTTTTCTCCACACAAACAGGTTGACCGCCGGGCGTGCCAGAGCGCCCACTACTGCTGAAACCGAGGCTGAAACCGAGGCCGAAGCCGCAGCCTGTCGCAGATACCTTTGGAGGATGTTGTACGCCCCTACAATATCGGCATTAAAAGCTTTATCGCAATGAACAAACAATCCTCTCTTGATCCGCGCGTCCTTGGCCCGTTCACCACACACTATACAGGTAGTGCTGGAGTTCCTTTCAGATACCTTTACCACCATAATTCCTCTTAGTGCGGCCTTGTAGGTGAGAAGTTTGATTATCTTCTCAAACGGCCAAGCGTGCAGTTTCTGATTACCCTTCGCTCCCCAATCCTTGTCTGTACGAATACCTTTTAATTCGCCAACAACGATAGTGGAAACGTTCCGGGCAACCGCCAGATCGACCAGCCATTTGGTCAACACGTGAAGATAGTGATTGCGCTGCCTTGACCATTTTCGGTTCAAGTCGCGGCACTTTGCTTTTTCTTTGTGGAAATACCTGTCAAGCGCTAGCAGTTCTCCGCCGGGAACCAGAAATAGGAAACCGGTGGAAATAACACCTGCGATGATGTTTATGATCCCTAGATCTAAAGCCATGATGTTGCTTGCGAGCGATACTTGATATTCACTATATGGTTAAAGTGAATCATCCAATCTCCGGCCTTGGGTAGATATACCAGCTTAACTTATTGTACTTTGCCAAGAATCACATTGGGGGCAAGTATGTACTCAAGAGTCAGTTCCCGGCGGCTATAGGTTTTTGGAAGCACCAATTTGACCCGGTTTCCTGACAATATCTCAAATGCATTCTGCTTGAACGTTACAGTGCTAAGAGATGTCTTTTTACGAAACCCTGGAGGACTGACTTTCTTATCGCCATTTTGGTGATGTGAAAACCAGGATCTATATGAATCGTCTTGCTCCCCCAATATTTCCTGGGCGCTTTGGGAAGGAAGAAGTTTATACCATCGATTGATCTTCAATTCTTTACACTGCTGAAAGAAGTTAGGAATCTTACCGATAGCCTCCCAAAGCGAACGACGATGGTGATTTGCCACGTTCCATAGCTTCGTCGGTACAAACCCCAACAGCCCGAGCAATAAGGCGTTTTGATCGGAAAGATTAATAACCTTCCCTACTGCCGTGAGGGTTTGACTGGTTGATCGACCTTTTGGCGTCTTTGATCTAGCCACTCCTTTTTTCACCTCCTTTTCTTTTGAGCTTCGATGTACCTCTGAATGGTATCCGACGAAACATTACCAGCCGTCGAAACAAAATAACTCCTGGTCCACATCGAAGGCATCCTGGCTATTTGTGGAAATTATCGACGCATCGAATGTGATGATACGCCCTTGAGTTGTGCGACAATGTTATGAGGTGACAAAGTAGGTGGCGCATTGACAAACAAACGAAGATGATCTGGCATAACCTCGATAGCGATAATCTCCAGTTCCAACCTCATGGCCACTTGCGAAATAATTTCTCTTAACCGTTTCTCTACTTCACCCTTGAGAATCTTGCGCCGATAGCGTGGACACCAAATAAAGTGGTAGTTGATTAACGACACCGATGTATGCTTGTGTCTATACTCTTGTCCCATGAACACAGTCTACCATAATCATCCTTGCGTGTCGACGGTCTTAAGATCTACGGGCTCTCATCCCACGCCCGTGGGATGAGAGCCCGGTTTTTGTAACCGGTGGATTTCATTTCATCATCGTCTTGATCACCGCCGCGCACCTTTCGGCACCGCGGCCATCCACCAAGGATTGGCCCCGCCGGGACATCACCGCCCTCCGGACCGGATCGGCGGCCAGGGCCTGCACGGCTTGGCGCAGGTCAGGGAAACTCAGACCCATGGTCCCCTGTTCACCTCCGGCGCCGTTTAACCGCCCAAGATACGCGATGCAACCCAATTCTCCAAGCGCCGCGGCGGAAGCCACCTGGTTCCCGGCTACTGCCACGGCCAGCGCCGGCGTACCGGCCGCACACAATTCGTACAGGGTGGAACCGCCGGTACTCAGTGCCAGGTCGGCCCAAACCATCAACTCCGCCATGTCCGGGTTATCCAGTAATTCTACTACTGTCTGTCCCCGTGTGGAGGAAATATTGCCGATCCACGTTTCCAGTTCAGCCCGTGTCTTAAACTGGGGCCCCAGTGCCACCCTCAGATGCAGGTCCAGACCGGTCAATTGGGCGAGAATGCGCGGAGTCGCGCCGCCCGGGTCGCCCCCGCCCGCGGTAACCAGTATTTTGCGGGCCGTTGCCGGCACCGCTGGTGCAGATAGCCCCCGGAAGCAGTGCCGTAACAGCACATATTCCGGACCAAGCAGCAAGACTTTGTCCGGCGGATAACCCAATCCTGGCGCGGTTATGTTGCCGTTTATTAAAATATGGGCCGGCAAATGGTGGTCATTGAGGTCGTCTATAACCACCACAACAGGGACTTTCATTTTTATGGCGGCCAGTTCCTCGCCGCTGATGCGGTAAGTGTCCACCACCAAAACGGCCGGTTGCAGTTTCTCCGCCAACAAGGACCAGGAAACGGATTCTTCCAGGGCAAGGTATTCGAAACCGGCCCGGCAGACCATAGTTTCGGTGGCCCCGTCAGGCCGGGACAGGAATACCGCCGGCAGATCCAGGGCGCAGGCCAAGGCCAGACAGCGCACTACGTGCCCCATACCGATTTGCGGGCCGCCGTCGGCACGGAAAAGAACAAGATTGCCGGGTTTCTCTAACCGTGCGCCGTGCATACGCTGAAAACCGCCCCCGCCCAACCAATTCGCTTAAGACGTCCTGATTTCCGCACTCCCGCCCGGGAAGGAGGTCAGATCCTCCTCACGCAGGAAACGGTCCTGGGTATAGCGCAGCATGACCAAACCCCGCTCGAACCTGCCGATACAGGGCTCCACCGGCAGGCCCCGGGAAAGCCGGACCAGAAACTCCGGAGTGGGGGCACCGGCGGCAAAACCCAAAGCCGCCCCGCCGCCAAAGCGGGGGTTTACCTCGATAAACCTTACCTCACGGCCGGCGAAAAAGCATTGAATCGTATTGTGACCGATCAGACCGAGTCTTTCCGCCAGCCGGGAGCACTCGCCGATCATCCTGTCGTGATGAAAGGTGCGGCCGATAAAGGACTCTCCTCCGAAAATTCCCAGCCGATTCCTGGGAACAACGGAAACGACCGTACCGGAGAAATCGCTGAAAAGGTCGACCGTATACTCGGGTTCAGCTATAAACTCCTGGATGAGGGGACTGCTGAACACCGCCAGCACATCCGCCAAACGGTGGGAACTGTCAACCTTGTAAGCCTTCGTGCTTCCCTTCCCCCTGCGGTCCCGAACGAACACCGGAAAGAGGGCCGAATCGACCCCAAGGTCTTCCGGGAGTAGCACCCGGGGTACTGAGAAGCCCTCCCGCAGGCAAAATTGGACAAACGCAAGTTTGTCCTGGCATAGATCGACAGTCTGGGGAGCGCAAACCATCACCGTGGTGCCGGCTGTCTCAAACAAGTCTTTTGAACGGGCAAATACGGGTAGTTCCTCGTCGCGCGTCGGGACGAGCAAGCCGACCCGCCGGGCCCGGCACAAATCCAACAGGACGGGTATAAACGAGGCGTCTTGGGACGGAGGAACCAGGAAACGAACCGGGCTCTCGTAAAGCGCGGCCGCAAGGGGACTTGTGTCCACCGGAATCACCGTGCCCCCGCCGCTGGCGGCCAGCGCCGCCTGGAAGGCCCGCACCAGGTCCACCTTTCTTGATGCGCTCGTGATCAGAATGTTCACCGGCACCGTCCCCTCAGATCATTTCCCATTGCAGCGGCGTATCGAAGGGTATGTCCACCCGGGCGGTCCGGCCCGTCACCACGTCCAGAAACTTGGGAGGGATCCCTGTACCCGGCCGCTTGGTGACGAGCATCTCCCTGGTAATACCTGTCCCCGCGGGAATATCCGCGGCGGCGATGATGCTGCGCCGGCTGAGGGTCCGCTTGGCCTCCTCGCCCGGGGAGGGTTTCTTTTCCGGCCGTCCCAGGCAGGCTTCCACCTCGCGTACGGCCTGCACAAGATCCCGCAGTTCCTGCGGTTCCAGTGCGTAATGATGATCCGGACCGGGCAGCCGGCGATCAAGCGTGAAGTGTTTCTCCAGGACGCAGGCACCTCTGGCCACCGCCGCCAGGGGTACGGCCAACCCGGCGGTATGGTCGGAATAGCCGGTGGGCAGTTGAAAGGCCCGGCTGATGGTATCCATGGCCAGAAGGTTGACCTGGTCCGGTGGTGTCGGGTACAGTGCCACGCAGTGCAGCAGGACGATGTCGTTGTTACCCGTGCTACGCACGGCATCCACCGCTTCCTGGATATCGGCCAGATCGGCCATGCCGGTGGAGATAATCATCGGTTTGCCCTTGGCCGCCGCGTATTTCAAAAGAGGAACGTCGTTAATTTCGGAGGAAGCCAACTTGAAAGCCGGGACGCCTACCGCGTCCAGTTCGTCCACCGCTTGGTAGTCGAAAGGGGTGGAGAGGAAATGGATACCGCGCTCCCGCGCGTTGTCGGCTAGGTCCGCCTGCCACTCTCTCGGCAGTTCGCAGGACCTGACGATGTCCCATGGTTTCCCGCCCTCGCCTGGGAACACGGGCGTCCGCCGCGAATAAAGCAGGTCCGCACTGTACGTCTGAAATTTCACAGCGTCCGCTCCGGCTTCGGCCGCTACATCAATCAACTGCCTGGCCTGTGGCAGGTTCCGGTTATGGTTGGATCCGGCTTCGGCGATGATGTAAACCGGACGGCCGGGGCCCACGGGTCTGTCAGCGATTCTAATACCGTCCATTTTTAGTCCTCCCCAAAAGGTCACTCCGTATCCGCATAAGTTAAAAGAACCGGCCTCAATTCGCGCAACGTAAACTTAAAACATGACGCATCATGCCCAGGTTTTCTTTCTAAGCACGACAAGTTATGCTTGGCATCCAGATAGTTAGGGAGCATAGCAATGGCGTTCTTTAGAAGACCGGCAGCCTTACCATGTTCACCACACAAAGCAACAATTACACCGTAATTGTTTAATGCCGCCCCGTTCTCCGGATCAATTTCAATTGCCTGCTCAAAGGCCTCTTTCGCCGCATACAAATCACCATTTTTCACATAATACAGGCCAGCCCAAAAAAATGGCGAAGACAAATCCGGTCGCTTATTGATAACATCCTTTATTATCCGAAACCCTTCATCCCAGCGTCCCAAGCGATAAAGAACGGACACAAAATCAATACTGTTCATTAATCGCGTCGATTTACGGCGATAAATTGCCTTTTCGATAAAAGGTATAGCATAACGACTTAATATTGTAAGCTCATCTTTCTCGGCATCGCTGATTATCCTGGATAGATTATTGCTATGTCGACGAATCTTAACCAGAGGAGAGTCAACATAACCGAAGCCACCAGTCTCTGCTAGTCGCAACCAAAGATCCCAATCTTGTGAATATCGCAGGCCGCAATCAAATCCGCCGACTCTTAAAGCTAGCTCCTTCTTCATCAAAACACCGGAACAAGAGAGAATACGGTTTCTTACCAACATATAACCAAGTACTTCATCTTTACCGACTTGACGCCAGCGATGAACTCCAGATATGCCGAATCCATCTCGATCTATTTGGCTATACGCACTATGCACAAGGACATAGCTGCCCGGACTATCATCCTCGAGCTCCATGAATTTGTCATATTCCTCTTCAACCAGCATATTATCGGCAATGTCATCATGATCCATAAGCAATACCAATTCTTCCCGAGCCATGCCCAAGCCTATATTCCGCGATTGCGAAGGACCACAATTCTCGGTCAACCTACGAATCTTGACAATGCCATGAGATGACTGAGCAATTTTAAGCACCACCTCGTAAGTATCATCACTGCTTAAATCGTCTACAACGATTATTTCTGACAAGGAAATTGATTGGGCCAAAAGACTCTCTATCGTATCCTGAATAAACGGTGATGAGTTATAGGCAGGTATAATCGCCGATACTTTGGGAATTGCCAAGTGAACGGATGGCGACTTCATTGAGCAAGACACCTCATTCTCTTGAGATTCCAGTAATTATCTGAAAGAAGATTGTACGGGATAATATCTTCATCGAGTGTACCCTCCAGGGCCCCTCATAGCCGTTGTCCAGGCAACCCACTATCTTTTTATTGGGAGCATAGCTAAAATTTGAATGCATAGGATAGAAACTCCTTGCCGCACTGAAGACCAATCCCATACAATTCCTCTGCGATCTCGTCATACCAAGTCGAAGCTATGATGACATAGACGCTCTTTCCGCTGTCCGTAGCTAGGTCTTTGAGATGCCCGGGAGAGGTTACGGGATATCCGTCAACCGACCCACCCCACTTTTCCTCATCGTTGTCCACAAAAACATCCGGGAAAATACCCATCACATTGAGCACCTTGCTGGCATGCCGGCCTGCGCTGCCGGCACCCCACACAACCACAACAGGCGGATTTGGCTCCGCCCTTGCAGTCCTGAGCGCCCGCCATGGATCCGGTAGACCTTGCGAAGGATCTAAAACTTCCAAATAGAAATCCAAATAATCGATAACAACCTTACCGGCCCACTTTCTTTTGAACAGTTCAAGGTTGGCCGCTTGGGCCGGGCCGCCGGATTTGCTTCTCGTCTGATATTCAAGGTGATAGAGACAACTGCTTGGGCAATACAAGACCTTCTTTCCCAACCGGCGTATCCTAAGACAAAGATCAATATCCTCAAAGCCCATTCTGTATCCCTCGTCAAACCCGCCTACAGTGGCGAACACGTCCGCAGAAATAATAAAACACGCACCAGTAACCGCTTGAAATTCGCGCCTTTTGTTGGCAGCGGGAAGCGAGGAGGGTAAATGTCTATAAATATGAAAGGGTAAATAATCATCGTTGAAGGCGATCCCAGCATGCTGAATAGTATCTTCGCGATACAAGAGCTTACTTCCCGCCACTCCCACCAAAGGATCGGATTCCAGGGCAACTACAAGCTCATCAAAGCAGCCCTCCCGAGCAATGGTGTCATTATTCAAAAATATAAGATATTGGCCTCTTGCCGCTCTAGCACCAATATTGCAACTCTTTGAAAAGCCCAGATTTCTGTCATTGCGAACGATGTTAATTTGGGAATAGCCAAAGTCGTTCACACAATATCTCTCGGTCGATTTATCGTCAACCAAGACTATCTCAAGACGATCGCATGGATATAGGCCCTTTTCTGTTGCAGAAAGGATACTCTTTACGCATTGGATCGTCATTTCGACCTTATTATAAAAAGGGATAATTATAGAAGCAACAAAATCATTTTGCCCCCAACACCTCGAAATCAACTTCGCGTTACTCACACCTACACGACCTTTCTCGTCTCATCCACCTTCATGTGGTTATATAAGCCATAATGCATCCCCATTTTCAAAGATATTTAAAACATCCCCCTTATTCACATAACCCATTTCCAACAATTCCAACTTGATCTCATCTACATAGGAAGACCCAATTATAATACACGGACGAGTCGGAAACAACTCGTTTTGCTTCAGTATGACTTCAGGATAGATAGTGATACCTTTAAGCTTATTCCACCACTTACGTCTATCTTTGTCAACAAAGCCCAGAGCTTCTATACCCACTGTTCGTAATACTTCAAGCGACTTAACACCATGACTGCCGGCTCCCCAAATGAAGACGGGGCGTCTCCCAAGCAGATCCGACAAATATATCCGCCTATATTCACGTAAATAATTGCGAATTCTCCCCGCACTAACGTCAAAATCCAAGCTTGCTTCTTTTTCACAAACAGAGAGCATCTGAGATATCGCCTTGCTAAGCAATGATTCCCCGATTGGTGGCAATAATCGGCAAGATGCACATAAATCCCTGAGGCTTTCATCCGCATAATCACTAATAAGATGCGCATTATTTAGCATTATGGCAAATAACCATGAAATAATGGCATGTAATTTACTAAGTGACTTGCAATAATCTTTATCCTCTTTCAAAAATCCATCACTTCTGGAATTGACAACATGATTTATCCAATCTGCAACTCCGTACAGCTTGTTTCTAAGATTATTTGATTCCTGTCCGGTGTGAACCCGGGAAAAACTTAATGGGCTTGAAATATAAACTGCCTTCCCAACTTTTAATAAGTTTAGCCAGGAGGCCACATCAATATTGTTGGAGGCCTGTTTTCCCCGATACACGCCAAATTTGTCCAGCAGATCGTATTTCCTAAATAGCACCGTGGTTGGTTCCCCCACGCAATTACAGAGATCTCTCAACAAAATATCGCCTAATTCCATTCCGCTCATAACTGTATCCACGTCAAACATTCGCCTATTATGCTCTCTGTCAACTATCCTTTCATTTTGATCATCAATTAATTGCCTATAAGATGTAACCAAGGAAACAGCGGCATCCTTGATAAAGTGGTTAAGCATGCGGTAGATTTTTTCCGGATGGAACAAGTCGTCGTCCATGAGATAATTTATATATTCACCATTTGCCAATTCGTAGCATTTATGAAAATTACCTATCATGCCAATGTCTTCGGTATTTTTATGGTAACTTATCATATTTCCATAGCCCGCCAAATAGTTATCGACTACAGCTTTCGTAGCGTCATTATTACTATTATCACAAACAATAATCTCAATATCCGTAAACTTTTGGTCAATCGCGCTCTTTAGAGCAGCCTCACAATATTTAGGGCGATTACGGGTTGGTATCAGAATACTAACCTTGGGCATTATCGCTATCACCCCTAAACTTCTGCCTAATCATCTCATCGACAAGGTAATAGTCAACTACGCGGATTTTCGTGCCACTATAACGGTTGTTTCATCTCGTCGGCCGTTTCAGTAGGCAGACCAAACATATAAGGTATACGAATCAAATCCATCGACCAAACAGGGATAGATGAGCAAAATCCTCACTCGCCGACTTCCACCGTGGCAGTAATAAGTTTTCTGATCCCTTCTTCAAGGCTGACATTCGGTCTCCAGCCCGGCAATATCCGGCCTCTATCCCAGGGCACCATAACTTCGCGACACCGATAAGGTTTTTTACCCCACTCAATACTCAGCGATCTCCCAGTAACTTCGCTATAAACACTAACCAAATCCCGAAGCATTATAGGATTTTGAGAAGATATTGCGTATGTCTCAAAACTTTCTCCCGGCTCTTCCAGGAGCGACGCTGCCAAGAAAAAAGCATCGACCACGTCGTCTATATAGACTATGTCTACTAACTGTTCCCCTGGCGACATTGGAACCGGCTCCTTTTCAGTGGCCACCCTCGCCAAGAAAGAAAATAGTTTCTTTCTTGGGTCATCCGGACCGTATGTATCGAACAGTTTTAGCGTAATCACCCTCAAGCAGGTTGACTCGGTGTAATATGTTAGGATTGCTTCAAACGCTTGCTTAGTAGCAGCATAAAGACACACGGGATTATAGCACTTGTTCTCAAAGTGTTGCCATGCTGTACCGACGTTAACGAATTTATATGCGCCATTTACAATCATTGACTCGACAACTTGGGTACCAAAGGTTACATTGGTCTCAATAAGGGCCTCAATATCCTCGGGCGTATGTTCAGCTATAAAATTTGATGCGAGGTGAAAAACTACGTCAGGCTCGGCTGCTTCGACTATTTCCCGCATACTTTTAATTGTACCGTCGTGCCGATAAACTTTAATTTTACTCGCAATACTACGCAGCATTGATAAATCTGACTGAAGCCTCGCAATTACATGCACATCCCAACCTTCGGCTACCAACCGCCGCGCCAGATGTGCGCCGATGAAACCGGTGGCGCCCGTTACAGTGGCCCTGCGGGTATTTAGATCTTTATTGACCATTTTTATCCTCCTGATACACAAATGGACTGACAAAAGAGTCGAAGGGTACAAAACCACGATCCCGTCCAGAAATAATGGGATTCTGATCAGGCCACTGGATACCCACGGATGACCAAAGTATACCGCTGTCATGCTCCGGGGAGTATGTTGCGGTAACCTTATATATTAATATGGCATCAACACCGGTTACATAGAAACCATGAGCCATACCTGACGGAATGTACATCATCATTGCGTTGTCTACGCTTAACCTGCAGACATGGTGCTGCCCAAACGTTGGCGATCCAAGCCGGAGATCAACTACCGCATCAATTACTTCCCCTGAAACGCAATATACCAACTTCGCATGGTCCTTGGGAGGCAACTGAAAGTGCAGCCCTCTCAGCACTCTCTGCCGCGATGCTGTGTAATATTCCTCGCGAAAATGTGACTCTAAGTTCTTAGCATCAAATATATCTTTATGAAAGGTCTTCACAAATCTCCCACGCTCGTCCTCCACAATCTTAGGCTCGATTTGGTAGCAATCTGAAATTCTTGTCGGAACAAATTTTATCATCTTTACTTCTACCCTTCAACGTTCATCAGGCCAATTTAGCTATAAAGTTTTTTATTGCATTTACCATATAATTAACGTGTTCCTCTGAAATACCAGGATATACACCCAGCCAAAACGAGTGATTCATTGCGATGTTTGTATTTTTCAGATCTCCCACAACCCTAAATCCTTTGCCGAGTCTTCTCATTTCGTCAAAACAGGGCTGCTTTAATAAGTTGCCCGCAAAAAGCATCCTTGTCTGTATCCCATGCGTCTCAAGATAATTTACAATTTGGTCCCTTGTGAAACCGGCCTTATCTTTGACCGTCAGTAAAAAGCCGAACCAGCTTGGATCAGAGTCATTTGTCGCTTCCGGCAGTACAAAGTAATCCTTTAAATCCTCCAAGGCATCTCTAAGGTGTTGCCAATTACGTTTTCTAGCTTCGATAAACCATGATAGTTTCCTAAGTTGTGCGCACCCTACTGCTGCTTGCATATCTGTTGCCTTCAAGTTATAGCCAAAATGGCTATAAACATACTTATGGTCATATCCAAAGGGAAGTTCGCCGAATTGGTGTCCAAAGCGGTTATGACAGGTGTCGTCACAACCAGATGGACACCGGCAATCCCGACCCCAGTCCCGAAATGATTCCACCAAACGTCTTAGCCGTGGGTCACTGGTATAAACGGCTCCCCCTTCGCCCATGGTCAAGTGATGCGGAGGATAGAAGCTCGATGTCCCCATATGGCCGACAGCCCCGGTATACCGCCAATCCCCGTTAAACAGGTAGCGTGAGCCCAACGCATCGCAGTTGTCTTCTATTAGCCATAAATTGTACCTATCGCAGAATGCCTTCACAACATTTAGATTAAAAGGGTTTCCCATTGTATGTGCAATAATTACAGCTCTTGTCTTATCGGAGACCGCACTTTTCATTTGATCGCAATCTATGTTGTATGTAGGTAGTGTTATATCTACGAACACAGGAACCGCCCCGTATTGAATCAATGGCGAAACCGTAGTAGGAAAACTTGCTGCAACCGTTATGACTTCGTCTCCGCGCCTTATTCTCCTATCGCCGAGTTCTGGGGAGGTCAGAGCCATAAATGCAAGCAAATTTGCTGATGATCCAGAGTTTGTTATGGAACAATGCTTGACGCCTAAGAACTTAGATAAGTCAGTTTCGAATTTATCTACATACCTACCATGCGTAAGCCAGAAATCAAGAGCCGAGTCGATTAATGCAACAATTTCATCTTTATCAAACACCCGACCTGCGTACTGAATACGATTACCAGGCACATAAGGAGCCCCGGGCCTTGCATGAGCGGCCTTATAATATTCCACAGCCGACTCCAAAACAAGGTTCCTTAAATACGTTTCATCATTTTCCATGTTAATATTTACCTCTCGGCACTATATTCTGACCATGGATGGTGTTTATTCCAATTCCCGCGCGAGATCCTGATATGTCTTTATCTGCCGCAAGGTAATACCGCGCATGTCCAAACCGTTCGTAAAGCCTTTGTACCAGTCGACCACCCAGGTAACAGCCGCTTCGAGAGGCAAAAGACACTTCCAGCCAAGCAGGGTCCGTGCTCTGGCCGAATCAAGTCTGAGGGACTTTGCTTCCCGTGGGTGAGAAGCGTGGTCTCTGAACCACCGGGCGTCGTCCCCCCACAATCCGGCTATAAACTCGGCCAACTCTCCTACGGTCACGTCGTTCTCACCGGGGGGACCAAAATTCCAGCCGCCGCCGAACTTGTAACCGTGATGCCATAATTTTTCAGCCAACAACAGGTATCCGTGCAAAGGCTCCAAAACATGCTGCCACGGTCTTACAGCGGTCGGATTGCGGATGGGGGCAACCCGGCGTTCCGCGAAGGAGCGCATCAAATCGGGTACCAGCCGGTCTGCAGCCCAGTCTCCGCCGCCTATTACGTTACCAGCGCGGGCGGACGCCAGGTAGATTTTTCTCTCCGGGCTCTTTGCGCCGTCAAAGAAGGACCTCCGATAGGAGGTTGTTACCATTTCCGAACAGGCTTTACTCGCGCTGTAGGGATCACTTCCCTCAAGCCGATCCGTTTCACGATACCCCCTGTCCAGATCCACGTTTTCATAGCACTTGTCGCTGGTGACGTTCACGACCACCCGGACGCTCCCCACCTGACGGGCGGCTTCTAAGATGTTCACCGTCCCCAGCACGTTGGTGGCAAAGGTTTCAACCGGATCTGCATAGGAGTGGCGGACCAGGGACTGGGCGGCCAGGTGGAATACCACTTCCGGTTCGTGCTGCCGGAGCGTCTCCAGGAGAGACGTAAAATCTTTCACGTCGCCGCAGTGCGAGCACATGTTTTGTTCGACTTCCGCCAATGTGAAGATGTTCGGATCGGTGGGAGGTTTCAGGGCATAACCAGTTACTTCTGCACCCATCCCGGCAAGCCACATTGACAGCCAACTTCCCTTAAAGCCGGTGTGGCCGGTGATAAACACGCGTTTGCCGTACCAGAACCGCTCTAGCACGACCACACCCTCCATGTGGCGTTGTCGGTCATCCATAATTCCTCCAGCTTCTGCTTGTCCCGCATGGTATCCATGGGTTGCCAAAAACCAGTATGCCTGAACGCCGACAACTGGTGTCTGGCGGCAAGTTCTTGCAGGGGTTCCCTTTCCCAAATCGTATCATCATTATCGATTAAGGGAAAAACCTCAGGCTCAAGAACGAAGAATCCTCCATTAATCCATCCTCCATCTCCCCTTGGCTTCTCCTGGAAATAAATAATCAAATCCTGACTTAGCTCCACGGCACCAAAGCGCCCCGGTGGCTGGACCGCAGTTAGGGTGGCCCAGGTTCCCTGCTTTTTGTGAAAGGAAATCAATTCGGCTATATTGACATTCCCTACGCCATCACCATAAGTAAAACAAAAGCTTTCCGAACCAACATAACTCCGGATCCTCTTGAGACGCCCCCCGGTCATCGTCTTCTCCCCTGTGTCAACCAGGGTAACCCGCCACGGCTCGGAATGATTATTATGAACATGCATTCTGTTTTCGGCGATGTCCAAAGTCACATCGGATTGATGGAGAAAGTAATTGGCAAAATACTCCTTAATCATATAACCCTTGTAACCAAGACATATTATAAAGTCATTAATTCCGTAATGTGAATAGATCTTCATAACATGCCAAAGGATTGGCCGGCCGCCAATTTCAATCATTGGCTTTGGTCTTAAATGACTTTCTTCGCTAATGCGGGTACCCATCCCTCCGGCAAGAATGACAGCTTTCAATTGTACCCGTCCCTTTTCTAAAATACCCGGCCATAAGGGTACGGCATCCGCGCAATACCGTTCCGGCTCGGGAAAAAGTCCCTGGCAATACCGACGGCGGCCCGATCGTAAACAAAGCGGACGCAGGGATACCGGCAGGTAATATACGTTTCCTTAGATGTTTTCCGGGCTCAGGGCTTCGCGGACCTTTCGGGGGCCCGCCATCAGGCGCTCCGTTATCAGCCGACCATTTACAGGCGTCAGGGTACTGAGTTCCAAGTCGTATTACCGGACTATCTACACCCGCCGCGCGAGCCACCACTCTATCTCATGAGGGGGTTAATCTGTCATCTTCCGGTCACGCCCATTTCCATCCAGTTCCTGGTCCGGGTTAAGCCATCCTCCAACGAAACCAGCGGCTTCCAACCCAACAGCCTTTCAGCTTTGCGCCAGTCGCATACCAGCTTTTCTATCTCGCTCCGGGGATGGATGTGGGGTACGTGGATTATCCTTTCTTTCTCAGGACAGATCAGGCACGTCAATTCGTTTATGGTGATATCACGGCCGCTCCCGGCGTTAACGATCTCACCGGACAGTCCGTACCTGGAGCCCGCGGCCACGATGAAGCGGGCGCAGTCCTCCGCGTAAAGAAAGTCCCTGGTTTGAGTTCCGTCGCCGTAAACGGTTAGTTTCTCTCCCTTTAGGTTACGGTCTGTAAAAACGGCTACCACACCGCCCTCACCCCCGGTTCTCTGATACGGTCCGTAGGTGTTGAAGGGTCTGAGCACTACTGCCGGCAACCGGTAGGCGTGGTGGTAGGACAAAGTAAGGGCCTCGCCGGCCAGCTTGGCCGCCGCATACGGGGAGGTCGGACGCACGGGGTGTTGCTCGTCAATACCCCCGTCGGGGCGGGCCCTCTCATAAACCATGCAGGTACTGACGAAAATCATCCTGGTGTTGTTCTTCCGGCATTCTTCCAATACGTTGAACGTGCCCGCCACGTCGTTATCGAAGGTTTCACCCGGATCATCAATGGAATTCTGGACGTTTATGCTCGCCGCCAGGTGGTAGCATACATTTTGCCCCGGAAAAGCCCGTGCCAGGAGCTCCCGTTCCCTAATGTCACCCTCGACCAGGCCGTTAAATCCCGCCGACTCGAGAAATTGAGCCAGGTTTTCCCGCCGTCCGGCGCTGAGGTTGTCCAGCACAGTGACTTCATGACCGCCCGTAAGTAACTCTTTTACCACCCACCGGCCGATAAAGCCGGCGCCGCCGGTGACCAGTGCCCGCAAAGACTACACCCCCGCTAGACGAGATTCCGGTCGTACAGATAGGATCGGATTTCCGGATTGGAGAGGTAGGAAACACCATTGGAAGCGAGTGAAGCGCCGACTGCCTGGGGTCCCCTGGTTTCCGTTCCCTGCCCGGTGGACGGCAGAACCACGTAGAGGTCCTCTTTGAGCAGCGTGCGCGCCCTTTCTTCCTCGCTTATCAATTCCTCGTAGAGTTTCTCCCCGGGTTTGGCTCCAGTGACGTGGATCTTTATCTGCGAAGGGTCATGGCCCAATGCCGGAGCCAGGTTTTCCACCAGAACATGCATAAGGTCCGCCACCCTCATAACCGGCATTTTCAGGACGAAAACTTCGCCCCCACGGGCAAGGGCGGTGGCCTTGAAAAGCAGACCCACTGCCTCCGGCAGGGATAGGACAAAACGCGTCATATCCGGGTGAGTAAGTGTAACCGGTCCGCCCCTTTTGATCTGCTCCTTGATGAGAGGCAGGACCGAGCCACGCGACCCCAGGACGTTGCCGAAGCGCACGCTGGCGAACACGGTCCTTTTTTTGCCTTTGTAGTGGTTGGCCGCGGTGGTCAGCTTTTCGGCCATCAGCTTGGATACACCCATGGTGTTGACCGGGTTGACCGCCTTGTCGCTGGAAGTTACGATCACCCGGCGGACGTTCCTGGCCAGGGCGGCGTCGATGACGTTCTGGGTGCCGTAGATGTTGGTTTTGACCGCCTCGAAGGGATTGTATTCGCAGGCCCCGACATGTTTGAGGGCGGCGGTATGGAATACGGTGTCCACGTCCTCCATGGCCAGGAGGAGACGTTCTTTGTCGCGGATATCGCCGATGAAGAAGCGCAGGTTCGCACAGCCGGAAAAATCCTGCTGCATATCAAATTGCTTCGACTCATCCCGGCTGTAAATACGTACCGCTGCGGGCCCGGCCTCCAGAACCTGCCGTGCGACCTCCCTGCCGATAGTCCCGGTACCGCCGGTAATCAGGATGGTCCGACCCTTGAAAAGACCTTCCATGCTCCATCCCGCCTTGATCAAGAAGATATTTTTTCGAGTTGTGAAATCGTCTCCCTGACCATATTTTCGGTACGCTGGATGGTTTCCTTTAGCCCTTCGTAGAAAGTTTCCGTCTGGGCGGCGATCATTGCGCCCTGTTCGCGGGCATCCAATTCCTCGTGGCGATCCACGTGATCGCAAAAAGTAGCCACGTGCACCGGGTAGGCCGCCCTTTCCAGAAGCAGGTTGGCGCGCCACTTGGCCAGGATGCGGGAGTCGGTGCGGGCAAAAGCTTTCTTGATCCGGGCCAGGGATACGGGAGACGGCAGGCCGGCGGCGTAAAGCTTGGCCAGCCGGCGGCCGAGACGCCCGCCACCCCCGGTAAGCGCCGCGAGTTCCGCCAGGTCCCGCCGGATTTCCCGCAGGCTGGCCAGTAGCCGGTCGTACTCCCGGGCCGGGTCGTGGCCGGCGAAAAGGTCCCGTAGACGGGCCCTGGTGCCGTAGTCCCCGCCCAGGCGGGTGTCGATCGCCTCCCGCAGGCTCATGACCGCGGTTCCCCGGATGCGGGCGCCTCCTTCGGTGGCGTTGATGAAGGTGTGTCCGTCGCCCGCCGCCGCCAGTTCGCTTTCCAGGTTGCGCAGGAACGAGAGCAGCACCGTGTTGGTAAGTACCTTCTCCCCGTGGTTGCCATCTACCTCGAAGAGCTTCTCGGGCGGCGGATTTTCGTCGTAAGAGTCGTAGATGCTGCCTTTGACGTGGGAACGGCCGCCGGTTAGAGCCAGGTCCTGACCGATAAAGATAATGGGGTCGCAACCCATCTCCAGGGCCAGCCCCAGACAGTAGAGAGCCACCGAGTAACCGGTCACGCTGAAAAGGCCGCGGTCGATGCCCAGGACCGAGTCGAGGAAAAAGTGGAAATAGGGATAGCCGCAGCCGGCGAAGCGCGGTCCGGTAAAGCGCCCGGGGATCGACGGATGAATGACGGTGTCGAAGACCAGGGCCGTCTGGGCCTCCTCGACGTCCCGGAAGTTCTCGGCGTTGCCTTCGCCTCCGTCGACGCTCACTACCATGTCCGGCTTCAGCCCCGCGGCCGCGAGCGGCTTGAAGGCCGTGCCGGCGGCCAGGGTGACGGCCCGCCCCTCCAGTTCCTTGAGCAGGTGCATGTTTTTGTCCAGGGAAGGCCCGGCCGAAATGACGACGGCCGGCATCCCGGCAAAGGCGCCCCGCAAAACGCCTATGCCCTGGGAACGCCAGGTGGCTTCCAGGTTGGCCAACAGGTTTCCCGTCCACTGTTCGGCAAAAAAGAGCGCGGTGTTCCGTTTTATGACGCTCTGAACCAACCCCTCGAAGACACCTCTTTGCATCTCGGCGAACTCTTCCGGGTAGAGCCGGGCCAGCGGCGGATAGATATAGGTCTTCACCTGGGTCCGGTTGGTCAGGTCCACCCGGCCGGTGACCAGGTCGCCGATTTCCAGCACGTCGTGGCTGAAAACGAGGGTCAGGTTGGTCCGGGAAAGGTAGGGGGCCAGGTCCAGCGTTTCCATGGCCCGGACAAAAAAACCGGGACGGGGGTCGATGGCGATGATCTCGACGCGGGGATGACGGCGGGCCAGTTCCCAAACGTGGTAACCCATCCCGATACCGAAAACGAGCATGACATCCCCCGCCAGGAGACGGAAATCCTCCGTCAGGCCGGCCGCCTCGCTCCAGGGATCGTAGGAACTGTGCAGGTAGAGCGATCCCCCGGCGGTCCGGGCTTTGAGAGTGGGAAAGCCGGCGCGGGAACGGGAAACCTCGCCCTCGGGCGGCGTCTCCCGCAATTGCGCCGCCAATTGCGGCCGGCTCCGTTCCAGGATCCCCATATTGTCTTCAAACAGCATGACGCGATGGTTCCTCCCGCAACCCTTGCAGGGCGGCCAGGACGGTCCCGATGAACGGGATGATCTCGTAAGACAGGAGATCACTCAAAAGAACGTAGTCGCGATCCCCCAACGCCTGGGCCGTCCCGGCCAGGGCGTCGATAAAGGAGGGCCAGTCCTTTTCCACGACCGCCCCCGCCGGCCCGGAGCCCATCCAGACGCCGCGCAGTTCCACCATGTTGCAAAACCACTTCAGACCGTCCCCGGTGGTGTTGAAAAGAGCCAGTCCCTCCTCCAGCCTGTCCTCCCGCAGGTCACGGGCGATGATGGTCAAAGCCTGCGTCAGGCGCGGAAAAAAGCCGGTCGCGGTATCGACGGCCTCCCGGACCAGGGAACCGGGTATCTTCTCCTCGGTAGCGGACACCTTTCATTCCTCCTTAAACCGTGCGGTTGAAAAAGCTCCGGGCCGGCGGACGCCGGTAGGAATCGAGAGCGTTCCGGGCCGCCAGGCAGGATAAAAGGCGCACCAGGAGGGCCCGTTTGTCCCGCTCCCGGCCCTGTATTTCCTCTTCCAGGAGGAACCGGACCTCCCGGACCAGGCGGACCAGGTCTTCCCGTTCGGACGGCGTCAAAGATGGACCGGCCCGCCGCCAGGCCCGGTCCATCTCCTCCCGCCAGACCGCCAGCCCCGCCGCCAGGCCGTCGCCGGCCGCCGGACCGGAGGGCGCCAGCAGGTCTTTGAGCTCGAGCAGCATTTTCCCCAGGCCGGCCGGGCCCCGGCTCTCAGTCAAGACTCCTCACCAACCTTTGCGCCGGATCCGCGTCAGCCGGCCGTCGACGGCGTGGCGTGTCCCGGCAGCAGCGCTCCCTGCCAGCCTTCCCGGATTTCGCCCAGGAGGACGATCGCCTCCTCCAGGGGAGAGGGATCCTTCTCCACGTTGGCCCGCGCCACCAGGCGCAAAATGTAATTGTACAATGCGGCCATGTTTTCGGCCAGGCTACCGCCGGCCTCCCGGTCCAAAGCCCCCAGGAGGGCGGCGATTATCTCCTGGGCATGGCAGAGATTGTTGCCGGTTTCCTGGATGTCCCCCCGCCGCATGGCCCCGCCTCCCCGCCGGAGGGACCGGAGCGCCCCGTCGTAGAGGAGGAGGACAATCCTTTCCGGCGACGCGGTGGTGACCTGGTTTTTCCTGTAGACCGCCGTGGGGTCGGCTGCAACCATTTGACTCTAACCTCCCGTGGTCGTGCTCGAGGATGACGTACCGCCGGTCGAAGAGGAAGCGCCCAGGGAAGTCAGCATGGACGAAAGGTAACCACTGGTACTCTGCAATCCTTCGATGGTTTTTTCCATGGCGGTGAATTCCTGCTGCAGTTGTTGCTGGTAGAGGCTTAT
>JAJYZD010000243.1 GCA_021800315.1 Bacillota bacterium | reverse complement strand
TTCTCCCGGAAGCGGGGTTGAAAGGCATGGGTTCCGGCCCGGGGATACTACCGGTTTCCGGTACCACCCGGATATGCCGGGCTCGCGGTCATGGCGGCTCTTCCTCCGGCGCCGCTCGCTCCGCGCGGAGGCGGCCGGGCTCAAGGCTTCGTAGCGGAGCTGTCCGGAGGAGAAAGACGGGCAAGTTTGCAGAGGGAGCGGGGATACCGGGCCTGGATGCTGAAGGCGGACCTGGACCGGATCAGGCGGCTGGGCGACGGCATAGAATCCGGCGACATGGAAGGCGTATTGCAGTGGCAGGGGGTCGTAACAGTTACGGCTTGTTACAATTATTTATTGGTGTATGCGTTGACAGGGCTCTTGCTATATGCTAAAATCAGGCATTATGAAAGAAATGTTTACTACGGGAGAGGCCGCCCGGCGATTGGGTGTTCACGCCAGCACCATTCAGCGTTGGGATCGGGAAGGCAAAGTCCAGGTGGTACGGACCGCTGGAAACAAGCGACGCATTCCCGCATCGGAAATCGACCGGCTGTTGGGGACCGTGGAGACTTCGGGTTCCCCGTCGCTGGCTGTCTACGGGCGCGTTTCGTCTCACAGGCAAAAGGCGCGTGGTGATCTGAGCCGGCAGATAACCCACATCCGGGAAACGATGTCCGCCCAGGGATGGCGGGATATTATCGAGATCACCGATGTGGCGTCGGGTCTGTCGGAGAAGCGTCCGGGACTGGCGCGGCTGATGGAGACGGCCCGGCAGGGGGAAATAACGGATATCGCCGTCACACACAAAGGCAGGCTTACCCGGTTCGGATTCGGGTATTTGGAAAGGTTTTTCTCGGGTTACGGAGTCACGATACATGTGGTTGACGGGGAGGATGACAAGAAATCATTGCAGGAAGAACTGGTACATGATTTAATTTGCATCGTGACCAGCTTTTCGGTCAGGCTGTACGGTCTGCGAAGTCACAGCAAGGCGCAAGCCCTGGTGAAGGCGGTGAAAGAGCGGGTCTCCGGAAATCCGTGAGCGCTACGCGGTATTGCTGATGCCGGAAGGTGGCATTACCGGATCTTTTGATTCCGGACCGGCGCCCGGTATCGGCGTGACCCCGGAGTGGGTATCCTGTGGTGTCTTCCGGGCATTGGCGCTCAAGTACGCGGCCGGCGAAGGCGAAAAACCACCGCAGACCAAGGCGGTTTCTGACAGTAGACTTGTGCCCGATTTCAACCTGGCCGGAGTGCCGGAGGATGGATGACCGGCCTGGTTCTCGCGGCGCCCTGGCCGTGGGAGTGCCGGCGCGGGGGCGTTAAAAAACCCCGGCCGGGGTTCGGCCGGGGATGGAAGGGAGGATTTTGGGCCAACTTATGGTCAAAGGCCTGCCCGGCCGCCGGGCGGAGCGGCCGTGACTTAATTGGAGATGAGGACGACCATGTCGGACTGACCGAACCAGTTGACATTCATGCCCATGGCCTGGGCCATGGCCCGCAGGGGCAGCATCGCGCGGCCGCCGATGATGGCGGCGGGTACGTCCAGGGGTACGGACCGGCCGTTTACCAGCATGTCGTCGGCACCGATCCGCATGGTTACCGTGGTGTTGCCGTTTTGCGCGGTGACCGTCCGGGTGGCGCGATCCCAGTTAACCTGGCCGCCCAGGGCGTCCATCAGGGACCGTACCGGCATCAGGATACGCCCCTGCTCAATGACCGGCTGCACGCCGACGGAGTTGAAATCCACCTGGTTGCCGTCGGCGAAAACTTTGACGCCGTATTGCCCCTCTTGATCCATCAGCCGGCCGATCTGTTGGTAATTGCCCATCATCCGCGGGTTGTTGCGCACGGCACGCATAAGGGTGCTCAACTGCTGGCTGCTACTGCCCTGGGTATAGTCCATGTAGGTTGTAGTTTGACTGGTGGATTGGACGTCCATTCCGGCGGAGAACCCCGATGTCATGGCGAAGGCGGGAACCGTGGTAGCTGCCAGGAGTAAGGCGCCGGCGACGATTGAGACAATTGTTTGACGTTTCATTCGTAATTTCCTCCAATTCATTATTTTGGTTGGTGTTTTATCGGCACAAGACATTTTTTGTGCAACCCCCTTTAGCCTTGTGGGCGGGCTCTTTAAGTGTTTATACGCGGCTGTGGCGGAATTAAAGAGGTGCTGGTTTTACAAGACGGTTACATTCGTGTTTCATTTTACGTTCCCGCTATTTTCGCGAGACCCGCCGGGGCCGTACAAAAAACATGGTGGATCGGGAAGGATAAGGAAGTTTCCTGGCGAAATCCTCTTTAGGAAAAAAGAAGGGGGGAAAACACCCATGCCGGTTACCAGGCAGGTTATCACGAGTTTGAACGCTCAGGGCAACGACGTCATGGGGCCAAAGGTCTTGGCCTACCGGTACCACGACGAAAGCATCGTCAGCGGTTCCCTGCTCACGGTCGAGAGTAACCATTTCGCGGTCCTCAAGGCCAGGGGCGCCGTGCTCAGCGTGTACGACACCGGTCAGTATCCGGTTACCACCCCCGACAAACCCCTCCTCGGATCGTTTGTGCAGGGGTTTTTCGGCGGCCAGTCCCCGTGGCAGTACGAGGTCCTCTACGTCAACCGGGCCAAACTCCTGGTGCGCAGCACCGGTGTGGCCACCTCGGCCGAGATGGCGGAAATGGTGTACCAGGTCGACTTCTACATCCATGTCGATTCGAAAGAGGGGGCCCTGGCGTTGACCACCCACATGCCGTTCAACGGTCAGTTCATAGCGGTGGACGACATAACGTCCTACGCCGGCCCGGTGGTGGAGCAGTCCATCAACCAGATCGTCCAGGTCACCCCCATGGAGACCGTCAACGAGCGGATTCACGACGTCACCGAACTGCTCAAGGCCCACCTGGGGGATTTCCTCAAGATCTACGGCATCATGCTCAACGATGTGAAGCTCCTGATCCTGCCCAAGGACGAGCGGATGCGGGAACTGATCTCCCTGCGGGCTTTCGGCCTTACGCCCATCGAAGCGGTGCGCTACTACACGGCCCTGCGGATGGCGGAAAAGGGCTTGGCTTCGGCGCCGAACATGGCGATCGGGGAACCCTTCAACATCGGCAACGCTTTTGGTACCTATCCGGTGCAAGGCGTCGAGGCGGGGAAATAATGGGTGAGATTGGCACCCCTGTTCCCGGCAACCCGATCGACGACGCCGGGGTGGTCAGGCAGACCGTGGCGATGCTGTTTTACGGCTGGGGCTACAACTGGTACCGCAAGGAGAACCAGCTGCGCGCCGACGACCTCCTGATCCGTTCCAAGGTCTCCGACTACCTCCAGAAGGCCAGGGACGACCTGGCCGCGCTGGAAAGCGCGTACCGCGCCCGGTACCTTCCGCCGCCCAGCCGCGAGCATCCGTTGCCGGACCCGGCGGCCGTGGCCCGGACCCGTTTGCTGCACGATGCCGGCGAGAGCGTCGGCGCGGTGGAGACGCGGGTGAGGACGGCCCCGGTGCCGGAAAACGACAAGATATGGCAGAGGTACCGTGTCGAAAAAGACCTGCTGGAACGGCTGACGGCCCTGGATACCGATCTGGTGTGGCACGCGATGCTTTTGGCCGACCTGGTGGCGAAGGCTCCGGAACAGGAACAGGCGGGCGGACTGGCCGACCGGGTCCGGTCCATGGTGGGTGATATCCGGTCGATGCTCGACCGGCGGGAGGAAATGTTACGGATCTGACAGGAACGGTCCGCGGCGGGAAGAAGTTTCTTTGAGCCGCGGGCAGGCTGCTTTCCGGTTGAATCCCTCCAAAGCTCCGGACCGAAAAAAGAAGATATTTTAAGCGGGCCGCTAAAATAAGCCAACCGGTCCATCCTTTTTCCCAATACAGAACAAAAACGGTATACAATCGCTCCGTACGGACGTTGCTTCGTTCGACGGTCCGCAAGTATTATATGGTCATCCGGGTGGGCGGGGCCAAGGTCCCAGCGGCGGCAGGGGGGACAGGTCTCCGGCCCGGAGCGCGGGATTTTTGCAGCTGGTGACGGAGGTCTGACCGATGGCTACATACCGGACGCTCATAGCATCAGGCGATCCCTGGACCGCACGGGCAGTCGCGGGCGATCCGGTCCGGGAAGGCTACGGGATGGCCATGGCCCGGAGCGTGGGTGAGGCGGCCCGTCTTAAACGTTGCTTTCATCCCGACCTGGTGATCGTGGATTATCAGTTCCTCAACACGGCGGTTCGTCCCGCCGGCCCGGACGTACCGCTGCTCGTTCCGACATCCGGGGTAAGGCCCCTTGCGGGTTGACGCATCTCCTTTACGGGATTACAGGTTCGCGGTCGCTCCCTGGAATCCGCCTCAGGACCGTCTGGCGCTGATTGCCGTCAAAATGGAACGGAGGTAATGACGAATGGCCACCATACGTTGGGATCCGCTCGGCGACACCCATCTCCTGCAGAGATCCATGAACCGGTTGTTCGAAGACACCTTCTGGATCGGGGGGGAGAGTTTCTTGAAGGCCGCCTCATGGATCCCCGTCGACATCAAAGAGTGTCCGGAGCAGCAGCAGATGGTCGTAAAGGCGGAAATACCGGGACTTAAGAGCGGGGACATCAAGGCGAAGGCGGACCGGATCAGGGCCGGGTACAGGGACGGCGTGCTGGAGATTGTGCTACCCAAAGAGGAGAAGGCCAAACCCGGGGGGATTGAGGTCGGGAGCGACTAGGATCCGGAAGGGGTACCCGATGGAGAGGCGGTTAATGGAACGGGGGGCTTGCCCCCCGTTGCCGTTTGTGGCGGCCTTTGGCCCGCCTCGACCGCGGAGGAATATTGGGGAACTTTGTTTGATGGAAGTATTTTAGAGAAGCGGTTTCAATGATATAATCCTTCCAAGAACATGTCCGGAGAGGATGAGGGCAATGGGGGCTGTCAGCGTCAACCGGAAGCAATCCGACCATCGGGGTGGAGCGCCGGCATGGAAAAACCGTGTTCTTTCGCAACGCCAGCACCGGGCCCTCGTCGAGGCGACCAGGGAGTTGATCGACGAAATCTTCGAGGATTACGCCAACATGTACAAGGGCCGGGATCCGGGTGCCACCATCATTGTAGCCGAATGTCTCCCCCCACACTTCCGGAACCGTTACACCGAATCCTTTGTCAAGTTGTTCATTGTCTGCGTGGTGGCCGTGTCGGGCCGTCTGTCCGACTGGCAGGACAAAGAGATCGCCCATTCCACCGGCGAGTGCCTGGCCCTGTATGTCATCATTGAAAAAGCGGTGGCCGCCATGGTATTGCAAGACAAAGAGTCGGGGAAAGCGATAGAGGAAGATCCCGACCTGGATTTCCGGGGTTTCGAAAAGGTCGCCTTTGTAGACGGCGGGTATACGTTTCTTTTT
>JAJYZD010000021.1 GCA_021800315.1 Bacillota bacterium | reverse complement strand
ACGATAAGCTGGATTTGGAGAAATGGCTCGATGAATATAGTCTTGATGAAATCTGGCGTATGGGACAAATGGGAGGACGGTCATGAAAAGAATAGCCATGATCGTTGAGGGTAATACGGAAAAAGTCTTTTTGTCTCATCTCATAAAGTTCCTTGAGGCTCAATTTAAAAAAAGTAAAACGCCAATGCCCAAACTGATACCATCAGTGCACCATGGCAGGATACCTACCGGAGTTGAGCTTAAAGGCGAAGTACAGAGATTGTTGAGTGGTAAGAATCCGTCTGATTATGTTATCGCTTTGACAGATGTTTATACGGGCAGTCATCCTCCGGTATTCAAAAATGCTGAGGATGCCAAAAGTAAAATGCGAGACTGGGTGGGCGATGAACCCAGGTTCTATCCACACGTGGCGTTACACGAATTTGAGGCATGGCTGTTGCCTTTCTGGCCTTACATTCAGGAACTAGCCAATCATAATATGAGGCTTCCAAATCGTAATCCGGAAACCATTAATCATAACAATCCACCTTCTCATTGGTTAAAGGAAATCTTCAGAAATGGAACGCGTCGAAAAAAATATTTTAAACGCCGTGACGCCGACAACATCTTAAGAAGAAATGATTTGTCCAATGCCATTGCGGCCTGCCCGGAGTTGAAATCCTTGGTGAACACGATTATTTCGTTATGCGGCGGGGTAGCTATTCCATGAAATGCCGCAAGATTTCTGATTCATGGAACCGGGCCTCAGCCTGATCATCCAGGCCGGGCCAGTTCATGGCCCTGGCCTCCTCCCAGGTAATGCCATAGGGAAAACCACCCTCCGTATACCCGGCGATGAAAGCGAAATACCAGTCGGAATCCGGGAAGAGATTGATTTCCGCCTGTTCCTTCCTCTTGCGCTTCCGCTCCTGCTTGGCCTTAATCTGATCTTCCACGTTCCTTTTTACCTGGGCCACATATTCCGGCGTAAATTCCACCCCGAGCATCTGGAGTTCGTTAAGGGCGCAGAGCATGTCGACGGCAAAATGCTTTCTATAGGCTTTGACCAAGCGCTTTCCGTCGTACTTGGCCATCCAGTCCTTTGCGGCGGCCAGCCTGGCCTTCCGGTTGAGCCGCTTGCAGCGTGGTATCGACGTATGTTTCTTCTTTTTCGCCATGTGCAACTCCCACAATTCCAACTTTTCCGGCTTACCCCGCCAGGCTACCCGGCATGCGTCGGCTTCCGCCGCGGGCCTTCGGATTATGTTCGGCGTCAGTCCCGGCAGGACCTGCCGGGACTGACGCCGATATGCTGCCGGCCTCCGGGGTGAGGATGCTGCGCGGAAAAAGCGGAACAAGCATTACTTTCTTGTAAACAGTAGCCGCGACAACTAAGTCCACTACATGGGCGGGTCATTGACTGGGCCGACCACCAGGGTGTGCCGGCGGAAGCTGTGGGGTGATTCGGCGGGAACTGGAGGGGCCCACGGGACCGATGCACGAGCGGACCAGCGAGCGGATGGTCAGAGGGGTGATCCTGGATAAGGTGGTATCTGGAGTTGTCAAGTCCGTGATTCTTCAGTCGGGAAAACCTTGCCTGGATACGCTCATTCAGGTGCCATAATATTCCTGGAACCACGCTACGTGTTCTCAGGTACAAATATCCCCAGATAAGTCCTGTAGTCCACTTACCGGCTCAGATCTTCGAAAACTGGCAAAAAACAGGTTTTTGAGCATACCAACATAAGCACCATAAAGGCTGCTTTCGGCTTAAATACGCTCTCTATGTAGTCAGCGCTTGTACCCCTTATAGGGATCTTTATCCAGGCGGCTGACCGACCTGAATTTGATATTATGTCCCTGTAGCTGCCAATGGTAAATAACGGCATTGGCCAGGGTGTCCAGAACATGATGGGAAACCGGGTGAACGAGCATATCGGATGGCTTGTTTACTGCCAGGATATGTTCATCCTCAAAGAGAATATTCAATGATATGTCCTGGGGTATTACCGGTTGATCCTCATTATGAATATCGACCCGTATCAAATCGCCTTCTCTTACTAGTGAATCCAGGCGGACTGTCCTATCATTCACCGTAAGTCCAGTGCTACGTTTAATTTTTCGTATTCCGGTGCGGGAAACTTTAAGTTGGCTCCTGAGTATCTGTGAGACCTTTCGATTATCATGATCGCTTGTCACCCTGTATTCTATGTGCATGAACTTTGGTACGCTCCGTTTTACTTGGCATCTTATATGTAAAAAGGTCCCTGTCCCAGGATTGTCCCTTACCCGGCCAACCGGTCGGGTAAGGCGGCTGGCCTGCCCCGGCGGGTCAAGCGCTTGTGGCGGGAAAGGTATGCTTTCTCTTTTTCCCGGTCCGGCCGGATCCACATCCGGATCTAAGGGTTGTCCCCAGGTCTTTTCGGCGCCGCCTGGATGGTTTTCTCCCGCTCGTAAATTACCATTCCGGGCTTGGCCCCCCGGGGTTTTTTCACATACTTGATCCGGGTGTAGTCCACCGGAACCAGCGAGTCGTTGCGGCCCCGGGAAAAGCCGGCCGCCAGGCGGGCCGCCTCCTGCAGGGTGCTGTCCGGGACCGGCCGCCCGGCCGCCCGGATGACGACGTGGGCTCCGGGGAAGCCGCGGGCGTGCAGCCAGATATCGTTGGGAGCGGCCAGATGCATGGTCAGGTGATCGTTTTGCAGGTTGTTGCGGCCGATCCAGATGGCGACTCCGTCGGCCGACTTCAGCTCGAGGGGTTGAGGGGCGCCCCCGGTCCGGGGGGTGCTCTGGGGGCCTTCCCGCAGGTAGCCCTGGCGGGCCAGTTCGGAGCGCACTTCCTCCAGGTCGGCGCGCCCGGCGGCGTCGCTCAGGGCGTTTTCCACGCCTTCCAGGTAATCCTTTTCCGCCGCGGCGGCTTCCCGGACCGCCCTGGCTGTGCGGGCCGCCCCCCTGAGCCTGGTGTAGAGGCGGAAATAGCGCTGGGCGTTTTCCGCCGGGGTCAGGGACGGGTCCAGCGGCACCTCCCGCGCCTGGCCGCCGTGGTAGTCTTCCAGGACCACGGCGGTTTCGCCTTTGGTTAAGCGGAACAGGTTGGCGGTCAGCAGTTCCCCGTAGAGGCGGTAGGTATCGCCGCGGTCCGGATCGTCACCGGCCCGGGTGATCTTTTGCAGCGTTTTTTCCCTGGCCTTGGCCACCACGCGGCGCAGGAAGGTTTTCTCCTTGTCCAGGAAGTCCTGGTCCTCGCGGTTTTGATAGAATCCGTCCACCACGTCGTTCATCGCCGGACCGGCCGGGCTGGACGGACAGTGGGTGAGGGCGACGGCCGCGTAGTCGCAGGGGCGGCCTTCCCGGTCGATCTTGAGGCCGGGGGCATAGCGGCCGGCCTCCACGTCCAGGCCCAGGCGGCGCGCGGTCTCCCACAGGGAGCGCAATTCGAAGCCGCCGCAGGAGTCCAGGGCGGTTTCCGGGCTCAGGCCGGCGCGGTGTACCAGTTCCCGGGCCGTCAGCTGCGACAGGCCGTTGACCACCTGCTGGAGCAGGGCGGCCAGGGGTGTCTCCAGGGGGCGGGCCAGGCAGGCGGCGATAAACTCTTCCTCGCCGGCGCCGGGTTCCAGCTTGGCCTGGATGGGTGGCGGGACGTAGGGGCGGCCGGGCAGGACCTCCCGGTAGCGGGAGAGGGCGTGGGAATAGCGCCGGATGCCGTCGACGATCAGGTTGGCGCCGTCGTCCACCAGGATCAGGTTGGAGTGCTTGCCCATGACTTCGCAGTAGAGGGTTTTGGCGGCCGGGGCGCCCAGTTCGTCGTAGGTATCGACCCCGATTTCCAGTACCCGTTCCAGGCCCCGTTGCCGGATGGCCCGGATCCGTCCGCCCTCCAGGTGCTTGCGCAGAATGAGGCAGAACAGCGGCGGCACGGGCGGGTTGCTCCGGGCCTGTCCGGTGAGGTGGACGCGGGCGTGCTGGGCGTGGGCGGACAGGAAGAGACGGAATTTGCCCGGGTGGCGGTAGATGGACAGGATGAGGGTGGACTCCGACGGCTGGTGCACGCGGTCGATGCGGCCGCCCAGAATCAACTCGTTCAATTCCCGGGTCACGGCGGCCATAACCAAACCGTCGTAGGGCAACGTCGATCACCTTCCCTCCGCCGTGGCATTCCGGCCGGAATTCCGGTATAATTCTTCCCGTGAACCAGTCAGCCAAAGTATACCATCGCCCGCCGGACCGGTCAACCGGCGGGGAAAGGGAGTGGCGCGGTTGGAGGAATCGCGGGAAAAAGTGCCCGGTTTCCCTGGCGGGGACCCTTTCGCCCGGCAACTGGGGGTGGAACTGGCGCAAGTGAGACCCGGTTACGCCGTAGCCAGGCTCGTGGTTACCGGGTCCATGCTCAACGTCAACCGGGTTACGCACGGCGGGGTGCTGTTCACCCTGGCCGACACGGCCTTCGAGGCGGCATCCAACTCCCGCGGCCGGGCGGCGCTGGCCCTGAACGTCAACCTGAACTTCGTGAAGGCCACCGGTCCCGGGGAATGCCTGACGGCCACGGCCACGGAGGAAAACCTCACCCGCCGCACCGGGCTCTACCGCATCCTGGTGGTGGACTCCATGGGGGACCTGGTGGCGGAAATGAGCGGGTTGGTCTACCGCAAGGGGGAGGAGCCGGGGGAGAGGTAAAGACTGAACCCCCACGGGTCCCGTCCGGTGTTCTTTTGCCGTTCTACAGCCGGTAATTGCCTACCAGTTGGTTCAGATCGCCGGCCATGGCGGCCAGCTTGTCGGTGGCGCCGGATACTTCCCGCATGGCCGAGGTCTGGTGCTGGGACGCGGCGGCCACGTTCCCCACTCCCCCCGAAACCTGCCGGGCCGCCGCCGCGAGGCTGGAAATCCGGTCGGCCAGCCCCTGGACCAGATCAATGATACCATGGAAACTTGAGCCCACCTCTTCGGTTACCGTCGTCCCTTCCCGGACCTGTTGCGCTCCCTCGGACATGGCGGCGACGGCCTTGGCGGATTCGGACTGCACCTTGGTTATCAGTTGGTTTATGTCCTTGCCGGCGTTGGCCGACTGCTCGGCCAGCTTTCTCACTTCGTCGGCCACGACCGCGAATCCCCGGCCCTGCTCGCCGGCCCGGGCGGCTTCGATGGCGGCGTTGAGGGCCAGAAGGTTGGTCTGGTCGGCGATGCTGGTTATGAGCTCTACTATCCGGCTGACCTCGTCCAGCGTCTTGGACAGCGTGTCGACCACGGCGGAGGCGTTGTGGCTGACCTGGGCGATGGCCTCCATCTGCCCGGTGATCCTTGCCACGCCGCGGGAGCCTTTTTCCGCTTCACCCGACGCCTGCTCCGACCGGGCGGCCAATTCCCGGGCGTTTTGCGCCATCTGATCCATGGTTCCGGCAATTTCGGTCACCGTGGCGGCGGTTTCCGCGGCCACCCCTGATGTGTTCTGGGCGGTGGCGGACAATTGCCGCGATGAACCGGCGACCAGCAGGGAGCTTTCCTGGACCCTGGTGACAAATTCGCGCAGGTTTTCAACCATCCGGTGCAGGGAGCGCGCGAGGGATGATACCTCGTCCCGGGCCGAATTCACGGCGACGTTTGGCGTAAGGTTGCCCCTGGCGATTTCCCCGGCCAGGCTGTCCAACTCACCGAGGGGTCCGGCTATGCCGCGGGAGAGCAAAAAGCCCAGGCCGGCGGCCATAAGGATGGCCAAAAGGGCCGCCGCCACGGAGATGTCCCGCGTCCGGTCATAGTCGTCGTCGGCCTGGATGGCCATCTGCTGGGCTTCCTGGAGCGACATTTCCTGAAGGTACTGAAGATCGACGCTGATGCTGTCGCTGGTCGCCCTGCTGCTTTTGACCGCCCGGTAAGCCGCCGCCTTGCCCTGGGGGGTGTTTTGGGATCTTTCCCGGAAGACATGCTCCATGGCCTTATGGTAGCCGGCCAATTCGGTGGAAAGATTGGCCGGTTCCCGGCTGTTCCCGGCGGTCGTCCGAGCCGACCTGTACTGGCCCAGGTATTCCAGGGCGTCGGCGTAATAGCACTGGGCGTCAGTGTAGGCGAGGGTCATCTCCCGCTGGTTGGTGCTGTCGATGTGGGCGTAGACGGCGGTCTGGAATTTTTGGAAGTTGAGGTCGGCGTTGGCCAGGTACTGGGACGCCGTCAGGGACACGGAGTACATGAATTTTACCCGTCCCTCGGTCCGGAACAGATTGTACAGGCCGTATACGGCCATAAACACGAGAATAGCGCAGACTACCCCCATGACCACCGTGATCCGCGCACCGATCTTCAGTCTGGAAAACATTACCGGGCATCCCCGTCCCCTCCGGGCCTCCCCGTCCCGGCGATATCCATCGGGATGAATTTCGACATCTACATTGCTTTCCTTTACGGCTTTTTGTGGCCGCCGGAGCGAAAAACGGCGGGCTGCCGTTCGCCGGACGGAGGGGGCTGGCGGCGCGGTCCGCATCTTTGCCGGGTTGTCCGCATATCCTGGAATAGTCTGGTTTTCCGGAGGTGCGCTCGTTTGGAGTGGTATGCCGCGCCTGTTACCGAGGTTGTCCGGAAGTTGAATACCAGCGGGGACAGCGGCCTCGATTACGGTGAAGCGGCCAGGCGGCTTGCCGCCGCCGGTCCCAACATCCTGGCGGCGGCCCCGCCGGCCAGTCCGTGGCTTTTGTTCCTCAACCAGTTCCGTGACTTCATGGTCCTGGTGCTCCTGGCCGCGACCGCCACTTCCCTCTTCCTGGGCGAACTGGCCGATGGCTTGACCATCCTGGTCATCGTACTGCTCAACGCCGCCCTGGGATTCGCGCAGGAAAGCAGGGCCGAGCGCTCCCTGGAAGCGCTGCGCCTTTTGTCCGCGCCCGAGGCCAGGGTGGTGCGGGAGGGACGCGTACAACGCTTCCCGGCCCGGGACCTCGTTCCCGGCGATATCGTGCTCGTGGAGGCGGGGGACATCGTGCCGGCCGACCTGCGGCTCCTGTCGGCGGCGGGTTTGGAAGCCATGGAAGCGGTGCTGACGGGCGAGTCGGCCACGGTGGCCAAGAGAGCCGGCAACGCGCCGGGCGGAGCCCCTCCCGGAGACGTGACCTGCGCCCTGTTCGCCGGCACCGTGGTCAGCCGCGGCCGGGCCCGGGGCGTGGTGGTGGAGACCGGCATGCGCACCGAGATGGGGCGCATCGCGGCCATGATATCGGGAGTGCGGCCGGAGGCCACACCCCTGCAGGCGCGCCTGGCCAGGCTGGGCCGGTGGCTATTGGGGTCGTCCCTGTCCGTCTGCGCCCTGGTGGTGGGGGTGGGGGTGGTCCGCGGGGAGCCTCTCTACCGTATGTTTCTCACCGGGGTAAGCCTGGCGGTGGCGGCTATTCCCGAGGGCCTGCCGGCGGTGGTCACCGTCGCCCTGGCGCTGGGGGTGCAGCGGATGGCGGCGAAGAACGCCATCATCAGGCGCCTGCCGGCGGTGGAAACCCTGGGTTGCGCCACCGTAATCTGCTCCGACAAGACGGGCACCCTGACCGAAAACCGGATGACGGCCCGGGCGGGTTTTATCGGGGGCGAGCCCTTCGCCGTCGAAGGGGAGGACACCGGCGTCCGCACCGGTGCCGCTCCGGAGGACCTGGCCCTGTTCCTGCGCATCGCCGTTGTGTGCAACAACGCCGCCTTGGAGCGCGTCTTCGTGCCGGCGAGCCGTTTTGTAAAACGCGTGACCGGCCGGAAGACGGCTTCCTTCAGCCTGACCGGCGATCCCACCGAGGCGGCCCTGCTGGTCCTGGCGGCCCGGGCGGGCCTGACCAGGGAAGACGTGGCCGAGGAAAAAGTGGCCGAATTTCCGTTCGAATCCGAACGGAAACGTATGTCCGTGGTTTGCCGGCGGGAGGGCGGGCTCATCGTTTACGCCAAGGGAGCCCCCGAAGTTATCCTGGACCGGTGCACCCACTACCGGAGGAAGGGCCGGGTGCTGCCGCTCACCGGGGAAGCGAAACGGGCGGTGGAGGCGCAAAACGCCGTCCTGGCCGGTCAGGCCATGCGGGTGCTGGCCCTGGCCTATCGCGAAACGGGGGACGGTGCCCCGGAGGCCGGGACTGTGGAGACGGGGCTCGTCCTGGCCGGTATGGCCGGCCTCATCGATCCGCCGCGGCGGGAGGCGTGTGAGGCCATCCGGGTTTGCCGGCGGGCGGGCATCCGCGTGGTTATGGTCACCGGCGACCACCCGGCCACGGCCCTGGCCGTGGGCAGGGAACTGGGACTCCCCGCCGGCGGGGACAACGTCCTGACCGGCCGGGACCTGGATCGACTGAACGATGACGAACTGGCGGTCGCGGCGCGCAAAACCGCGGTGTTTGCCCGGGTTTCCCCCGGTCACAAGCTGCGCATCGTGCGCGCCTTCAAGAAGGGCGGCCACGTGGTGGCCATGACCGGGGACGGGGTGAACGACGGACCCGCTGTGAAGGAAGCCGATATCGGCATAGCCATGGGCATGGGCGGCACCGATGTAACCAGGGAGGCCTCGGCCATGGTCCTGGCGGACGACAACTTCTCCACCATCGTGGCGGCGGTGGAGGAGGGACGGGCCATCTACGACAACATCAGGAAGTTCATCCGGTACCTCCTGACCTGCAACACGGGCGAGGTGCTGCTGATGCTGGCCGCCGCCCTGGCCGGCCTGCCCCTGCCCCTTTTGCCCATCCAGATTCTCTGGGTCAACCTGGTGACGGACGGGTTGCCGGCCATGGCACTGGGGGTCGACCCGCCGGCCGGCGGGCTGATGGCGCGTCCTCCCCGCCCCTATCACGAAAGCATCCTGGCCAGGGGGTTGGGCTGGCGCATCCTGCGCGGCGGCGCGGCGATCGGCCTGGGCACCCTGGGCGTTTTCACCGGCGCCCTGGCCGCCGGGCTGGACCTCCCGACGGCGCGCACCATGGCTTTCAACACCCTGGTTTTTTTTCAGCTCTTTTACGTGTTCAACTGCCGTTCGGAAGAGGTCAACCCGTTCACCGCTGGCCTTTGGGCCAACCCCCAATTGGTGGGGGCGGTCTTCCTGTGCGCGACCCTCCAGTTGTCGGTGACCTACCTTCCCCGGTTCGCCGCCATCTTCCACAGCGTCCCGCTCGCCGCCCCGGAGATGGCCGTGAGCATGGGGGTGGCCGCCGCTCCCCTGGGAGTCGGCCTGGCGGCCAGGCTGGCCGGTGTAAATCACCGGGTCACCTTCCTGAAGGTCTGATTCCCGTATCGGCCCGGCCTTGGAAATCGTTCGACAAAACATTTCCCCGGTGTTATAATTCTGGTAAACCCGCAATTTCACCAAAACGGGAGAGAAAAGGGCATGATCCAGTTTACCAAGGTGCAGGGACTGGGCAACGATTTCATCCTGATCGACGTTCTGGGCGGCGGCGCCCCACCGGAAAACCCTTCCAAGGCCGCCGCCCTCTGGTGCGACCGCCACTTCGGCGTCGGGGCCGACGGGCTCATCCTGCTCCTGCCGTCCGACCGGGCGGATGTCCTTATGCGCATCTTCCAACCGGACGGTTCGGAGGCCGAGATGTGCGGTAACGCGCTACGGTGCGTGGCCCGCTACCTGGGCGGGGCGCCGGCCGTCGAGACCCTGGCCGGCGTCAGGACCGCCTTTCCGGCGCCCGGAGGAATGGTGCGGGTGGACATGGGCCGTCCCATTCTTGCGCGGGGAGAAATCCCCATGGCCGGACCGCCGGGCGGGGTACTGGACGAGTCCCTGGTTGCCGCGGGGGAGGTTTTCCGGGTGACGGCGGTGAGCATGGGCAACCCCCACTGCCTGGTTTTCGTACCGGACGTGGCCGCCGTTCCCGTCGCCACGCTGGGCCCGCTCCTGGAACACCACCCCGTCTTTCCCCGGAGGACCAACGTGGAATTCGTCCAGGTGGAGGACCGGGAGAACGTGAAAGTACGGGTCTGGGAACGGGGCGTGGGCGAAACGCTGGCCTGCGGCACGGGCGCCGCCGCCGTCGCCGTAGGATCCTTCCTGAACGGATTTACCGGGCGTTCGGTTAGAATAAAGCTGGCGGGTGGCGAACTGGGGCTGGAATACGAAGAAGACGGGCATGTATACATGACCGGTCCGGCGGCCGTGGTCTTCACCGGACAGATAGCAGAAGTCGGGGAGGTTTAACAAGTTTGGAGTTTCAAGAAGCAGCGCGGGTCAGGACGTTGCCGCCCTATCTTTTCGCCCGGATCGAGCGGCTGATCAAGGAAAAACGCGCGGCCGGCATGGACGTGATCAGCTTGGGTATCGGCGATCCCGACCGGCCCACCCCTGACCACATCGTGGCCGCCATGGAAAAAGCCGTTCACAAGCCGGAATACCACCGCTACCCCTCTTCCGAGGGCAGGCGGGAGTTTCGCCTGGCGGCCTCTGCCTGGATGCGGGAGCGTTTCGGCGTGGAACCGGACCCGGACACGGAAGTCGTGGCCCTCATCGGTTCCAAGGAAGGCATAGCACACCTGCCGTGGTGCTACCTGGACCCCGGCGATACGGCCCTGGTGCCCGATCCGGCTTACCCGGTCTACGCGGGGGGCACTCTCTTGACCGGCGGTGTCCCTTATTACCTGCCGCTGACGAGTGAAAACGGCTTTCTTCCCGACCTGGCGGCCGTGCCCCCGGACGTGGCCGGCAGGGCCAGGCTTTTGTTCCTGAATTACCCCAACAATCCCACCGGGGCCGTGGCCGGCCGGGAATTCTTCGAGAGCGCGGTGGCCTTCGCCCGGGAGTACGGCATCCTGATCTGCCACGACGCCGCCTACAGCGAGATCGGCTACGACGGGTACCGGGCCCCCAGTATCCTCGAGGTGCCGGGCGCCGCCGATGTGGCCGTGGAAATCCACTCCCTGTCCAAGACCTTCAACATGACCGGCTGGCGCATCGGGTGGGCCGCCGGCAACCAGGGAGCCGTGGGGGCGCTCTCCCGGCTGAAATCCAACATCGACTCCGGGGCGTTCGGCGCCGTCCAGGAAGCCGCCATCGCGGCCCTGACCGGTCCCCGGGAGGCGGTGGCGGAATCAAACCGCATCTACCAGGCCAGGCGCGACCTGCTGGTGGACGGCTTGAATGGCCTGGGTCTTAAAGTCAACCCGCCTCTCGCCGCTATCTACCTCTGGGCGGGGGTGCCCCGGGGACAAACTTCCGCCTCCTTTGCCGAATTGGTGCTGGAGCGGGCCGGGGTGGTCGTCACCCCGGGCACCGGCTACGGTCCGCAAGGGGAAGGCTGGTTCCGCATCTCCCTCACCACTCCCACCGACCGGATCAGGGAGGCCCTGGAGCGTCTTGCGGCCATGGGCCCGGTGGCTTGAAGATCACCGCGCCGTATTCTTCTGAATTCATTTCGAGGTGTAAAGAGGTGTCGATTAAGTTATGGAAGCGATGAGACTGGCGGGCCGGGCCCTCAATATCAGCCCTTCGGCCACCCTGGCCATAGACGCGCGGGCCAAGGCCCTGGCCGCCGCCGGGGTGAAGGTGGTCAACTTCGGGGCCGGCGAGCCGGACTTCGATACGCCGGAACACATCAAGGCGGCGGCGGTGGAGTCGCTCCGGCGGGGCGAGACCAAGTACACGCCGGTGGCCGGTGTCGAGAGGTTGCGCCGGGCGATTGCGGACAAGCTTCTCAAGGACAACGGCCTGGCCTACGACCCGAAGCAGATCGTCGTCTCGTGCGGCGCCAAGCACTCTCTTTACAACGCCGTCCAGGTCCTGTGCCAGGAAGGCGACGAGGTGATCCTGCCCGTTCCATACTGGGTAAGCTACCTCGAGCAGATCAAGCTGGCCGGGGCGGTGCCGGTTCCGGTGGCGACCGGCGCCTTCAAGCTCACCCCCGGCCTTTTGGCGCGGGCGTGCTCCTCCCGGACCAGGCTGGTCATCATCAACAGTCCCGGCAACCCCACCGGCGTGGTCTACTCCAGGGAGGAACTGGCCGCCCTGGCCGGGATTATCGTCGAGCGGGGACTGGTGGCCATTTCGGACGAGATCTACGAAAAAATGGTGTACGACGGGCGCGAACATGTTTCCCTGGCTTCCCTGGGTCCGGAGATTTTGGCGCGGACGGTTACGGTCAACGGCTTGTCCAAGGCCTACGCCATGACCGGGTGGCGCATCGGCTACGCGGCGGCGCCGCCCGCGGTGGCACGGGCTTGTGCCGACCTGCAGAGCCACTCCACCTCCAACCCCACCTCCATCGCCCAGGCGGCGGCCTTGGCCGCCCTGGAAGGCACCCAGGAGCCGGTGACGCGGATGGTGGCGGCTTTTGCCGCCAGGCGGGATTTGATGGTGGAGCGGGTCAGGGCTGTTCCCGGCCTGGCGTGCCAGGTGCCGGGGGGGGCCTTCTACCTGTTTGTTTCCGTGGAGTCGTTTTTCGGCCGGTCGCTTGGAGGCCGGGTGATCTCGTGCGCCGCCGACGTGGCGGGGATTCTCCTCGAAGAGGCCCGGGTGGCCGTGGTGCCGGGGGAGGCGTTCGGCGATCCCAGGTACGTCCGTCTTTCTTACGCCGCCTCGGTCGACCTGATTGAGGAGGGCATGGAACGGATGGCCGCGTTCCTGGCCAGGGCGGAGTGACGACGGGGGGAAGTCCGGTGCTGATGAGTATGACCGGCTACGGCCGGGGCGAGTCCGTGGGCGGAGAAGGCAGGTTAATCGTCGAGTTGAAGGCGGTCAACCACCGGTTCCTGGAGGTGGTGTGGCGCCTGCCGCGCACGCTCCTGCCCCTGGAGGACGGGCTGCGGCGGATGGTCCGGGCCGGGGTCTCCCGGGGGCGGGTGGAGGGGCACGTCACGGCCGTGGGCATCGGGGAGAAAACCCTTACCGTGCGGGTTGACAAAGCCCTGGCCTGGGCGTATGATAAGGCATTGAGGGAACTCAAGGAAACGTGCGGATTGGCTGGAGAAACGGAGCTAAGTCAACTGGCTGCCCTGCCCGGGGTTCTGGTGACCGAAGAAGCGCCAACGGAGACCCATGCCTTGTGGCCCACCCTGGAAGAGGCCTGCCGGCAAGCCTTGGACCAACTGGTCGCCATGCGCCGGGCGGAGGGTGGATCGCACGCGCGAGACCTGGCGGCCCGGCTGGACCTGCTTGCCGGAATCAATGAGCGGATCAGGACGCGTTCGCCGCTTACGGTGGAGGAATTCCGCGCCCGGCTGACCGGCCGCCTGGCCCAGGCGCCGGTCGTGGTGGACGGGATGAGGCTGGCCGCCGAGGTCGCCTTGATGGCCGAGCGTTCCGACATCCAGGAGGAAACGGTACGCCTGGACAGCCACCTGCAGCAGGCCCGCGCCTGCCTTGGGGCGCCGGAACCGGTCGGGCGCAAGCTGGACTTCCTCCTGCAGGAGATGCAGAGGGAGGTCAACACGATAGCGTCCAAGGCTGCGGACGGCGAAATCGGCCGGCTGGTGGTGGAGGCCAAGGGCGAGATCGAAAAAATGCGCGAGCAGGTTCAAAACATCGAGTAACCGGCCGTTTAAGCGTTAACATAGCGTTAGGGGGAAACACAGGTGGACATCAAGTTGATCAACATCGGCTTCGGCAACATCGTCTCGGCCAACCGCATCATCGCCATCGTCAGTCCGGAATCCGCGCCGATCAAGCGGATCATCACCGAGGCCCGGGACCGCGGCATGCTCATCGACGCTACATACGGCCGGCGTACCCGGGCGGTGGTCATCTGCGACAGCGATCACGTCATTCTTTCCGCGGTTCAGCCCGAAACGGTGGCTCACCGCCTGTTGAACAAGGAGGCTGCCGGGTCGGCCGATGACGCGGCGGACTGAGGAAAACGCCGGACTCCTTTTCGTGCTCTCCGGCCCTTCGGGGGTGGGCAAGGGAGCGGTCTGCCGGGAACTGCTGGCCGGGAACCCCCGCTTAAGGCTGTCCGTTTCCGTGACCACCCGGGAACCGCGGCGGGGGGAAGCTGAGGGCAAGAGCTACTATTTTCGCAGCCGCGCAGAGTTTGAGACCATGGTGCAAGACGGCCTCCTGCTGGAGTGGGCGGAAGTCTACGGCCACTTTTACGGTACGCCGCGTCTGCCGGTACAGGACATACTGGCGGGAGGCGGCGACGTGCTTTTGGAGATCGATATCCAGGGTGCCCTCAAGGTCAGGGAGGCTCTGCCCGGGTGTATTTTGATATTCGTCGCGCCGCCCTCGGAGGCGGTCGTCCGGGAGAGGCTGGCCGGCCGGGGCAGCGAGACTCCGGAGGTCATGGCCCGGCGCCTGGCCTGTCTCGGCGAAGAGATGGGGTTCCTGCCCCGCTATGATTACGCGGTGGTAAACGATACGGTGGCCCGGGCGGCGGCCCAAGTCGGGGCCATCATGAGCGCGGAACATCTCCGCGCATCGCGTTACCGCGGGTGGCGGGCCGGTAATGGTAAGAGGGGAGATACAGCCGATGATGAACGAACCGCCCCTTGACCTACTGATGGACAAGGTGGACAGCCGTTACACCCTGGTGGTGGTGGCGGCCAAACGGGCCCGGGTCCTGACCGAAAGGGGCGACGGGGAAGACGACCGCCTCCGCAAGCCGATTACGGCGGCCCTGAAGGAGATCGCCGCCGAGCGCGTGACGTTCCGGCGGCCCAGGCTCAGGTAGGGGAGAGGTTTTGCCTATGTTGACAGGGAAGACCGTTCTGGTTGGAGTAACCGGCGGCATCGCCGCCTACAAGGCGGCCGAACTGGTAAGCCTGCTGGTAAGGGAGGGCACCGTGGTCAGGGTGGTCATGACCGCGGCGGCCACGCGGTTCGTGGCGCCCCTGACCTTCGCCTCGCTGTCCGGGAACCCGGTGGCCTGCGACCTTTTCGCGCCCGCGGCCGGGGTCCACGCTCACATAGACCTGGCCGCGGCGGCCGACCTGGTGGTGGTTGCGCCGGCCACCGCCGATTTCTTGGCCAAGGCGGCCGCCGGCCTGGCCGATGACCTTCTGACCACGCTTTTACTGGCCTGCACCCGGCCCGTGCTCCTGTGCCCGGCCATGAACACCAACATGTACCGCCATCCCGCGGTGCGGGAAAACCTGGCCCGCCTGGCCCGCCTGGGATACCATCTGATGGAGCCGGACGCCGGGCGGCTGGCCTGCGGCACCGTGGGCCCGGGCCGGCTGCCCGAACCGGCCCGGATAGTCGAACACCTGGCCGCCCTTTGCCCGCGGCGCGACCTGGCCGGCTACACGGTGCTGGTGACGGCCGGGGCCACCCGGGAGCCCATCGACCCGGTCCGTTTCATCTCCAACCGCAGTTCGGGCAAAATGGGCTTCGCCCTGGCCCGGGCCGCGCTGGAGCGCGGGGCCAGGGTCATCCTGGTCAGTGGAGCGGCCGAGGTGGAGCCGCCGCCGGGGGTGGAACTGGTGACAGTGGACACCGCCGAAGCGATGCGTTCGGCGGTGCTGTCCTTTGCGCCCGAGTGCGACCTGATCGTCAAGGCGGCCGCCGTGGCCGACTACCGTCCGGCCCGGGTCGCGGACCAGAAGATCAAGAAAGACCGGGAGCGTACGCTGGAACTGGTCCGGAATCCGGATATCCTGCAGGAACTGGGCGCGTCTAAGGGAAACCGCGTCCTGGTCGGCTTTGCCGCCGAAACGGAAAACCTGCTGGAGAGCGCCAGGGCCAAGCTTACGAAAAAGAATCTCGACCTCCTGGTGGCCAACGATGTTTCCCGGGCGGACTCCGGTTTCGGCAGCGACACCAACCTGGTCTGGCTGGTGTTTCCCGAAGGTCCCCCCCAGGAATTGCCGTTGATGGATAAACGCCTGGTCGCCGAACGGATCCTCGACGAGGCGGCCGGCATCCTGGCGGGGCGCCGGCCGACCGGCTCCGGCCTTACCGGGGCGACTGACGGTCATAATCACTGATTATCGAATCGGTGTTCGAGCACAGCGCTAATTTGCACTTATGGATGTGAAGTTCTTTGCCTACAAGTAGAACTTTTAACCGGTCTCCCGCCTTTATATCAAGGAGTTCCATTGTCTGGCGCGGTAGGCATAGTGCGCCATTTTTATCCATTTTTATTCGATGCATTGATTTTCCTGATACCCCCCACATAGTGATCCTACGCCATCCAGTATACCATGGGATAAACCCTAACTCCACAACTTAAAGTGTCGTAATAGGTCTTCTTATGTCGCCTTGTTCTCCCGGAGTACCCACCACGGGGTACCCATCCAAAGCGGGGACCAGCCCGCGGGGTGGGTCGGGGGCAAGGCGGGTCAGGTCAGGGGGGAAGGCCGTGGACCGGGTGGACGTTCTCGTCGATATCGCCGGTGTGGACCGGCTGTTTTCCTATGCCGTCCCGCCCCTTCTCTCCCCGGCCGCCGTTCCCGGCGTGCGGGTTCTGGTGCCCTTCGGCCCGCGGCGGGTGGCGGGCTGGGTGGTTGACCGGGCGACCGCCGGCGAGCCGCCCGCCGGGCTCAAGGAAATAGGCGAAGTCCTGGACCGCGCGCCGGTGTTCACCGAAGAGTTGTGGCGGCTGGCCCAGTGGCTTTCGGAACGCTACCTGTGCCCGCGGGCCCCGGTAATGCATTGTATGCTTCCCCCGGTACTGCGGAGCCAGGAAGCCGGGCGGCCGGGTCTCGCGGCCACCTTTCCGCCCGGAGAACTGGCGGCGGTGTGCGCTTCCCTGAAGCGGGCGACGGCCCAGGCCGCCTGCGTGGCGGCCGCGGTACGGCATCCCGGTCTTTCCAGGACGGAACTGGCGCGTTCCGCCGGGGTCGGGCCCCAGGTGGTCGCCGCCCTCCTGGCCAGGGGACTGCTGGCTCCCGTGGCTTGCGCGTCTTCCCCGGCGCCGCCTCCGGACATTCCGGCTCCGAGCGTCGACCAGGCGGCGGCCTGTACCGCGGTTGAGGCCGCCCTGACCGCGTCCGGCGCTTCGGTCATGCTGCTCTACGGGGTTACCGGCAGCGGTAAGACGGAGGTTTACCTGCGCGCGGCCGCGTCGGCGCTGGCCCGCGGCCGGCAGGCCCTGATCCTGGTGCCGGAGATAGCGCTGACGCCGCAGATGGTGGAAAGGTTCACCGGGCGGTTCGGGGACAGGGTGGCCCTCTGGCACAGCCGGCTGGCGGCCGGGGACCGGTACCGCACCTGGCGGTCCGTCATGGCCGGGGAGAAGCAGGTCGTGCTGGGAACCCGTTCGGCCGTCTTCATGCCCTTACCCGACCCGGGACTCATCGTCCTGGACGAGGAGCACGAACTGACCTACAAGCAGGAGGACCAGCCCCGCTACCACGCCCGGGTGGTGGCCGGGTGGCGGGCGGCCAGGCACGGGGCCGTCCTGCTCCTGGGGTCGGCCACCCCTTCGCTGGAGAGCTACCGGCTGGCCCGGGCGGGCCGCTACGCCCTGCTCAACCTGGGCACCCGGGTTGACGACCGTCCGCTGCCGCAGGTCAAACTGGTCGACATGAGGGACGAGGTGCACAGGGGCCGTACGGGTCTTTTCAGCGCCGTCCTGCGGGACGCCCTCGCGGACAACCTGGACCGGGGCGGGCAAAGCCTCCTGTTCCTGAACCGGCGCGGCTTCCACACCGTGTTGATCTGCCGGGTCTGCGGGTCCGCCTTACGTTGCCCCCACTGCGCCATATCCATGGTCTACCACCGCTCCGGCCGGCTTAAATGCCACTACTGCGACCATACCAGGGTGGCGCCGGACACCTGCCCGGAGTGCGGCGGTCAGCTGCAGCACTTCGGAGCGGGGACCGAGCAGGTGGAAGAGGAGGTGGAACGTCTCTTTCCGCGGGCCCGGGTGCTGCGGATGGACGCCGACACCACCGCCCGCAAGGGCGCGCACGGTCGAATCCTGGCGGCTTTCGCCGCCGGAGAGGCGGACATCCTGGTGGGCACCCAGATGATCGCCAAGGGTCTCGACCTGCCCCGGGTGACCCTGGTGGGGGTGATCAGCGCCGACCAGTCCCTGCATGTGCCCGATTTCCGGGCCGCCGAGCGCACTTTCCAGCTCCTGACCCAGGTAGCGGGCCGGGCCGGCCGGGGCGACACACCGGGAATGGTGATCGCCCAGACCTTCAACCCGGATCACTACAGTATCCGGCTGGCCGCCGCCCACGACTTTCCCGGCTTTTGGGCGGCGGAAAGCCTGGTGCGCAAGCAGCACCTTTATCCCCCTTTCGGCCACCTCATCAGGGTGGTGTTGTCCGATGCGCGGGAGGAGACGGCGCGGGATGCGGCCGTCCATCTGGCCGGGATCCTGAACGGAGAGGCCGGATTCGAGGTGCTGGGACCGGCGCCCGCGCCGGTAACCCGGTTGAAAGACCTCTACCGCTGGCAGCTGATGCTGAAGGGGGAGCGGGGCCCGGAGCTCAGGCAGTGCCTGGGCGAGGCCTTGAACCGGTTTACGGCGTCCTTTCCGCGCCGGGTCAAAAGGGGCATCGATGTCGATCCGCACTGGATGCTGTAACGGTACTTGAATCCCCGTTGGAAAACCGTTCCGTCCCCCTTTGGCGGGTACCCCGGCCGGGGGCGTGACCTGCCGGTTTTGGCGTTTTGGCGGCGCGGGTTTTACCTTAAGACCGGGCGCGGTATATAATGTTGGGTGACATATTCACGAGGAAGGACCGCTGGAAGGGGGGAAGACCCGGTGCGCGGCACCGGGCCGGCTTTGGCTGTTTACAGGATATTGGACATGGACAATGCGGACGAGGGCAGCATGCTGCGGCAAAAATGCGTTGAGGTGAAAGAAATCACCCCGGCGATCACAAAGCTTCTCGATAATCTGGCCGATACCCTGCGGGCCGCCCGCGGGGTGGGTCTGGCCGCCCCGCAGATCGGGGTGACCAAGAGGGTTATCGTGGTCGATACGGGCGAGGGGCTGATCGAGTTGATCAACCCGGAACTCTTGGAGATGAACGGAAAACAGGTGGACACCGAGGGGTGTCTTTCCGCGCCGGGCGTGTATTGCGACGTCCCCCGGGCCGAGAAGGTGCGGGTCAGGGGCTGGGACCGGCAGGGCCGGGAGGTCGCTTACCGGGCCGAGGGTTTTCCGGCCCGGGCGTTCCAGCACGAAATCGATCATTTGGACGGCATCCTCTTCACTGACCGGGCGGTGGCAATGAAGAGGCCCCGCCAGGAAGGCTGAGAACTGCTTTGCGTCTGGTTTTTTGCGGTACCCCCGACTTTGCCGTGGTCTCCCTGACGGCCCTGGTAGATTACGGAAACGAGGTCGCGGCCGTGGTCACCCGTCCCGACCGGCGAAAGGGGCGGGGCGGGAAATTGACGCCTTCACCGGTGAAAGAGGCCGCTCTCTCACTGGGGCTTTCGGTTTGCCAACTGCATCCCCGGGACCCCGCCTTCCTGCCCTGGCTGGCCGGACAACGGCCGGAAGTCCTCGTGGTGGTGGCCTACGGCCACATCCTGTCCGAAGCGGTGCTGCGGGCCGCACCAGCCGTCAACGTTCACGCCTCGCTCCTGCCCGCCTACCGGGGAGCGGCCCCGGTCCAGCGGGCCATTCTAAACGGTGAGCCCCTGACCGGCGTAACCACCATGTATCTGGACCCTGGTATGGATACCGGTGACATCATTCTGCAGGAAGCCCTGCCCATTCGGGAGGAAGACGATGCCGGCGCACTGCTCGAACGCCTGGGCCAGGCCGGCGCCCGCCTTTTGGGGCGGACCCTGGACTGTCTGGCGCAAGGCGGCTGCCCCCGCGTAAAGCAGGATGAGACCGGGGCTTCCTACGCCCCGCCGCTTACCCCCGCCGACGAGGTCATCCGCTGGGAGGAGGCGCCGGGAGCCATAGTCAACCGGGTGCGGGCCCTTTCGCCGCGGCCGGGCGCCTACACCCTCTGGCAGGGCCGCCGCCTGAAGATCTGGCGGGCGCGAATCGGGCCCGCGGTCGCGGGGTCAGCCCCTGGACTGGTGAACCGGGCCGGGCCGGGGGAGATCATTGTCGGCGCGGGTGAGGGCACGGTGGCCGTATTCGAACTGCAGGCCGAGGGCGGCAAGAGGCTGCCCGCGGACGCCTTCCTGCGGGGTTCGGTCATGGGGGAGGGGGCCCGGCTGGGGTAGCATGTCCCGTCGTTACAAAAACCCGACTCTTTTTACCACGCGACAACCGATGGTAGCGGATCCTGCCAAAGCCAAGCTGTTTGTTCAACCAAGAGCCGGGTAGGGCCCCGGAGCGAATGACACACCACGACCGGTGGGAGGGAGGTAACCCTTCCGGTTACCGGCGGGGGGAAATACCCCTGGCCGCCCGGGTCATCCACCTGGCGGACCGCCTGAGCGTGTTAATCCGCGGCGAGGAGCATATCAACAACCAGAGGGACGGCATACTGCTTGCCCTGCGCGATCCGGACGGCTCCCATTTCGACCAGGACCTGGTGGCGGTACTCCACGACCAGGCCCGCAAAGAGAGTTTTTGGCTGGATATCGCTTCTCCCGGGGTGGCTGACCGCCTGGAGGAATTTTGGGACGGCCGGGGGGTAACGACCGGCATCTCCCGGGAGTTGACCCAACTGACCGGTATTTTCGCCGCTATCGTCGATTCCAAGACTAAATTCACCTGCGGCCACTCCAGAGGAGTGGCCGCGGTGGCCTCGTTCCTGGCCGGCAAACTCGGTTTCGGGGAGCGGGACCGGCTATTGATGCAAATGGCCGGTTTTCGGCACGACCCCGGTAAATTCAGTGTTCCCGGCCATATCCTGGAGAAGACCGCATCCCTCACCGCCAGCGAATTCAATATCATCAAGCAGCATACCTACTTCACCTATCACATCCTCAACTCCATAGACGGCCTGTTCCCGGTGGCGGAGTGGCGGGCGCGGCCGAATTCTAACCCAAGTCTAATGCGCCTCAGCCGCAAGCCGTGTAATAATGAGCGTACAGGACGTCGGTGACCGGCGGACCTGCTTGGAAGGGAAGAACATGAAAACCTCTGTGGGCATGAAAGTGATCGGATCGTTCGCCGCCATTTTCCTGCTCTTTGCGGCTGCGGTAGCCGTCGCCCAGTTGTCCATCGCCTCCGTGAAGGGATCGGCCGATACGATCGCCCGCTATTCCGGGGAGATAGAAACGGTCGCCACCATGCAATCCTATCTGGACAGGATCGCCGGTCGGATCTATGTTTACCGGGAAACCGGCGGGCTGAGTATCCAGGACCGGCGGGCGGCTCTTGCGGATGCCTCCTCGTTCGCCGGGAGACTGAACGCGCTGAAGATGTCATCTTTTCTGAAGAGCGATGAAAAATCCCTGTTGCGAAACATCACCGCCGCTTACCTTGGATTGGCCGGGTCCCTGCGCGGAGTCCTTGCGGAGCATGCGGCCGGCTCGGGGAGTTCGAACGCCCCGGTGATGAGGATCTTGTCCGCGGCCGGTAAAATCGACGGTCTTTTGCAGCGCTACCGGGCTATCGACCGGGAAGAGATCGGCGATGCCCAGGTCACCGCCGTCAACGAGCAGAAAAAGGCGGAGTTCCTCCTGACCCTCCTGTCGGCGGTCGGCCTCGCGGTCAGCGGGCTCCTCGCCTACCTTCTCCGCCGCAACATCACCCGGCCAATCGGGGTGCTGACCAGGGGAGTCGAGGATCTCGGCTGTGAGAATCTCGACGTGCACCTCCCGGTTGACACCGGAGACGAGATCGGTAACCTGGCCCGCTCCTTCAACGGCATGGTCGACCGCCTGCAGGAGGCCCACCGCGACCTGGAAAGCGCCTATTTCGGCATCCTGGAAGGGTTGGCGGCGGCCATCGACGCCCGCGACCACTACACCTGCGACCATTCCCGCCGCGTGGCGTGTTACACCCGGGTCTTGGCGGGCGCTTTCGCACTAACGCCCGCGCAGGGGGAAACCATCCACAGGGCGTGTATTCTGCACGATATCGGGAAAATCGGTTTACGCGACGAGGTTTTGCGCAAACCCGGCCCCCTCGACGCGGCGGAATGGGAAGAGGTCACAAAGCATCCGGTGCGCGGCTCCGCCATGCTGGAAAGCGTGGTCTTTCTCGCGGACGCCCGCGCCATCATCCTCCATCATCACGAGCGGTACGATGGAACGGGCTATCCGGACGGCCTGAGGGCCGAGGCCATTCCCCTGGGTTCCCGTATTCTAGCGGTGGCGGACACGTTCGACGCCCTCACTTCCTTCCGTCCCTACCGGGAGCGCACCGATCCCGAAGCGGCGATGCGGGAGATCGAGGCGCACTCCGGCACCCAGTTCGATCCGCGTGTTGTCGATGCCCTGAGGGCCGCCGCGGCGGAACTGAATCGCGTCTATCTTGATGTCTCTTGCTAGCCGTCTGATAGAGCCGTATCCCGGCTCAAAGTTGACCAAGCCCCTGCCGCTGCGGGGCTGACGACCAGACCGGGATCACCCGGACCTCGTCGGCACCGCTGACCTGCAGAGTCACCTGTGCCCGCTGGCCCCGGGACTCCAGGATGACAGGCCGGCCAGGGGAGAGGCGGTTAGAAATGCCAAATATGGTTTTCAATGCACTCAATTCACCTGATCAATACATACATCGGATATGGGGAAGTAACGAGAACTCATGGGAACTGAGGGTCATTTTCGCCGGTCAACAGGAACGTGTTTTATTTCTCACTCTTGTCGAGGGCAGATTCCTCCTGACACACGGATTTCAAAAGACCATTGACAAGATTCCTCAGCTGGAAATTACTAGGGCGGAAAACATTTATTATAATATTCCTCTGCAACATTTGCACCAATCGCGAGGATGTTGAATGCGCGGCCGTGCGTCGCAGAGATCTAACGAAATCGAGCGCGTAACAGCGGGATGATCGCGAAAAAATCCTTCTTGCGGCGGAATTTGGGTTGCGGGCAAAGCCCGCGCTATGTATCTCACTGGCGTTTGGAAGCTAAGGCAACTGCCTTTGACGGGGGCGGTTGCCTGAGTTATACTGGGGGAAAAGAGGTAATATGCGGGGTCGGAAATATGCCTTCCGTTGTACCGGTATCTACAAAAGGATGGATTGTTATACCGAAGAAACTGCGGGACCGTTACCATATCAAGGCCGGTGGCAAAGTCCTTATAACTGAAGGAGAAGGCTCGCTGAAAGTGGTACCTTTGCCGGAGGACCCGGCCAAGGCATTCCGGGGGATTCTCAAGGATGTCCCTTTGTTGAGGGAACTCATGGATAGCCGGAGGGAAGACAACGAGCGTGAAAAACTACGTGTTGGACAGCTACGCG
>JAJYZD010000020.1 GCA_021800315.1 Bacillota bacterium | reverse complement strand
CCGGTATCAGCAACACCGCGCACCGTTTACGGATTTTCCGGGACACGCTCCGGACGTTTGGCGCAACCGCGCCTGTCTTCCGGTTGTAAGGACCGGCGGAAGACGGTACAATATTGGGGCCGTCTTCGGCCAGGACGGATCATTCACCCGGTTGGGCACCTGCGGCCATTCTCCCGGCCAGGCCGAGCAGGATCTCCCGCCTGTTGAACATCGGGTGCCGGAGGGCGATCTCCGTCAAGCGCGTGATAATTCTCCCCATTGCGCGGCCCGGCGGGATCCCGGCCGCCATGAGGTCGTGGCCGTTGACGGCCAGGTCACCGCGGTCCAACGGCTCCCTGGCGCGGAGGATTTCGTCCACAAGCGAAAACAGGGCCAGGGTCCGGGCCCGGGCCTCCGGCCTCCCGGCGGTGTCGGCCAGTTGCAGCGCATAGAGGTCGGGCAGGTTTTCCCGGCCCAGGGCGGTGATGAAGCGCTTGACCGTGGACCGCTTAATGCGGCGGTGGCGGTACAGGTGGAAGTACACGAGGGTGGCCACGGTGTCCACGGTCCGGGTGGCGAAGCGCAGGTCGGTAAGCGCGCGCCGGGCCAGATCCGCGCCTACCTTGTGATGCAGGTAGAAATGGCCCCGGCCGTTTTCGTCCATGGTAAAGGTGGCGGGCTTCCCGACGTCGTGCAACAGCGCCGCCAGGCGGACGGACAGCTTCCCGGGCGTTTCCTCCAGCACCGCCAGCGTGTGTTCGAAGACGTCCAGGCGGTGATTTGGGTTTAGCTGGTCGAAGCCGACACAAGGCATTATTGCGGGTAGCACGTACGGCAGCAGGCCCAGGTCGAGGGTGAGGCGCATCCCGTAGGCGGGCCGGTCGGAGAGCAGGATCTTGACCAGTTCGTCGCGCTTGCGCTCCGGGGAAACCCCGGCCAGCAGGTGGGCGCATTGCCTGGCCGCGGCCCGGGTGTTCCCTTCGATGGCGAAATTGAGCTGGGCGGCCAGCCGGGCCGCTCTCGCCAGGCGCAGCCCGTCCTCGGCGAACCTTTCCCCGGGCCGGCCGATGGCACGGATAATGCCCCGGCCGAGATCCCCGGCGCCGTCCACATGGTCGAACACCTGCCCCCGGCAGTCCATGGCCAGGCCGTTGATGGTGAAGTCCCGGCGCCGGACATCCTCCCGGAGGTCGTCGCAAAACGTGACCCCGTCCGGCCGGCGGCAGTCCTGGTACACCCCGTCGCCGCGCATGGTGGTTACCTCCACCGGGCCGCCCGGGGTCAGCACGGTAACGGTGCCGAACCGCTCCCCCGTCGGCACGGTCGCCGGGAACAGCCGGCTGACCCGCTCCGGCAGGGCGCAGGTGGTGATGTCCCAGTCCTGCGGCCGACGGCCCAGCAGGATGTCCCGCACGCAGCCGCCGACCAGGAACGACCGGTGTCCGCCGGCCTCAAGGGTGTTCAGCACCGCGCACACATGCTCCGGTAGGTCCACGGCGTCATCCCCTTTCCAGGCTGCGCAGGGTGAGATCGACCAGCAGCTCGTTCACCCTGCCCTCGTCCGGGCTGTTGGGCAGACGGGAGCGGACGTAGGCTTCGTCGAGCAGGGCGAACAGGCGGTCGGCTTCCTTTTGGACGTGCTCCAACGAATACTTGCCATGTCGAATGTCGATCAGGTACTGGTTCTCCGGGCGCAGGACGTGGCAGTCGCCCTCCGTCAGGATTTCGATGCCCGTGTACAGGAGCCGGATCAAATGGGCACCGTGCTTGGTATCCCATTTGAATTCGTCGATGATGCCCTTGTGGCTGCCGTGGGTATTATGGTTGCCGCCCCCCATACGATGCTTGAGTTCCTTGATCTTTTCATCCAAGTTCGCCACCCGGTAGGTGTAGTCCCTGATTTCCGTCTCGATGCCCAGGATGAGCAGGGCCTCGTCGTCGGTCAGTTCCCGGCCCTTCAGGGCGTCGATGCGGTGCTCGAGCTTGATGATGCGGGCGAGGTCCCCTCGTTTGTTTTGCTCCAGGCCGGCCAGCTTTTCCCCGGCTTCCTCCATGGGCAGTTTGTTGCGCAGTTTTCTGAGCTGGGCGACCGCGTAGCCGCCGAAAGTATGCCGGGCCTTCTTGGAGAGAAAGATATGCCGGTTGTCCAGAAGTTGTCGGCCGGCATCGTTGCAATAGATAATGTGCGTCGGGTCGACGAACAGGTGCTCGATGATGTTGGGGTTGCAGTTGAAAGCGAGGTGCACGAATTTGTGCAGGCCGAAAATAACGATCTCGGCCGGCTGCCCGGCCTTTTTGTACGCCGGGAAGCCGGTATAGCGCTTGTTTTCCCACTGCTCGAAATGTTTGAAGCCGATCAGGTAGTCCCGGGGCGGGATACAAACTCCACCCATGTCGATGTCGGATTTTTCGTGGTTGGTGCCGTAGGCATGGCTGCCCCGGTAAACCTTGAGGATGGTTCGCTCCTCGATCCAATCGTCGACCGCCATGGAATCCACAGCCTTCACCCCAACTACATAACCATTTAACCACTTTATGTCCGGAAAGTCCAGAAAAAATGCCGGCTTGAGTGGTGTCGGGTCAGGTGGCGTGGTGGCCCCGGCGGGGGGAGACCGCCGGCTCCAGCCGTTCGCTCTTCGTCCCGTCCAGCGACCGGTAGGCGCTTACGATATCCGCCGCCAGGATTTCGGCCATGTCCCGGCTGAAGGTCTCCCTTGCCACCACCCGCATGACGGTCATGTCCTCCGCGTCGGCGGCAGGTTGTAGGCCGGCAGCATCCATCCCCTCTCGCGCAGCTTCCGGGAAAGCTGAAACGGCGTGAAACCGGCCTTTTGCCTGAACCGGAAGGTTACGATGGGCAGTTCCATGGTGCTTAGGACGTCAAACAGGCCGGAGGCGACGAGGCGGCCGGCGAAATAGCGGGCGTTGGCCAGGCAGTTTTCCATAATGCTTTTGTAGCCCGCGTAACCGAGGCGGAGCAGGTTGTAGTACTGGGCCATCACCATGCCGGAGCCGCGGGAGAAATTCAGGGTGTACGTCGGCATGGTATCGCCGAGGTAGTTGACGTAGAATACCAGGTCTTCGGGCAGGTCGCCGGCGTGTTTGAAAAGGAGCCAGCCCAGGCCGGGATACACCAGGCCGAACTTGTGTCCGGACACGTTGATCGAGCGGACGTGGGACAGGCGAAAGTCCCAGACCAGTTCCGGGTTGGTGAAGGGCAGGACGAAACCGGCGCTGGCCGCGTCGACGTGAATGGAGATGTCCCAGCCTCTATCCTGGTTGATGCCGGCCAGCAGGGCGTCGATCTCCCGCACCGGCTCGCAGGCCCCGGTAAAAGTGGTCCCCATAATCGCGCCGACGCAAATGGTGTTCTCGTCGATCCGCTCCCGGACCGCTGCCGCGTCGCTGCAAAACCGGTCTTTTGCCATGGGTACCACCCGGGGTTCGACCTCGAAGTACCGGGCGAATTTATCCCAGCAGATGTGGGCGTCGGCGCCGAAAACGATGTTGGGATGTCCGGTCCGGTGCTTGTTGCGCCAGGCCCGCTTGTGGGCCAGGAGACCCAGCAAAATGGCTTCCGAGGACCCCACGGTGGCGGTTCCGCAAAAGTTCGCCTGATCGGGCGCGTTGAACAAGGGTCCCAGCATGTTGACGATCCGCTGGTGAATCTCCGTGGTCTGGGGATACTCAAAACGATCGACGAAGTTTTTGCCGAGGTTTTGGACAATCAGCCTTTCCGCCTCGGGCTCCATCCAGGTGGTGGTAAAAGTGCCCAGGTCGAACGCCGCGTTCCCGTCGAGGTTCAACTCGTCGTGCACCAACTGGCAGGCGGCGCCGGCCGGCATGCCGTCCGCGGGTATCTCGTACCTGGGCACGCTTTCGGTGAAATAGCGCAAGGCGTAAGTGGCGGAAAGTCCCGTACCGGGACCGTTTCCGGCCGGCGGTTCCACCTTGTTCGATATCATGCGGATCCCCCCTGTTCCGACTTCTTTTTTAGTATTTCCCGACCGCCGGCCCAAAAGCCGGTCAGGGGCACCAACCGGCGGGTGCCCCTCTTCCGCCGGGGGGCAGGGAAAGAGACTCCGGAAAGAGAATACTAGGCTGACATTAAACCGGATTTCGCCGTAAAAGGGGACCGGGTGGGACTGGAGGGGGTAGGAATGCAGCCGGATATTGTTTTTCAGGATGATTTTCCAGACGACGATTGGGGACCCGCGGGACCGGAAGAGGAGGTTTCCGGACCGGAGGTATCCCCGGGGACAGTGGCCCTGATTGTGGCCGCGCTGCTAGGAGCGGGTCCCACGGTTCGGGAACACCGGACGGATCTTTGGAAGAAGGTTGGGCTGGCCGGCTTGATGACGGACCGCGGAAACCGGCTCTAAGACCGGAGGGTCTGACCGGGTTTGCAAAAGGGGGATGTAGCATTGGACGAATACGGCTTTAGCCGCGAGGCGATTTTAAGGGAAAAGAAAGAACTGATCAAAAAGGGCGGACCGGCCCGCTATCACGAGGCCAACGCCCGGAAGGGGAAAATGTTTGCCCGGGAGCGGGTGGCGAGCCTCCTGGACCCCGGATCCGCAAGTTGCGAGGATGGACTCTTCGCCAACAACCTGGCCGAAGACCTCGGCGCGGACGGGGTGGTCACGGTCGTGGGGCGGATCCACGGCCGTCCGGTGTGCGTGATGGCCAACGACTCCACGGTCAAGGCCGGTTCCTGGGGGAAGCGCACGGTGGAGAAAATCCTCCGGTTGCAGGAGACGGCCCTGGATATGAAGATACCCATCCTCTACCTGGTGGACTCGGCCGGGGCCAGGATAACCGACCAGGTGGAGATGTTTCCGGGGCGGCGCGGGGCCGGCGCCATTTTCTACAACCAGGTCAGGCTGTCCGGGGTGGTGCCCCAGGTCTGCCTCCTGTTCGGGCCTTCGGCGGCCGGGGGAGCCTACATACCGGCTTTCTGCGACGTGGTGTTTATGGTCAACGGCAACGCCAGCATGTATCTCGGCTCACCCCGTATGGCCCAGATGGTCATCGCCGAGAAGGTCACCCTGGAAGAGATGGGCGGCGCCATGATGCATTGCAGTGTCAGCGGCTGCGGGGACCTGCTGGCCCAAAGCGAGGAGGAGGCGATCGCCGCCTGTCGCCGTTACCTGACCTACTTCCCGCAGAACTACCTGGGCAAACCGCCGCTGGCCGGGGCGGCCGAGGCTCTGCCCGGCCGCCGGGTGGCGGACATCGTGCCGCTCAAAGAAAGCGTTCCCTTCGACATGTACGAGCTGATCGACCGGGTCATCGACCAGGACAGCTGGTTTGAAATCAAGAAACTCTTCGCCCCGGAGCTGATCTGCGGGTTCTGCCGCCTCGGGGGCCGGACCGTAGGTATCCTGGCCAACCAGCCCCGGGTCAAGGGCGGCGTGCTCTTTGTAGATTCGGCCGACAAGGCCGCGCGCTTCATCGCCCTGTGCGACGCTTTCAACATTCCGCTGCTGTTCCTGATGGACGTGCCCGGCTTCATGGTCGGTTCGGCGGTGGAACGGCAGGGTATCATCCGGCACGGGGCCAAAATGATCTCGGCCATGTCCGAGGCTACCGTCCCCAAGGTTTCCGTGGTGGTACGCAAGGCTTACGGTGCCGGCCTCTACGCCATGTGCGGGCCGGCCTTCGAACCCGACTGCTGCCTGGCCCTGCCCACGGCCCAGATAGCGGTGATGGGGCCGGAAGCCGCCGTCCAGGCGGTCTACGAGAACCGGATCAACGCCCTGTCCCCGGAGGAGAGGGAACCCTTCGTCCGGGAAAAACGGGAGGAGTATGTCCAGGATATCGATCTCTTTCGCCTGGCCTCCGAACTGGTGGTGGACCACCTGGTCGGCGGGGAGGAATTGCGCCTTGAGCTGATCAACCGTTTCGCCCTGTACGAAGGAAAACGGATCCGCTTTACCGAACGCAAGCACCCGGTATATCCGGTCTGAGACGGAGGGAATGGCATGGATTACCAGGACCTGAAGGTTACCAGACGGGATCATGTGGGCTGCGTGGCCTTCAACCGGCCGGAAGCCTTGAACGCGCTCGGTACGGCCATGGCCCGGGAGCTTCCGGTCGCCTTGCGCGATTTGGCCGCCGACGAAGATGTTTTCGCCGCCGTACTGACCGGCGAAGGGGACCGGGCCTTCTGCGTGGGCGCCGACTTAAAGGAACGGAAGACCATGACCAAGGCCGAGACGGCCCGTCAAAGGGAACTCTTCGTCCGCGCCTTCACGGCCGTGGTGGAGTTCGAAAAGCCGCTGGTGGCGGCGGTCAACGGTTTCTGCCTGGGAGGGGGCCTGGAATTCGCCCTGGCCTGCGACTTCATCATCGCCGGCGACACGGCGGTATTCGGCCTGCCCGAAGTAGGACTGGCTATCATTCCGGGCGGGGGGGGGACCCAGCTCCTGCCGCGCGTGGTAGGGCGCGCGGCGGCCAAGGAACTCATTTTTACCGGCCGGCGCTTTGGGGCCGCGGAGGCCCTGCATCTACGCCTGGTCAACCAGGTGGTGGCCGCCGGGGAGGTGATGGAGAAAACTTTCGCGCTGGCGCGGCAAATGGCGGCAGGCGGTCCGATCGCCTTGAAACAGGCCAAGAAAGCCATCAACCTGGGTGTGGAAGTGGAACTGAGGACGGCGCTCTCGCTGGAGGCGGAGTGCTACAACGCCTGTCTTTACTCGGAGGACCGGGACGAGGGTCTGCGGGCTTTCAACGAAAAGCGTCCGCCCGTTTACCGGGGACGCTGAGAACTACCAGGCAGGGGGAATTGACATGTTCAAATATCCTGAAGAAGCGGTTATCGGTGATATTACCGTACGGGACGGATTCCAGCACGAGGAGAGGTTTATTCCGACCAAGGCCAAGCTGTGGTGCCTGGAAGAAATGATCCTGGCCGGTTTTACCCGGCTGGAAGTGACCAACCTGGGCAATCCCCGGGGCATGCCCCAGTTCGCCGACGCCGAGCAGGTGTTGCGGGGACTGCGCGAATCCAAGCGGGTGAAGGACCTGCTTACCGGTGTGGAACTGACGGCCGTGACCATTGCCGAGCGGGCGGTGGACCGGGCCGTCGAACTGAAAAGGGCGGGCTGCGGACCGGACCGGATCCTGCAGATGGTGTCCACCTCGCCTTCCCACCAGTTGAAGAACTCCGGCCTTACCCACGCCGCCTACTGGGCGATGACCGAGCGGTGCATTCAGAAGGCCCATGACGCGGGGATGAAGGTTTGCGGAACGGTCAGCACTATCTGGGGCTGCCCCATAGAAGGTCCCACCGAGCTGAAAAAGGCGGTGGAATTCACCAGGCATTACCTGTCCCTGGGGGCGGACGACATCGAGCACGCCGACCACGACGGCTCCGCCCCGCCCGACCGGGTCTACCGCTACTTCTCCATGATCCTGGACGAGATGCCGGATCCGGCCCTGCACGTGGCCCATTTCCACGTCACGCGCGGCTGGGGCCCGGCCAACGTTCTGGCCGCTCTTCTCGCCGGCATAACCCACTTCGAAGGCACGATGGGCGGCATCGGTGGGCAGCCCACCAATTTCATCGACGGCTGCCCCGTGGCCGGCACCGGGGCATACTACTACCAGGATCCCAACATCGTCGGCCTGGCCTCTACGGAGGACATGACGGTGATGATGGACGAGATGGGCATCCGGACCGGGCTTGATGTGGACCGGGTCCTGGAGATCGGACGGATGATGGAAAAGATCCTTGGCCGGCGCCTGCGTAGCGAATGTGTCCACACGGGCCGGATCCCGAAGGGGAAGACCGGTTTCTGAGGCCACAGGAAAACAATTGACAGCGAAAAACTGGTGGATTATAATCAGGAGAAGGAAGGGGGGACAGTCATGCCGATCTATGAACTCAAGTGCGACCAGTGCCAGCACCAGTTTACCATGCTCGGATCCTATGCCGAAAAGGAAAAAGCCACCTGTCCCCAGTGTGGCAACCCTAACCTGCGGCAGGTGTATTTCGGTGTGGCATCGATAAAGTCAGGCGCACGCCAGGGCGGCAGTTGCTCGACCGGGGGATTTTCCGGCGGGTGAGGACTTTAGAGGGAAGGAACCGTTGGTTCCACGTAAAGGGGGCGGCTGGCACGGCCGCCCCCTTGCTCATGAAAACATCCCGGCGCCACCCGGGAGGGCTGGGTCAGGACCGTTCCGCGCGACCCCGGGCTGGAATCAGTTCTCCATTTCCTGGATGGCGATGGGTAGGGCGAACAGGATGTTGGGGATGCCCAGGGCCGGAGTCAGGAGCAAGATGGTGCTGACTATTTCCTCCCGGGTGGCGCCGCACTTAAGGGCGGCCTGGATGTGTTCGCGCAGGGCCGCGGCGTTGCGCATGGCCGTGGCGGCACCGATGATGATCAGGTTGGACGTCTTTTCGTCCAGCATGTTGGTCTCGGAGATGACGGACCGCAGATGCCTGACCGCTTCGGCCACCTGCGGGTTCTCCTTCCGCAGCAGCTGGAAAAACTCGGGTGTGGACACGTACATTTTGCGTAACACTCCTGTCGAGTGATTTTCTAACCGCCAGGTCTGATACCTCCGCCTTTCAGGTGGACCGTCTTAACACCTGCTTCTTTGACCCCGACGCCCCCTGCGGGCGGGTACCTCCATTTTGCCGACTTTCATTCGGCAGCCAACCCACCTGCTTCAGCAGCTGGTGGTTTAGTCAGGGCCGGGTTCAGGCCAGGGCCGAAGCCAGCACTTCGCTTATGTCACGGACCAGGAGGGTTTCCCCGCAACCCGCGTTTCTGGCGCTGTCCTCCAGCATCACTATGCAGTAGGGACAGGCCGTGGCGAGGACACCGGCTCCCTTTTTCACCGCCTGGTCGACTTTCTGGTCGGAAAACCGCATGCCCGGCTTGGTCTCCATCCAGATGCGGGCACCGCCGCCGCCGCAACACAGGCTGTCTTCGCGGGAGGGCTCGAAATCGGTCGGGGTTAGGCCGGGGACCGCGGCGAGGAGCCGGCGCGGCGCGTCGTAGATCCCGTTGTGGCGCCCCAGGTAGCAGGGATCGTGGTAAATGACCGTGGTTTCCGGCCGGGCCCGGAAAGTGAGTTTCCCCTGTTCCACCAGGGAGGCCAGGAGTTCGGTGTAGTGCAGCACCTCGAATTCTCCGCCCAGTTCCGGGTACTCCTTTTTCAAGGTGAAGAGGGTGTGGGGCGAGGTGGTGATGATCTTCCGCACGCCTTTCTTTTGATAGAGCGCGATGTTGGCCCTGGTCAGGGCGGTGAAGTCTTCCTCGGCCCCGATTTTGCGCAGGGACTCGCCGCAGCACTGCTCTTCGTTCCCGATCACCCCGTAGGATACCCCGGCGCGGTCCAAAAGACGCGCGACCGACCGGGCAATGTTTTGACTGCGTCCATCGTAGGCGGAAGTGCAACAGACAAAGAGAAAGTATTCCGTCTCCGCGGTGAATTCAGGGACCGGGTCTTTCATCCACAGCCGGCGATCGGCCCTCTCCTGGCCCCAGGGGTTGCCGTTGGCCTTGATGCTGCCGACGGGGGCGCGCAGGGTCTTGGGAATCGACCCCGTTTCCCCGATCACGTTGCGCATGGCCCGGACCACGTCCACGATCCCGACCTGGCGGGGGCAGCGGGCGCCGCAGTGGCTGCAGGTGGTGCAGGCGTAAAGGATGTCCTCGGTTTCGAAACCTTCGTAACCCAGCCGCCCCATGTGCATCATGGCCCTGATGTTGAAAGGGCTGCCGGCTACCCGGCCCCAGGGGCAGGTGGCGCTGCAGACGCCGCATTGAAAGCAGGTGTTGATGGGGTCGCCCCCGCAGGCGAGAATGGCTTCCCGTACTTCCGGAAAAACAACGATATCAGCCAACTCAAGTCTTCTCTCCCGTCGCGCCGTCAAACGGACAGCCGGCGCCTTTCTAATCCTGGTAAGAAAGTTCGCCGGCTTTGTTCAAACTCCTTCTGATTGCACTGGAATGGGTGAACATTCTAACCGTTGTTCGAACCTATGGTGACGGTGACCGTGATCTTACGGCCGTTACGGTAAATCGCCAATGTCGCCCGGGATCCCGGCGAGGAGCCGCGCACCTGGGCCACCAGGCCGTCCGGTCCCTCCACCGTCTGGCCGTTGAAGGATACGATGACGTCACCCTGCTGGAGACCCGCGGTGGCGGCCGGGCTGTTGGGTTCGACCGCGGCCACCAGGGTGCCCTGCCCGGAGGGAAGATTGAGTTGGTCGGCTACGTACCGCGGTACCGTCTCCACCGACACGCCCAGGTAGGAAGTGGGGGTGTGGTTAATGAGATTGGTCAATACGCTGGACACGGTGCTGGTGGGAATGGCGAAGCCGATCCCCTGGGCCTGCTGGTCCATGGCCGTGTTGATGCCGATGACCTGTCCGGACAGGTTTAAGAGCGGGCCGCCGCTGTTGCCGGGGTTGATGGCGGCGTCGGTCTGCATGAGGTTCGAGTAGGTGCGGTTGCCGGCGGTGATGGGGCGGCCCTTGGCGCTCAATACCCCCACTGTTACGGTGTGATCCAGCCCGTAGGGGTTGCCGATGGCGATCACCCAGTCACCGACCCGGGCCTGGTTGGAGTTGCCCAGCGCCAGGGTGGGCAGGTTGCTGCCGGCGTTGATTTTCAGCACGGCCAGGTCGAGGTTGTAGTCGGTGCCCACCACCGTGGCCGGATAGGTTTTGTCCTGGCCGGCCAGGGTGACCGTTACGGAGTTGGCCCCGTTGATCACGTGGTCGTTGGTCAGGATGTAGCCGTCAGGCCGGAAGATGAAGCCCGACCCCAGCATCTCCTGCGTCTGGGTTTGGGGAGAGGAGAACTGGTTGCCGAAAAACTGCTGGAAAAAAGGATCGTTGACAAAGGGATTGGCGACCTGGCTGGTCACCATGGAGGTGACCTTTACCACCGCGGGGCTGGCCTTGGCCACGATGTCGGCGATGGTTTCCGGTCCGAAAACCCCGGTTGGTATCGAGCTTTGCACTACGGCGGCCGTGGTGGCCGTAGGGGTCTGGGAGCCGGCGAGACCGGCCGTGACGGTCCGGGCGCCGGCCAGGGCCCGTCCCAGGCCGGGGAACGCGTTGATCATAAGCAGTACGACGAGCGCCCCGGCGAAAAACACGGCCCCCAATTTCAGTACGTTGCGGCGGTTCATATGGTTGATCTCCTTTCTGACAGTTCGCATATTGGCTAGTATAATACTACTGGTTATTTAAAGTAAACTGAAAAAAATCTAAAATATTTCTAAAATCCGGTTATCGCCGCCCGGGAGTGGGCAGAACCGGCTGCCCTTTCCAGGCGGGAATTTCGGACTTTCCTTTCTCTCGCGGCAGGATATTTCCCCCAACGGATGGTATTAATAAATTAACTTCTAGCGAAGACGGAGGTACATGCGTGGACGACCGGATAAAGTCGGCGTTTGAAAAAGCCATGGAACGGGCCGGGCAAATGCAGGAGGTGCCCGCCTGGGAACTGGCGCGGGCCGACAACCTGCCCAAGGGCCGGATGATGGCGGTCCGTTTCCTGAACGGGCAGGACTTCGACCTGGCCGCCGACCTGGGCCGGCAGGACCGCTCCTTACGGCCCTACCTGGCCGAGGGGGCGCGGGAAACCTTCCTGCTCCACATCGGCCTGCCGGCGGACGACGAGGGACGGGAGGCCAACCGACGCGCCATGAACGGTCTGGTGGCGACCGCCGCCGACAAGGGGGCTTTGGCCGAGGCCCTGGGCGAGTTGGAGTATTTGTTCGACTACTACGGCAAGGTACTTGACAGCACCTACCAGCGGCTGAAGGCCAATTTCAGCCAGCGGGCGGCCGGGGCCAAAAGGAAGGCCGAATCGCGTCCGGGCATGACCATCGACGTGGCAAGGCAGCCCGCTTTCCTGGAAGAGTGGAGCCGGACCCGGGCGCAGCTGACCGCCCAGTTCGAGGAGAAGCTGAACGAGGTGAAGCAGGCGATCCGCGAAATAGGTTGAGACCGGCCACCAGGCCGTATTTTCCGAAAGGGGTGTGGCGGAAATGATGGTGTCTCCCTTGTTGCTGCGGCATTTCCTTACCCGCTCCCGGCAGTTCTTCGCCGGGAAGGAAATCGTGTCGAGGGATTACGGAGGCCTTTTCCGGTATGACTACGGACGGTTTTACGAACGGACCGCCCGTCTGGCCAATGTCCTGGCCGGGCTGGGCGTGGGGCCCGGGGACCGGGTGGGCACCCTGGCCTGGAACAACCACCGCCACCTGGAACTCTATTTCGCCGTTCCCTGCAGCGGGGCCGTGCTGCACACCCTGAACATCCGGTTGTTCCGCGACCAGTTGGTTTATGTCATCAATCACGCCGCCGACCGGGTGATCTTCGTGGACGAGGACCTGCTGCCGGTGCTGGAGGATGTGGCGGGGGAACTGAAGACGGTCGAACACTTCGTGGTCATGACCGACCGGAAGGAATGCCCGGCCACCCGCCTGGCCCCCGTCCACCTGTACGAGGACCTGTTGGCCGGGGCCGCGCCGGATTACGCCTTTCCCGAGGACATGGAGGAGAATTCGGCCGCGGCCATGTGCTATACCACGGCCACCACGGGCGACCCCAAGGGGGTGGTCTATTCGCACCGCGGCCTCTACCTGCACAGCCTGGCCTTCCTCATGGCCGACACCATCGGGCTGTCCGAACGGGATTGTATGTTGCCGGTGGTCCCCATGTTCCACGCCAACGCCTGGGGCCTGCCTTTTTCGGCCGCCCTGGCCGGTTCCCGGCAGGTGTTCCCCGGTTCCCGGCCTACGCCGGCCGACCTGGCCGGCCTCATTGAGACGGAAAAGGTCACCGTGGCGGCGGGGGTGCCGACGGTCTGGATGGGCCTGCTGGAGCTTTTGGAGCGGGAAGAGCATGACCTGTCCAGCCTGCGGGTCGTAGTCTGCGGCGGTTCGGCCGCGCCCCGCGCCCTGTTGGAGGCCTACGACCGGCGGGGTATCACCATCGTGCACGCTTACGGCATGACCGAGACCAGCCCCTTGGCCACGGTGTCCCGGCCCGTAAGCCGCATGGACGATTGGCCGGCGGACCGCCGCTACCAGGTGCGGGCCAAACAGGGCTGGCTGGTCCCGGGACTGGAGATGCGGGTGGTGGATGACCAGGGCCGGGAAGCGCCCCGGGACGGCCGGGCCATGGGCGAACTATGGCTTAAGGGGCCGTGGGTGGCGGACGGCTACTACCGCGATCCGGAGCGCAGCCGGGAAACGTTCGCGGACGGCTGGCTGCACACCTCGGACATCGTAACCGTGGATACCGACGGCTTCATCGCCATCGTGGACCGTTCCAAGGACCTGATCAAGAGCGGCGGCGAATGGATTTCCTCCGTGGACCTGGAAAACTGCATCATGTCCCATCCGGCGGTGGCCGAAGCGGCGGTAATCGCCGTGCCGCACCCCAAATGGGTGGAACGGCCGCTGGCCTGCGTGGTGCTCAAAGCCGCGTACCGGGACCAGGTGGATGAAGCCGCCCTGCTGGAGTTTCTGGCCGGCAAGGTGATCCGCTGGTGGCTGCCCGACCGCGTCGTCTTCCTGGACGAGATTCCCAAGACCAGCGTGGGCAAGTTCAGTAAGAAGAGACTCCGGGAACTCTTGGAACGCGGGGAAATCTGACCGGGGGAAGGATTGTTTTTTTGACCGGGGAGGAATTTCTGGCGGCCTTGTACCGCCACCAGCAGGGATGCTTTTACCCCGACGCGATCATGGGCCGGGTCATGGAGGAGTTGTCCCTGCCGCCGGGGGAAGCGGCAGCCCTGCTGGAAAAATGCCTGGTCGAGGGCTGGCTGGCCGTACCCGGCTTCCGGCCGGCCCGCTATCTCGCGCCGGAGCGGGTGCACGCGTTTCCGGTGGTGTTGAGCGCCCGCGCCCTGGCCTTGTTACGCGGCGGTTCCTGAGCTTACAAAGATCGGGCGGGAAAGGCCACGGCAAGGCGGCGCAAAAAGTGCCGGGGGGAGAGTAACTTTCAAACCATGGCTGCAGGCGCGAATCCTCCGGGAGAGGGAAACCGGGGGATTCCTTGTTTGTGCCCGCGCCGCAGGCCCTTGACAGAGGCTCCCGGTACCTGATATACTCGTAATCAACTATTATATTGAACCGTAGAATTAGGGGGGCAATCCATGGGGGATGCCGACCGGGCGTTCAAAGACGCCGTTTACGAACAAATCGCCCGCGTCGGGCGCGCCGTTGCCCACCCGCGCCGCTTGGAACTGCTCGACCTTCTCTGCCAGGGGCCGATGACCGTGGAACAACTGGCCCGCAAGAGCGCCCTGCCGATGGGAAGCGCGTCCCAGCACCTCCAGCATCTGAAGGAAGCGCGGCTCGTTCGGGGCGAACGCCACGGAACCTACGTGGTCTACCGTCTGCACGACGATCTGGTGTGCACGCTCTTTCACACCCTGCGGGAGGTCGCCGAGCAGTATTACGCCGACATGCGCTCCGTCACGGAGACGTTTTTCGCCGACCATCAGGCCCTGGAACCGGTCGATGTGGACACTCTCCGGGAACGGTGGGAAAAAGACGCGGTGGTCATTCTGGATGTCCGGCCACCGGAGGAGTATGCCGCCGGGCACTGGCCCGGCGCCCTGTCCGTGCCCCTGGAAACCCTGGCCGGCCGTCTGGCCGATCTGCCGCGGGACCGCACTATCGTGGCGTATTGCCGCGGTCCCTATTGTGTTCTGGCCGCGCACGCGGTCGGCGTGTTGCGCCGGGAAGGGTTCCGGGCCGAGCGTCTGGCCGGGGGGGTCGGCGAATGGCGGGCCCGTGGGCTGCTCCTGGTGCGGGGTGACCAAACGGAACCGGACCAAGGGAAAGGACGGAATGATGGTTCATGATCTATCTGGACTTTAATGCAACTACGCCGGTGGCTCCGGAGGCGGTGGCCGCCATGAGTACCTTCTGGAGCGGCGACTTCTACAATCCCTCGGCCCCCTACCCGGAAGCCACAACGGCGCGGGCGGCGGTGGAAGACGCCCGCGCCGCCCTGGCCGCCCTGCTCGGGAGCACACCGGATACGGTGGTCTGGACCGGCGGAGGTACGGAAAGTGACAACTGGGCGCTACGCGGCTGGTGGGCCTCCCGGCCGGGAGGACGTCGCCGTCTGCTGATTTCCGCCGTCGAACACCCCGCGGTGGCGGAAACCGCGGCCGCTCTCCGGGCGGAGGGGGCGCAGGTGGCGGCGCTTCCCGTCGATGACCGGGGCGTCGTCCGCCTCGATGCCCTGGAAGAGGCCCTGGACGTTTCCACCGGACTGGTCAGCGTCATGCTGGCCAACAACGAAACCGGGACCATCCAGCCCGTGGCCGAGATTGCCCGCCTGGCTCACGCGGCCGGCGCGCTCGTCCACACCGATGCCGCCCAGGCGGTCGGCAAGATCGAGGTCGCGGTCGGAGACCTGGGGGTCGATCTCTTGACGGTGGCCGGCCACAAATTTTACGGCCCGAAAGGGATCGGCGCTCTCTACATCCGGCCGGGGCTGGAACTACCGCCTCTGCTTGCCGGCGGGGGACAGGAACGGGGCCGGAGGAGCGGCACGGAAAATGTTCCGGCGGTGGCCGGTCTGGGCATGGCCGCCCGCCTTGCCCGGACCTGGCTGGACTCCGGAGGGCCGGACCGGCAGGCCCGCCTGCGGGATGACCTGGAGAAACGGTTGCGGGAGACCGTTCCCGGCTGCCGGATTTTTGGCCGGTCCGCGCCGCGGCTTCCCAACACGCTGGCTCTGGCTGTTCCCGGCCGGCAGGGGGCCGCCCTGCTGGCCGCCTGCCCCGGGATTCGCGCCGGCACAGGCTCGGCGTGCCACCATCCCGACGACACCGGATCACCTACCTTGCGCGCGATGGGTGTCGCCCCGGATTGGGCCCGGGGGCTCGTGCGGCTCAGCCTGGGCCGCGGGACGACCGCGGCGGACATTGAGGCGGCGGCCGGGATCCTCCGCCGGGCCGCCTTGCGTTCGGACTGAAGGAAACGAAGGTTCATTGCGCCCGTAACGGCCAGACTGCACCCAACGGCTATTACAACCTTGAACGCATGATCAGCCTTGCCGTCCGCCACGGCGCGGAATGCGGTGCCTGCGGGACGTGCATGGCGGCCCGGGCCCTTCCTGAGGACGCCTTGGTCCCGGGAGTCCGCCGGAGTACCATGGACGAACTTGCCGCCTGGAGCCTCGCAGCGGACAGGATCCTCGTGTATTAGCAGGGGAGTCGCGCCGCCAGTCCTGGTTCCCGGATACCCGGCGTCCGTCCGGAAACGTTTCCAAGAGGGGAGAATAAGGATAATGGCTGGAGTCGTCATAATAGGGGGGTCGTTCGGCGGCCTGACAGCCGCTTTGGAACTCAGACGCCTCCTTGGCCGGAAAGCCGGGATCACCGTGGTGTCCGATACGGATGTTTTCACTTTCATGCCATCCCTTCCCTGGATCGCCATGGGGTGGCGCAAACCGAAGGACATCACCTTGGACCTGAACAGGATCCTGGCCGGAAAAGGCATCGCGTTTCTTCAGGCCGCCGTCCGGATGATTGATACGGAGAAGCAGGAAGTGGATACGGGCGCGAGCCGTCTTCATTACGATTACCTTGTGATTGCCACCGGTGCGCACTTGGACTTCGAAACCATCCCCGGCCTGGGTCCGGAAAAGGGTTTTACCAACTCCATCATGACCCTCGATCACGCCATGGAAACGAACAGAGCCTGGAACCGGTACCTGGAGGGCGGGGGACCGGTGGTGGTCGGCGCGACCCAGGGCGTGAGTTGTTTCGGTCCGGCCTACGAATTCGTTTTCGGGGTGGATCACGTTCTCCGGAAGCTCGGCAAGAGAAAAAAGACCCCCCTCTTTTTTGTTACCTCCGAACCTTTCCTGAGCCACTTCGGATTGGGCGGCGTGGGCAAGGCGCGCCGGATGATGGAAGACGAGTTTGCGGAAAAGGACATCAAAGCGTTCACCAATGCCACGATCAAGGAGATTTCCCCCGGGCGGGTGAGTTTGGCCGACGGGACCGGGCTGCCCTTCGCCCTGTCCCTGTTTGTTCCCCCCTTCCGCGGCGTGGATGCCGTGGTTGCCTCCGGATTGGGCAACGCCAAAGGTTTCATCGAAGTGGACAAATATTTCCGTCACTGTGCGCACCCCAACGTTTACGCCGCCGGAGTCGCGGTCGCCCTGCCTCCCCGTGAAGCCACCCCCGTACCTACCGGAGTGCCCAAAACGGCCTACATGACGGAACATATGGCCATGCTGGCGGCCTTCAACATCGCCGCCGATATCAGGGGCGCGGATAAGCGGGCCTTGCCGGTCGATGAGTTGGACGTAACCTGCATCGCCGATCTGGGTGACCGGGCGGTTTTGATGGTGGCCAAACCGGCATTGGCGCCCCGGCAGAGGATTTACCTTAAAAAGAGCCGTTGGGCCCTCTGGCTGAAGAAGGTTTTTGAGAAATATTTCCTGCTAAAGGTCAAAAGAGGGCTAATGCACCTGCCCCGCATCCTGTGGTGAGGAGAAGTTCCCGGCGGGAAACGGATAACGGCCGGGGTATCGGTTCAGGAGGTGTTGAGGGTGGATAGCACACGGGTTGCCGGGTCTTCGGGTAGCGTGTCCAGGGAGCACGGCATTCGGGTCAACCTTCCCCAATTCTCGTGGCTGGTGGTCAACACGGTGTTCGTCGGGTTGACCGTCGGGATCGAGCGTACGGTGGTGCCGTTGTTGGGTAAGGATGTTTACCATGTCGGAGCCTGGTTGACGTTGACCTTCATCGCCTCCTTCGGCCTGGCCAAAGCACCCCTGAACCTCGTGGCCGGCCGCTGGTCGGACCGGATCGGGCGCCGTCCGGTGCTGGTGGGCGGATGGTTGTTCGGGGTGCCCATGGTGGCGCTGGTATTGCTGGTCCACGCCTGGTGGGCCATCATTGTGGCCAACGTGTTTCTCGGCGCCAACCAGGCCTTTGCCTGGACGATGACGGTCACGGCGCAGTTGGACCTGGCCGGTCCCCGTCAGCGGGGGGTGGCTATGGGCATCAATGAGGCGACCGGCTACCTCGGTGTCGCCCTGGGCACATGGCTGGCCGGCGGCCTGGCGGAATACGCGGGCCTGACCACCGCCCCGTTCGTTCTGGGGGCCGTGGTCGTGGCCGCCGGCCTGACGACAAGTTTTCTCTTTATTCACGATACCATGGCGTGGGTGACCCGGGAGACAAGGGCCGCGCCCGTCCAACCAGCGGAACAAACGCATGGTTCCGCCTGGAAATCCTTTGTTCACACAAGTTTTCGGGAACCGACCCTATCCGCGGCATCATGGGCCGGTTTGACGAACAAGCTGGCGGATACGGTCGCCTGGGGAGTGATTCCGCTCTTTTTGGCGGCCCGCCAGCTTCCGATTCACGCCATTGCCGAAATTGGCGCGGGCTACGCCGGGGCCTGGGGCTTCGGTCAGTTCGGAACAGGGCTCCTGTCGGACCGCATCGGCCGGAAGATCCCTGTTGTTCTAGGCTTCGCGCTCCTGGGCGCGGGACTCATCGCCTTTGCGGAGGTCCGTGGAGTGGGGTTGTGGTTGGCGACGGCCGTCGTGGCCGGGATGGGGATGGCGTTGCTGTATCCTAATCTCAACGCCACCGTGAGCGACATAGCCCCCCCAGATCGCCGGGGGAGTATATTGGGTGTTTACCGGTTGTGGCGTGACGGCGGCTACTTTATCGGCGGACTCGGTATCGGCGCCTTGCTGGCGGTAACGGGGACCGCGCACGCTGTGATCATTGTGGGCGTGCTGGCCCTGGTCATGGCGATGATCCTGATCCTGCGCATGCGCGAAACCCATCCGTACCGGCGTCCGGCTTAAAATTCCCGGACCGGGGAATCATGCCTTCCCCGCTTTGCCTGGGGGTGACCGCCGCCGCTAGCGGATGCTGAAATATCCGGGCGAACCAGGTACGGGTTCTACTTACCGTTCGCAGCAACGCCTTCCGCGAACGGATCGAGGCGGTGATGCGTTTGGCCGAGGAGCGGTGTCCGGCGTCTTTCTGCCTCAGGAACCCGGTCCGGCTGGTGGCCTCGCTCCGCGCCGAATGAAAACGAAGAAGAAACCCCCTGCTTTAAGCCTACGGGCTTTCGCGGATTTGTTCGGAACCCGGTCGGAACGTCATCGCTATCCGCGGGCGTCCGGGGTTAACCGTGGCGAGGTATGCCGGTCGGTTTTCTTCCAGGATCCGTGGGATTGCGGGGCCTGATGCGGGATACGGTGCAACCGGGACTTCAAGCTGCGGATTGGCGCCGCCGCGTTTTGAGGTGCCGGACAGGAGTCTTATCAGCTGTCCTGACCGTCATTGTCTGTCCGCTGCGTATCCGGGGCCAATGTACCCATGATGTCACGTACCATCCGCGTTCTCTCCGTAACGTCGAGTCCCTCGGTGAGCATGGGTAGACACGTCTGCATCATGGAATGCATGAATGCCAGTCGCTCGTCCGCGGTCATGCCTCCCACCATTTGCCCCATCATGTCCTGCATCATCGTCCGCCGGTCGGACGGTGGCATCTTGTCCATCATGCGTTCCATCATGGTATTCATCATGCGTTCCATCACGGTGGCATTACTCATATCAGTCACCACATCTTTCAGCATTACTTCACTCGGCTTGATACGGAATATATCGTAATAGTTGGCGATATGCGTGGGCCGGGCGGTAACACTCCCAATGACTGACCGGCCGGGTCAGCTGTCTCCGGTTTTCCTGGCCAGGTCCAGGGCCAACTCGCGGCAGACGTCGCCGGCCAGGTCGACCAGGTGGACGCAGGCCTGGGGTCCCCCCAGGATTTGGGCCACGGTACGCTTGTCCGTTTGGGTCAGGGCTGTCCCGGCCAGGTCCGGCACAGTTGCTCCGGCCTCGCGGCACACGGCGTCCGGAGCCCGGCGCACCTTTCCCCGGGCTTCGACCACGGTGAAGGAGGGCAGGGCGGCCTGGACGGTCAGGCCGACGTTGTGGAAGGAGTCGGCCAGGGTGGCCGTGATGAGGAGGTCCCCTTCCGGCAGGCGGTGCCACACCGCGCTCTTGAAGCGGTTGAACAGGACGTCGGTGCGCTCCTGGTCGGCGATGTGCTCCGACCAGGTTCCGGTCACCCGGTCCAGGTTGGAATAATAGCGGCAGGAGCCGCGGTGCTCTTGGGTCCAGACCCGGTCGTAATCCTCCATGGAGGCGTAGCTTCGCTCCCGGATAAGCCAGGTTTCGGCCTGGATGACACCGCGGATCGTTTCGGCGAACAGTCCGGCCGCCGCGGGATGGAACCCGGCCAGGGCCTTTCTCATGACCGGTCCCGAGCCGAAATAGGCGCGCTGCCCCGCCAGGGCGGGAACGCTCAGACATTCCGGCCGGCCTTTCTCCCGGCGGTGGATATCCCACCGCGCTTCTTTTATTTCCAAAGTGGCGGCGTCCACCTTGAGACTGGCCATGGCCTCCGTGTCGATGGTCAGGTAGGTGGTGCGGGCGTGGACCAGGTCCTTTTGCGGCCGGGTGACCAGGCAGTGCCAGTTCCGCTGACCGAGGTATTCCATTAACACCTCTCCCCTCCTGGGCTTGCATCCAATGTTCAAAGTTATTCTCGACCCGGGCCCTTTCTCCTGTTACCGGCCGGAAAATCCGGTGGCTCCGGGGCCGGTTCCGGCGACGTCCGGGAACGGTGCTTTCCGTCCGGCAACCGGGAAAACGACGCTCCTTTCAGTTGGAGGGTCCAATGGGGTCCCTCCATGCTGCACGGCGCTGCCGATCCGTTTTAGGCCGGTCATGGCCCAATGGAATAAAATAAAGGCGATGGTTTTGTATAAAAGGTCTAAAGGATAACGGGCCCATCAACACGAAGTAGACTGAACTGCAACGAACAAGATATTCTCGTACCTTTCAAGACGCCAGACACTTGCTGATTTGCTGAAAGTCATTTCTTTGCCTCTGATCAAAGGGATAAATGACAGACCCCCGTTGATTGGGACATCCAGCGAATAGATGTCTGGAAGGGAGTTAGGTGATGACGAAGGTGCTATCGAGAGGATTACTTGCGATAAATAATAAGAATTTATGTTTTTGACTTACCTCGTTAAGTTGTCGGAAAGGCGGAAGGTCTATGGCTAATTTGGCGGTAACGTTTGCCGGTGTGGAATTCAGGAATCCCTTGGTTTTAGCATCCGCAACGCCGAGTTGGGATGGTGAGGGCATGAAAAGAGCTGGTTTAGCCGGTGTAGGCGGTGTTATTCCGAAGACGATCGGACCGGTTCAGGACTGGGCGGCGCACCCTCGGAACGGGCGTTTTCACCTCATCCGCCATAATGGCAGGCCAATCGGTATGGTTAACTTAGAGCTTTTTACGACTAAAACCCGGGAAGCATGGGTAAAGGAAGATTTAGGCGTTGCCAAAGAGGGCGGAGCGGTAATTCAGGCCAGCGTACTTGCGATGCCTGACCCTGAGGATACCGCCCGGTTGGTTGAGGAGATTCAGGGTACGGGTATGGTTGATTTGCTCGAATTAAACGTCTCCTGCCCGATGCCGGCCGCTGGAGTGGGTATGCACATCGGCAAGAGTCCGGAGCTTACCTATATACAAACCAAAGTTGCAAAAAGCGTTGCGAAAAGGCCCTTAACCGTTAAGCTTACTCCAACTGTGTTTGATATGGTCGAAGTAGCGCTGTCTGTAAAACAAGCGGGTGCAGATGGGCTTTCGATCAGCAACTCCGTGCGCTCGTTTGCCGGAGTGGACATTGAAACCGGAAAACCCTTTTTACGGGGCTACGGCGGCTATTCTGGTCCGGCCATCAAGCCGGTTGTCATGCGCCACTTATCAGAGGTTGCGCGCAAGGTTGATCTGCCTATTTCGGCGATTGGCGGAGTGATGAGCTTTGGAGAGATCATCGAGTACATTATGCTTGGCGCTACTACCGTCCAAACAGCGACTGCTGTTATGTGGAATGGTTATGGGATAATCAGTAAGTGGCTAAAAGACCTGGGGGACTGGATGGCTAAAAAAGGTTATAAATCCATCGATGAGATCCGTGGGATCGCTCTGCCCTATATCACGACGACCGAAGAGTTAGCCAAGTTACCGCCCTTGGTTGCGGGTATCAGTCAGGATAATTGTACCAAGTGCGGTATCTGTGAGAGAGTGTGCATGTACCGCGCAGTTTCCAGCATTGGAGGTACTTATCAGGTTGACAAAGCGGCTTGTGACGGGTGCGGCGCCTGTGTGCAGTGGTGTCCAGGCGGCGCGGTTAAGTTAGGGAGCATGGCGATATAATTCCCAAATGCTAACATTGTTTAGGGTCCCTTGACACCGGGATCCGGATTTCTTATGATATCCAGGGGAGTTTAGCGGTGCGGGTTCCCTGGTCGTGAGATCTGGGAGACAAATCAAGGGTTCTAGAAAAAGAGGCTAGACAGCCGGATCATCATCTGGTGTAGGTACCAGAATGGTTTGAGCGCAAAGCGTTCGAAACAGGTGAATGGGTATCCACCCACGGACTCGCCGGCTGCCTTGATGAGACCGCAGAGGCTTGCCCGCCGGGGGCTCCGGGGCTTCCACTTCTCACGGTCGAATAATTTTGCATGGTTAATATTTTGGGGTCGCTTACCCTAAACGGTACGAATGGGGCTGGCGTTGTCCCGGACCTCTTCAACTTTGCCGGGTTGGTTAAGGGATAGGGGGGCTCTTCTTGCGGGTTCTGGATTATTTTCAGCCGACAACTCTTGATGAGGCGTTAAGGTGTCTTGCCGACTCACCCAACACGACCAAGGTACTGGCAGGCGGAACAGATTTAATCATTCAGTTGCGGGAGCGTACCGTGGAGCCGGAGTACATCCTGGATTTAGGCGGTATTAAGGAATTACGGGAGCTAAGGCAAGTGGACGGGAATCTGGTGATCGGCAGCATGACCACCTTCGCGGCCATCGAAAAAGACCCGTTGGTGCTTGAGTATGTGCCCCTGCTGTCCCAGGCGGCGGGTTCCGTCGGTTCGCCGCAGATTCGCAATACCGGCACTATCGGAGGCAATTTAGCCAACGCGGCCCCAGCCGCGGACGGTATCCCGGCTCTACTCGCCCTGGAGGCTAAAGCCCTCTTGATTGGCGGGCGCGGGGAACGGGAAGTTGCGGTGGCCGATCTGTTAGCCGGAATCAACAGGACCCA
>JAJYZD010000242.1 GCA_021800315.1 Bacillota bacterium | reverse complement strand
CTCGTACCGGTGGAGGGCATCGCCCGCCACCGTTTGCGGATATTCGGGCGGGGCAGGCTACGTTACCTCGAAATATGCTGCAACCGTGACTGCGCCGTTTCATTTGCCGACCTGGAAGCCGGCATCAAGGCGGCCAAAGGAAAGGACAAAAAAACCCTTAAAACTCGCCTGGACGCCGACTTTCCCGACGGACGTCCGGTAAGCCTGCGTCCCCGGCCCGGTATCTGGCAGGGGTATGGCATACCCCTGCCGGAATCCTTGGTCCCCACTCCCGGAAGTGTGTTCGACCCCAATCCGGTAGTACTGGCGTTATCGGGTTCACGTCTCACCGTCCGGGAAACCCTCAGGCTCACCGAGGCCGTGCGGGGAGCCATACTGGCTAATTGCCCGGAGCCGGTGCCGGAATGGGTTTCCGGTCATACGCCCGCTGGCCTGCCCTCGACATCGCCTCATCTCGCCTTCCTCCCCTTGCCCTTCGTGGGTCGGGAACATGCAGACGGACGCCTGATGGGCGTGGCGTTGGCGCTGCCCCGCCAAGTGCCGCCGGAAGAAACCGTCCGCTGTCTTTCCTGGCTAAGGGACGAACATGGATTGCCGTTACCCATACGCCTCTTTGAGGGCAACTGGTTCGAGTGTACGGCCGAACTGGACTCCCGCGATGAACCTCCGGTAAATCTCCGTCCCGGCGTTTGGACGGGACCGGCGAGACACTGGGCCACAGTCACCCCCATCGTATTCGACCGTCATTTCCGCGGAACGGAAAGATGGGACAAGGCCGCGGAGATGGTCAAAGACGCCTGCTGTTACGCAGGACTCCCCCGCCCAGTGGAAGTTTTGCTGCATCCGGTATCTTTGTTCGAGGGTGTCCCCGTCAGCCGCGAATTTCCCCGCCTCATCCGCCAGACAGACCGGGGCGGGATGAATCATGCTCATGCCGTGATCCTGTTCGGGCAGGACGTAGAAGGTCCGGTGCTGGTCGGGGCGGGACGCTACCGGGGCTATGGTCTGTGCCGCCCGGTACGACAGGGAGGATGAAATGACAGACTTGACCGCGGCCGATTTCGTGGCCTTTTTCGAAGCGGCATGGGGATTGGCCCCTTTTTCCTGGCAGAAGATGCTGGCCATCCGGATCCTGGATGAAGGCGGGTGGCCGGGTGCCATCGCGTTACCTACGGCAGCCGGCAAGACGGCCTGCCTGGACATCGCGGTCTTCGCCCTGGCGGCCCGGGCCGGGCTGCTCGCTCCCGGCAGGCCGCTCACCGAACCGCGCCGCATCTTTTACGTGGTGGACCGGAGGATCATAGTGGACGAGGCCTTCGACCGCGCCCGTACCCTGGCTGAAAAACTGAGGAACGCCGGGAACGGCATCCTCAAAACCGTGGCCGACCGGTTGCGCAAGCTCGCGGCAGGTGACGACCCCCTGGCCTGCTTCCAGTTGCGGGGTGGCATGTACCGCGACGATGCCTGGGCCAGATCCCCGATCCAGCCCACCATCATCACCAGTACCGTGGATCAAATGGGATCGCGCCTTCTGTTCCGCGCATACGGCCGTTCATCCAGGGCTTGGCCCATTCAGGCCGGTCTCGCCGCCAATGACAGTCTTATTCTGCTCGACGAGGCTCACTGCGCCCAGCCTTTCCTGGAAACCCTCCAGGCCGTCGGCAGGTATCGCGCCCAGGCCAGCGAGCCCTTGGGCGCGTCCTTCCAGATAACGGTTATGAGCGCCACTCCCCCGGCCGGGCTCATTGATGTCTTCCGGGACGAATCCAGGGAACCAGCCACACCGGGGCATCCGCTGGGGGATCGTCAACTGGCCGCCAAGCCCACCCGCCTGGTGCCGGTGGAGAAGGCAAAAGGCGCCAAGGCCGCCGAAGAACTCGCCAACGCCCTCGTAGCGCAAGCGGAAATCCTAAGTGAAGGACGGCCTCTCGCCACCGTCATCTTCGTCAACCGGGTGGCAACGGCCCGCCGTACCCATGCCCTCCTGAGAGGCCAATACGGTGATCGGGCCGTGCTGCTGACCGGCCGGATGCGGCCCATTGACCGGGACGATACCGTAGCCGTATGGTTGAAGCGCCTGTCGGCCGATGTTTCCCGCGAGCGCCGGCTCGACTTCCCGTTGTTTGTGGTCGCCACCCAGACGCTGGAGGTCGGTGCCAACCTGGATTTCGATGTCCTCGTCACGGAAGCCGCCAGTCTCGACGCCCTCCGGCAGCGCTTCGGACGCTTGAACCGGATGGGGCGCCCCGGCCCCGCACCGGCCGCCGTGTTGATACGTGCCGATCAAACCGCGGACAGCGATGATGATCCGGTTTACGGCCCGGCCTTGGCCGCGACCTGGCAATGGCTGAAAGATCAGGCAGGGGAGGCTGCCTACGTCGATATGGGCATCGCCGCCCTCGACAAGCGTCTACCTCCCCCTGAATCAATGGTCCGGCTCAACGCGCCGGCCGCCCACGCCCCGGTCATGTTCCCTTCACATATTGATTCCTGGGCTCAAACGGCCCCCGACCCAATGCCCTCGCCGGACGTGGCCTTCTTCCTGCACGGTCCGCGGCGCGCGGCCGCGGACGTCCAGGTGTGCTGGCGCGCCGACCTTGATCTCGACGCCGATGGAGAGCGTTGGCTCGACGCTCTGGCCTTGTGCCCACCCACCATCGCCGAGTGCCTGCCCGTGCCCATAGGCAGCATGCGGCGCTGGCTGACGGGAGGGGATGCGGATGCCGCGTCGGAATCCGACGTTGAAGGCGCTGCTCTGGATGAGGAAGCCAGGACCCCGGACACGACCGAACCCCGGCGGGTGGTTCTTTGGCGCAACAGGGAGGAAGCTGAAAGCACTTTCGGCCCCGACACCCTGCGGCCGGGGGATGTCGTGGTTATACCGGCCGCCTTGGGAGGCTTCGATGTCCTCGGCGACGTGCCGGAAACGGCGGGACAGGTCCGCGCCGACTGGGCCGAGCGCGCTCACAGGCAATCGCGGGCCCAGGCCATGCTCCGGCTGCATCCGGTCGTCATTGCCGGGTGGCGGGCCGGGGAAGCGGGAGAGCACCTGATGGAATTGGCCAAACGTGGCCCGGCACTGATCGAGGAAGACTCGGAAGGTCTCGTTGAGGAGTTGCGGACAGCCCTCACTACCCTCGCAAACGAGCCCGTGCAGCCATGGCTGGCGGAGATCGCCAGGCACCTCGCCCGGGACAGGCGCTTGAAAAAGGCTCTAACCCTGCACCCCGTGGCCGGTCTGGTGGTTCGCGGCAGCCGTTCGCTACCGGTCTTGCCGCAGGATAATGCCGATCACTTCGGTGATGAGGACGATGCTTCGGCTTCGGGAACCTCCCGGGTACATCTGAACACCCACCTGGCAGGCGTGGCGGAATATGCCCGACGTTTCGCGCAGGGGTGCGGTCTTCCCGTGCCCGTCGTCGAAGACCTGGCTCTGGCCGGGGAGGCCCACGATCTCGGCAAAGCCGACCCGCGATTCCAGGCGTTGCTATACGGTGGCAACCCTTGGGCACGGGGACCGCTTCTGGCCAAGTCCGGCGACCTGCCTGCAGGACGTACCTCCTTCGAGAATGCCCGTAAGAGGGTGGGCTATCCCAAGGGCGGAAGACACGAACTGTTATCCCTACGTCTCCTGCAATCCGCGCCTGAGTTGTTGCCCCGGGAAGAGGCGCGGCGGGAACTGGTGTTACACCTGGTTGCCAGTCACCATGGTCGCTGCCGTCCTTTCGCCCCCGTAGTGGAAGACTCCGATCCCCGTACCGTGGCAATTGAATTCAGGGGGCACACGTTGACAGCAATCGGCGGGACCCGTCTGGAACGGCTTGATTCGGGGGTGGCCCGGCGGTTTTGGTACCTGATCCGCCTTTACGGCTGGTGGGGACTGGCGTGGTTCGAGGCCATTCTACGTCTGGCGGACCACCGGTCGAGTGAAGCTGAACAATCAGCCGAAACGCGACAGGAGGAAGACAACGTATGACCGATTGGCATTTGCAAGGCCTCGACGGCGGGAATCCTTTGGCTTTTCTGGCCGCGCTGGGCACCTTGCGGAGCGTGTCCCTGGCTTGGCCCGACCAACGAATGTTGATCCGGTGGGATCCATCCGGCGGGGCCTGGCGGCCTCGCCTGGAAACAGCCGGGGAATTGCCGCGGGATGCTTTGATCCCGGCTTTGCATGAACAGCTGCGGCGGATGGCTGGTCATCCCGCCTTTGCCTTCAGCAAGGATCTGACTCTGGACGCCGCCCAGTTTCGCGAGGTGGCATTACAGGCCCAGGTGCGAACAGAATATGGTGACAACTGCTTCGCCGATTTCGTGACAGCCTTCGCCAGCGAGGTACTGGTTGAGGGTAAGGGGGCCAAGCCTGCCCAGATCCAGGATACTGCCCTGCGCACCATGAGTGGCGCTGGTCACCAGCATTTCGTGGCCTTTATGACCCAACTGGCCGAAGAAACGACGGAGAGCCATCTTACCGAAGCACTCTTTTTACCCTGGCGATATTCCGATCCGGGTCCCAGTTTACGTTGGGACCCGACGGACGATCGCCGGTATGCTTTGCGTTGGGGCGAACCATCGGGCGATCCCGTTCGGACGGTACGGGGCGCCAACCGTCTCGCCGTCGAGGGATTGCCTCTGCTGCCCGTCATGCCGGTAGGACGGAGTCTGCAGACAACAGGCTTTAGCCAGAGGCGCGGTGAAGTGCGATGGACTTGGCCGATCTGGGAAGGATCTCTGGACCTCGATACGGTACGATCGCTGCTGGCCTTGCGGGAGTTGCAGCAATCCCGCCCTCCCCGGGAGCAGCTGAGGGCAATGGGTGTAGTTGAGATCTATCGTAGCATGCGCATCACCCAAGGCAAATACCGGAACTTTACTCCGGCCATGCCGGTGTAATACGAACCTGTTTTTTCAAAACATCCCGGTTAGCGATCAAGAGGGCAACGGTTCAAGTAAAAGAAAAAAGGCCGGTGGCGCATGGCGCTTATTCCCGACCGCATTGGATTGATGGAGAGCTTTTTGGGGGGGAACACGGCCCCGTCCATGCCAGGATGCCACAATGTCGTGAAAGGCTCCTGTGCGAGGGGTGTCTGGAACTTTTTCCGACCCAAAAGTCAATGGTTTTGGCCATATCTCTTCCGATCGTCGGAACTGGTTCGGTATACATTGTGTCTACTGTCTAACTGCGGGGAGTGTCGGCCTAACCCAGCCTGAATTTTTTGTGGCTCTTATCCTGTTTTAGCGGGGTGCCCCGTGCTACAAATTACCATATATTGACTAGGCTAACAGTGCACCTAATAGCGAAGAAAGAACTGCCTTTCCTCTCCTTCTGGCATTATGTATGAACTCAAAGAACCGCAAGTAAATGGGGATATTTTCCCGGGATATTCCGCGATGTGGGCGTAACCACGAGCGAAGCGAAGACCAGAACCCTTCGACAGTAAGGCAGAATGCCGTGGCTCAATTGAAGTTC
>JAJYZD010000019.1 GCA_021800315.1 Bacillota bacterium | reverse complement strand
ACGACATCTGTCGATGTCACCAAGCATGGCATTGACAAGGCCTACGGTATTGGAAAACTCCGGGACATCCTGGGCATTACAATAAAAGAGATGATTTTTATAGGGGATGCCCTGTTTCCTGGTGGGAACGACTATCCGGCGAGAGAAGCAGGAGTTGTGTGTATCCAAGTCAGAGATCCCGATGACACGAAACTGGTTATTGAGGCGATCATCGCCTGCTTGGATGGCGTTTCTGCGTACAAGACCTGGTGAGGAGGAGAGCCGATGACTGACTTTCTATTGCAGCGCCTGGGGACGGTGATGGAGCCGGAGCCGGGCAATCCCCAGGAGGTCGAAGGAGTCCTGAATCCGGCTGCCGTTCGTGGCCCTGATGGTGAACTGTACCTGTTTCCTCGGCTCGTGGCGCGGGGCAATTACTCGCGCATCGGGATTGCCCGGGTGCGGTTCAATGAGGCCGGCGACCCGGTCGGTGTCGAGCGGTTAGGGATTGCGCTGGAGCCGGAAGCGGATTACGAGCGACGGCCAGACGGCGGCGGCTGCGAGGATCCGCGGATCAGTTTCTTCGAACCGTTCAAGAGCTATATGATGACTTACACGGCATTTTCGCCCCAAGGCCCACGGATCGCCCTGGCACTGTCGAAGGACCTGTTCCACTGGCAGCGTTTGGGCCTCGCCACCTTCAGTCCGCACGACGGCGTCGAGTTCGACGGCGAGGACAACAAAGATGCCAGCATCTTCCCCGTGGCGATTAGTAATCCAGCCGGAATACCGGCTCTGGCCATGCTCCACCGGCCGCTCTTTACCACGACTCGTCCGGAGGAAACTGCATACCACCCCGCGTCCCGCAAGGTGGACCTCCATCGGGAAAGCATCTGGATTTCGTACTGCCACACGGACTTGGAGGATCGTGAGCCATATCGTCTCGGCCGGTTCACCTCTCATCACCGGCTGGCGAGTCCGGTATGGCCATGGGAACGGCTCAAAATCGGCGGTGGCACTCCGCCCATCCTGACCCGGCACGGCTGGCTGATCGTTTACCACGGCGTGGGCGAAGTGGCGGAGTTGAGCAGCGAAGACCGCCATCTGTGCTACTCGGCCGGGGTGATGGTGCTCTCGGACACGCATCCGCGCCTTATCTACTATCGTTCACAGAAGCCGGTGCTGACGCCGTCATTGCCGCAAGAGCGCCGGGGGACCGTCGCCGACGTCGTGTTTCCCACCGGAATCGACCAGCGCCTCGATCTTGGCACACCAGACCGCTTCGACGTTTATTACGGGATGGCCGACAGCCGTATCGGCGTGGCACGCCTTGACGTGCCGGATATCTTGCCGCCGAAGGCACTCGCCGACCATCCGAAAGCAAAAGTCTAACTTCTCACCGGCGGTGAATCCGAAAGAGCTTTTCTACCTCATAATAGTCCCTTGCTGCGTTAAGTCAATCAACGGTGTCTGAATGGTTAACTGATACATACTACTGTAGCTGACAACGTCACTACTTTGGCCGAATTAGGTGTCATCACGTGACAGTCAGACCGGTGACGCGCCGGAGCCCCTGGCGAGGCTCTGCGGCCGTGGTTCCCCAAGGAAGGGGCCAAGGGCCTTGACCGCCAAGGCCCTTCCACCTAAAACAACCGGGACGAGCCAGTAGATGCCTGAGATTGGATGTCGCTCGCCTTGTCCGCTGACCGAGATTGCGAAATTTAGTCCCCAGCCGGCGAAGGAGTTTTTTTTCATACAGGACTTGATGGCAGTTGGCGCACACGAAGCGTTGTTGGCGGCCCCCCTTCAACGGCCAGGATCCGTTTTTCCAGATCCGCTCGGACCCGCAAGAAGGACACTTGGCAGGTCGCGAGCTTTGCTGGCTGGACGACGCGGAGGCCGGCATTTGACCTTCTTGAGATAGTCTCGTGATAATAAGTGACAAATCTTCGATGCGCTTCCAGAGGCTATGATTCTCCTGCTCCAATACTTGTAATGGAGATCTCTTCTTTGGACCGGGTTTCTCTGTAAGGACATCCAGAATTGTCCGTTCGGCCAAGGCAGACCAGTGGTACAGCACCGGTCGGGATATGCCATACTTTTCGGCTACTTTGGAGATAGACCGCGGCGAGGCCCATACCTCTTTTAAGGCTTTGGATTTCTCTTCGGGGGCGAGAGACCTGTAGCCCATGAATTATCACCTCCCGGGTCCATTGTACCACCCGGGAGAACTCAGGCACAAGAGATTTGTAAATTATTTTAAACGGGTAATGTCAGCAGAGAAGTTTCCCGCAAAAGTTAGGTTATAAGCACGGAGCTAAGGAATATTGGACGTGGATGGGTGTATTTGACCGTAACGACGTTCTAACCACCACGCTTTTGCCCGGGTTCATGATAAAGTTGAAGGATGTCCTTGTGTGACCACTATTTCGCCCTGACACTGAATAATCCATTTGCATGGCGGATGTAACAGAGTTCACGAACACTCCGGTAAACAACCATTGACCGGCGGGGTAAAGCCAGGGGCGGGGAGATCAGTGATAACCTGGAGGCCTTCACTGGTAGCTGTTACGTACCTCCGGTTTCAAGAAACCGGGATCGTACCTCCTCCAAGTCCAGGTAGTCGTGGATGAAGGCTTTTCTCAGCAACGGGGGCGGGATGAATTCGTCATATTTCTCGATCACGGGGGCTTCCTTTTCGCCCACCAGTTGTTCAACGTCCCCGGTACGCTCCATCAGTTCCCTGAACACATCGGCCGCCTCCCGGCGACCTTCCAGGCCGAAGGTGAGAAAGTAGGGGGAAAGGCCGTTGACATTCCTGATCCCGAATAGATCTTTCCCTCTAAGACGTAGACACCTGTCCAGGGTCCGGTAGGCCACCGTGCCCAGCCAGGGGAAAACGACATAACCGTTCCCGCCCAAAGAAACGATATCGCTTTGCAATAGTCCGGTTTTACGGGCCAATTCCCGCGCCTGGCTCAGTCTTTCGGCGGCACCCGGCTGAAGATAGGGATATACGTAATCTTCCGCCAGAACCTGTTTCATGCGCCGGGTGACTTTGGAATGAATACTGCCCCCGCCACCGGTCCAGGAAGTGCGGACCCTGCCCTTAACCTGTCGGGCATAGACCGTCTTGCGCTTGATATCGACCTCGAGCACCTCCCAGGTGCGGCCGGCCAGAGCGAACCGTTCGCCCTGCGGCGGCGGGGTAAGGATACTGCCGATCTCGCGGGATTCGTCCCGCACCGTATACTCCTCGTTATCGGGGAAAACAGCGTAGAACCGGAAATTACCCACCACCCGTTCCCCCGCGAGGCCAACGAGCAGACAGCCTTCATCCGTCCGCTGGATATGGTCGATTTCGATGAGGTGGAGTAAAAGCCGCCGGAAATCCTCCCTTGATATACCCTTAAACGGAGACAGGGTCAGCACTCTGTGGGCCAGTGCCGCCGGGGTCAGTTCCCCCGTCGCCGCCAGGGTACTCATGGTCTGGTGGTACAGGAGGCTGAACGGATACTTCCTGGGTACCGCCGGTTCGATCCACAACTCTTCCAGATAAAGCTGGATGACGGCGACGGATTGCAGCAGGGGCCAGGGGATTTGATCAGGTAACAGATCCCTGGGTGAAGTTTCCTCCTTACAGGCAAACCACATCTCCGCGGGCGCACCCCTCCGGCCGGAACGTCCCAGACGTTGCACGAAGGCGGAGACTGATAAAGGCGATTCCAACTGGATGACCCGTTCCAGCAGTCCCAGGTCGATGCCCAATTCCAGGGTTATGGTTGTGGCCGTGACACTGGGTCCGATGGATTCTTTCATCGCCCTCTCCGCCGCTTCCCGCAAGGAAGCCGCTATGCTGCCGTGGTGAACATGGTAGATATCCGGCATCTTCCGTTCTTCGGCCATCTGGCGGAGAGTGGCCACCGTCTGCTCCGCCTCGGTGCGGCTGTTGGTGAAAATCAGGCACTTTCTGTTTGTGGACTGGTCGAACACGTATTCGTCATAGGGCGAAAAAGGGGGGTTCCCGCCGGTCGGCGATTCCAACCGGGCGCTCTTGCTTGCCGCGCCCCGGACCTCTTCCCTCCGGGGGTCGGGACCGGAAAAATGTTCCACAGCCAGCCTTACTTTTTGCGGTCCCGTCCGCATTCCGGACGTGGCGACCAGCCGGCCGGTTCCGGCCGCCAGCCACCTTTCGACCACGGCATAGTCGCCCAGTGTCGCCGAAAGTCCGATGCGGCGCGGGTTGACTCCGGTCAGCCTCATAAAACGCTCCAACTGGCAGAGCACCTGGCTGCCCCGGTCCGTGCCCATGAAAGCATGCACTTCGTCAATGATGATAAAGCGCAGGTCGCCGAACAGGCGCCCGATTTCCGTATGCCGGTTGATCAAGATGCTCTCCAGGGATTCGGGCGTGATCTGCAGGATCCCTTTGGGATTCCGCATCAGCTTGATTTTGTGGCTCTGGGAAACATCCCCGTGCCAATGCCAGACCGGCAGACGGGCTTCTTCCAGTAGATCACCCAGCCGCTGGAACTGGTCGTTGATCAGCGCCTTGAGCGGACCGATGTATAAGGCGCCGATGGTGGAAGGAGGATTTTCGTGCAGCAGGGTAATGACCGGGAGAAACGCGGCTTCGGTCTTCCCGGAGGCCGTTGCCGCAGCCAAAAGCAGATGATGATCCGTTTCGAAAATAACCCGGCAGGCTTCGACCTGGACCGCCCGCAACTCCGTCCAGCCGTGGGTGTATATATATTCCTGGATAAAGGGAGCCAACCGGTAGAAGGGATTCCCGCTCATAAAGTGAACTCCGCAAAATCATTCCCTTCCTCCGGACCCCTATCGGCCGCACTTATCCGGAAATCCTGACCGCGTAGCGCCTGCCCGAAGGTTAAGCCGGGATTCTGGTGGATAATGTTCAAAAGACTGATAAAGTCACGGACGACCTCCCGGGGCGTCAAAAGCTCCTCCGCCCCCACCCGTCCCGCCACCTCCTCCATGAATTCCAGCATATCGGCCTGGGAGACTTGCGGCTCATAAGCATAGTGACTCCCGTGAACCTGAACCAACCGCCTCAGGAGGACGAATATTTCTTCATGGGTGAGGGTTTGCAGCCGGATAACAGGACCGGCAAGGTCGCGCCTGTCCCCGGCAAACCGGCCGGCCGCCAGCCGGGAGCGCAAGGCTTCGTAGCTGTATAGCCCCCGCCGGGGATCCTCGACAAACTGCGGCGTCCCGCCCAGAAGAATTCCCAGGTTTCGCGCCTTTCCCTGCATCGTATCGTTAAACATGGTCAGAAGTTTTTCGTAATTGGCCTGGCGGGCCACAGCGTTCGTGATCTTATATAAAATGACGCCTTCGTCAATAAAAACTATCAGACCTTTGTATCCTATGTGGGAAACGAAGGCCGCCATAAGTTTGATAAAGTCATACCAGTTGTCGTCACCAATTATCATCTGCACGTTGAGAAAGGCCTTTGCTTCCGTCTTAGTGGCGAACTCACCGCGAAGCCAGCGTAGCGCGGCCCCCTTGCCGGCGTCGTCCGCCTCCCGGTATCCGTTCCAATAGCCTATGACCGCTCTGGCAAAATCAAAACCATGGACCATTCCCTCAATTCCGTTCACCGTCTCCAGGATTTTCAACTCCACCGCTTCGGTAAAACCGCTGTCAGCCGGCCGCAGGCCGGTCTCCTTCGCTACCCGGGCCAGGATCATCGATATCCACCGCTCGAGGATGGCGGGTACCGCCCCGCCATCCGGCCTGGTTTTCGTAGAAAGATTGTTCATCAATTCCCGGTAGACGGCCAATCCCTGGCCCTTTCCACCGACCAGGCGCCGTTCGCTGGACAGGTCGGCATCGGCCACCACAAAATCGCGTTCCATGGCGTAGTTCCGGATGACCTGCAGCAAAAAGCTCTTGCCGGAGCCGTAACGGCCGACCAGGAATCGAAAGAAGGCTCCGCCTTCGGCAACATTCTCCAAGTCGGCCAGCAGGGTCTCAATCTCCTGCTTTCGGCCGACGGCTACGTGCTCAAGCCCGATCCGCGGCACAACACCGGCCGACAGGGAATGGATAAGCGCTGTGGTGAGTCTCTTCGGTATCCTGACTTGATTCATGGCGGGTCCACCTTTCCCTCAGGCAGTAATTAGTTTCACGATTTCCAGATAGGCTTCATTGATAGCCGGAGAAGAGGATTCAGCAAGGATAAGCATATCACCAATATGGTTCAAAGCCAATTCATTGATGGAATCGATAAGCATTTCCGGCATCAGGAAACTATCCCCGGCCAGACGGTCGATCCCGGTAAGCGAATCGTCTTTTTGCCATAGAGCCGCAAGGGTCTGGATCTGGTAAGCAGTCATATTCTCCCGGAAAAGTTTCCACTCCTCCGGCAGGCCGGAGGACTCGTCCAACGCCTCGCCGTTTCGTTCCGCCACACTGTCTGTTTCAGGCTCCCGCAAGCCCGGCCGGTGTTTCTGTGTTCCTGGCGGCCCGGCAATAATTGACAAAGAAACATTCGTATCTTCAGCGAAAGCTTGCGTATGCTCTGCGGTAACTGTCAGCATGTCCCTTACCTTGTCGGAATCGCTGATCAACTGTGCTACTTTGGCCTCGTCAATACTGATGGTTGGAGCGGGCTTAACCGGTGGCTCCGGTGACACCGTGACCGGTGGCTCCGGTGACACTGTGTTTAGTATGTGTATAATCGACGTCCAATTACTACGTTGTGGCCTACTGGGATATATTCCCGACGTGAGGCAATCGTCTATCAAGGCAGCTATTTCCGGTTCCAACGTATAGTCCTGTAGCCTGCCCGGATACCTCTTGAATTCCCGCAATATATTTTCGGTGTGCTTCATAATGCCTGTAAGGAACGTGCGTAATAGCACGCTCTTGGAATAAGGATGAGTTTCGATAACGGTATGTCTAGCGTTTCCATAGCCATGTATCGCATTCTGGAAAGGTTCCCTCTCTATCCTTTCGGTCCCACCCGGCTTAAAGAGCTGCAGTATGCCCCTCTGATGCCGTTCCACCAAATATGCATCGACCTTTTTCATGGCTTTCAAAACATATTCTTCTATAAGGGCGTGGTGATACAGGAAAAAATCGCTACGACGCACATCATAATCAACCAGTTGTACAATCAGCTCCAGCGGAAGGGAAAATGCCGACTTACTGTATTTGTCAATAAGCAGATCAAGGTAACATTGGCAACTATAAGAATTGGGAAGGCGGGCGTAGATCTTGCCTGCATCGACATCACACTGGTTCAAGGCCGCATAATCCATGATCCAGTTCACCAGGCAATCGTCCAACCGGGGATGGCGCTCCCGGTAGCCGGTCCAGAGATTGTATAACTGGCAATAGCCGTCGGTAGGATTTCTCACGCCGATATTGTTGATCAATTCGTAGACATGAACCAGGATGTAGGACAGGGCGGTATCCGGGTAGGCATATGCCCGCACCCGGCCCCGCCAGTGGAAATACCATTTCCGCTGTAAAGGACTCATCGCGGCGTACGTCGGGCGGTCGCCCGTGAAGGGTACAAACGTTGCTACCTTCTCCGTATATCCGGCCAATCTTTCGGCTTCCGCCAGGAAGACGGCGCAATCGCTCTCCCGGCGCCCTCCATCTCTCCGATGGACGGACCGGGAGGAGCCTGCCACCTCTTTATCGCGGGCTTGCTCCTTCTTTCGCGGCGGGATGGGAACGGCCTGATCCGGAACGCCGTTGGCAATTATGAATTCAGCCGGAGCGCCCGGCCCGCCCGTTTGAACAACCGTCCCGTTCTCCGGCTGGAAAGGCTGCGGCAGGATAACCCTGCCGTCCAAAAGATTCCGGAGGGAATAATTCCAGACGTCCTCGTTCTCCGGTATCCCGAATATGTCGGAAATCGCTACGAAGGATTGGCGACGGCCCAAAAAACCGCTGTCGCGAAATGTGCCCAGTACCAAACGGGCTTTGCAGGATAGGAGGGTTTCATAGAACCGCGATGTATCGGACCTGATTAGAGCATCCGGTTGGAGAATCAGGAGGATGTCCCATTGCGCCCCTCTTAAACCGGAACGCGTTTCCAGGGCGTTGACGGTCGCGACATACAGCAAGCCCGGCGCATCGAACCTGGTCTCCGGATCCTTCATGTTCCCCTCAAACCTAAGCGCCACGATCGCTTTCCATCGGTCCGGCAAGGCATCGAGAGCGGCCTTCTTCCCTACGATGAGAATCCGCGCTTTGGGAAAGGTTTTCAAGTGCCCGGACAAGACCTTGTATACTTCATCTTCATAGCGGTGGAAGACCCCGGCTATGCCTCCCGGAACCCCCCATTCGATCAAAAATTGCAAATGTTGGCGGGCGATATCTCTCATCGGGCCCGTCGGTATGTTCATTTCCGGAAAAACGATCCGTTTCCAGGGGCCCTCAAGGCGCCGCGATCCGCCGTGCAGGATTTCCGCCGCGGAAAGGGTTATTCTCCGGTCCAACGCCGTTTGGTCCGGCAGCCGTCCGTCGGGACCGATGCCGAGCCTCTTGAGCTTTTCGACGGCATGCCAGCCGCCGGCCAGGCGGATATATTCCGTCCGCGGCCCCATGCGCCTGATGATCTCGCCCACCGTTGCCCGGTCTCCCCCGCAGACAAAAACAGGAACGGCCTCGGCCCGGCCGACACCGACCGTCTCCAGCCGCTCTACGGAGAGGATCAACTCCCCGGCGTTGGGAATAACCTGGTGTGTTTGGAGAAACCGCTCGATATCCCCTGTCGTCCACCTGCTGATACGAGGGAAGACCTCTTGGCGGAAAACAGCGATATCACTGCCTTTCAGGGCGAAAGTGCCGCTTTGCGCCTGCAGCTTCACGGGCAGGACCGCGGGATTAATTCCCTCGATCAGGGTTGGACCGGCAAAAACGTATCCCTCCAACGAAGGGTAGGCCTTAAGGTCTTTGGGGTTGATCCGCCAGGTGATTTCCAGGGAAACGGTACTGTCACCAACAGCGGCGATCACCAGGGTGAAAGCCGGCCCTGAGCCCGGAACAACTTCGCTTGTTACGGGAATTCCCCGTTTTTTCCATCCCGGAATAAGGTGGTTGACAATCTCGATGACATCTTTCCCCCGGACCATTGTTTGGACCAACCAGGGGTCATCCGTTTCATTTATTCCGGGAACATTCCAGTAAGCGTCCTCCGCTACAAACCATCCTTTCCCGCAATAAGCCCGGCCGCCCTGTATTTCTTGGATAAGGGCCTCCGCTGAATCGCTCCAGATATAGCTGATACTGAAGTTATCCGGGATATTGCGCGGCTTCAGCCGGGCGACTTCCGGCGCTATTGACACTTTAACCGAATCGTTCGCACATTTCCCGGAGATATAACCTAAATCGGCTCTTACACGCTCCAGATTTTGAAGGGGCACGATAATCTGGTCTCCCTGAGCCAGGATCAATGGGGTTATCCGTCTAAATTCCGAATGATCCTGGTATAACTGCGCAAAAGGCACTTTACGATTGCCCCTGTATACACTAAACAGAATCTGGTTTTGTTCCATGGTGAGCGTAACCTGATAGTCAGTACCACGCAACATCTTGTTAGCCGCATTGCGTACGCGCGCAAAGACATTCATGCTCTTTGTCTCCGTTCGAACCGTTATGGGGTGGAACCTATGACCGGCGTGAATCAACCTGATCAGTGGAGCCGGCATTTCTCATCGGGATCGATCGCCGGACCACAACCAGCTACCAGCACGATTCGACACCAAACGGAACAATTCCTGCCTCGGGACGGCTGGATCCGGAGGAAGCGCTCTTAAAGCGAGTCTGCCCGGGTCAGGTCCGGGCGATCCGTGTCCCCCGGCACGCTGGAGAACCCGGCTGGCGTGGTGATACCGTTTCCAGGAGCCCAAACCGCAGGGTCGGTGATCCGGTCGAGCACCAACGGTAGCGGCACCGGCTTAACCGCCCCGATCGTGAAAGCCCGCGAGAGCAGCGCCAGAGAACGGTGCTGCTCCACGCCCCGGGCCAGGTGCACTTCGGCCAGGATCTCCCCCGCACCCACCGGGTCGCCCACCTTGCGGCGCAGGATAACGCCGGCACCCGGATCAAGGACGCCTCCGTCTTCCAGGCGGGCGCCGGCCTCCATGGCCGCTTCCGCCACCAGCAGGGCGTCCAGGGCGGCAACGAACCCGCCGGAGGACGCCGTCAGACACGCCGTTCGCGGAGCCCGCGGCAGGAGACCGGGATCGTCCACCACTCGGGCATCTCCGCCCTGGGCGCTGACCAGTTCCCGAAAAAGGGCCAGGGCCCGGCCTTCATCCAGGGTTCGCGCCAGCCTGGACCGGGCAATATCAAGAGTTTCGGCCGCCCCGGCCAACACCAGGATCTCCGCCCCCAGGGCCAGGCACAACTCCACCAGGTCGGGCGGTCCCTCACCCCGCAGGGTAGCTATGGCTTCGGCCACTTCCAGGGCATTGCCCACCCTCCGGCCCAGCGGTTGTTCCATCGCCGTGACCAGGGCGCCGACCCGGCGGCCCAGGCGGGTGCCGATGTCCACCATGGCCCGGGCCAGGAGGCGGGCCTCTCCGGCCGTACGCATGAACGCCCCCCGTCCGGCCTTGACGTCCAGCACGATGACGTCCGCACCGGCGGCGATCTTCTTGCTCATCACGCTGGAGGCGATAAGGGGGACGCTTTCCACCGTGGCCGTCAGGTCCCGCAAGCGGTAGAGTTTCTTGTCGGCCGGCACCAGCCGCACGCTCTGACCGGCTATGGCCGCCCCCACCCGGGTCACCTGGGCGAAAAAGGCCTCCGGTCCGAGTTCGGCGTTGAAACCGGGAATGGCGGCCAACTTGTCCAGGGTGCCGCCAGTATGTCCCAGGGACCGGCCGGAGAGCTTGGCCATCATGAGACCGGCCGCCGCCACCAGGGGCACCAGGACCAGGGTGGTCTTGTCGCCGACACCACCGGTACTGTGCTTGTCCGCCTTGATCCCAGGTACGGACGAAAGATCCACCCGCTCGCCGGAAGCCACCATGGCCTCGGTCAAAAACATCGTTTCTTCATCGTCCAGGCCGCGGCAGAAAATCGCCATGAGAAGCGCTGATGCCTGGAAGTCGGGAATATCTCCGGCTGTGTAACCATTGACAAAAGTCCGGATTTCTTCTCCGGATAGCTGAAGCCCGTCACGCTTCTTGGCAATCAGGGCCTTCATGCTGGTTCCCATAATTTCCTACCTCACGGTCAAAAGGACTTCTAAGGGCTCTCTCCCCATAATATATCCACCGCGCGCCCTGCTCGTCAACCATAGGAATGTCGGCCAGGTTGGTGCGGGTAGGGTCAACCAAGGCAGTACGCGACCTTCCAGCTGTCAATTACCTTCCAGTAAAGCTTCTTTTAGTCTTCCCTGGAGTTCAAACTTGATCAGGTCTATTATGTCTAACGGCGACTTGCAATAAAGACCAGTATTTTCATCCTCTCTCATTTTATAGACTTCCTAGTTGTAAATAATATCCAGTGCTTCATCAAAAGTGATGTTTGCTTGCTCCTGAAAATTCTTTGTAATCTCGTACCAAGTCCACGGATCTATAATAGTCGCTTTCATAGTTTATGCTCCTTTATGAATAATAAGTTGCTTAAGGCTTTCTCTGTCACAAGACAAACCTGTTGCTTCTGCTGTTTTGCGCGAATTTCCTTTAACAGCAGCTGCTTCGACCAAATACCCCTCAAATACAAAGCTATGCTATCATATACGTAATCGTCGGCTATCTAACCTACTGCAATAGCACATTTATCACAACCGCCGGAAAGACCCCTCCGTTTACGGAAGGGTTGAAAGGCGGAACACTACTCCTGTATCCATGTCTGACTACTATTTTTCTGAAGGATGGTCAAACTATCTGGTTTGTAAAAGCTGAAGTTAGCCTTACGACCCTCACGCTTTCTTGTAAAATCCACTCTTACTGTACAGTTACTCATTAACGATGTGACAATACCAATATCACCCTTCTTGGCTCTCACTAGATCGTAGCGTTCGATAACTTTGTTACGAACGGCCCAAGGGCCGTTGTATTTCCATTGGCTGATCCGACGATTATTCACTAGAATAGGACCGTCATCGGTTAAAAGAATGGCTCGGTTAACTGTATAGACTTCGTTAAGATGTCTATTACCTGGAAGCAAGTCTTCATTGAACTGATTTGTAAAACGAAGCACTTTGTAATACCGGCTTCTGACGTGTCTGCGATAACTACGATTCTTCTTATTACCTATATGGTCGTGTTCATCAACCTCCATCCGGGAGTGGTCAATTCCGGGTTGACAATCCGCATCACTTCGGTACTTAGCCACGCCGGAATTTGCGTCGAATAGTTTGCGTCCTCCGTGCCGGGCATGGAGCTTCACCCGGTAGCTCGTTGACTCGTCAACCAGGGGCTTGTCCTGGTTGCAGCCGAAGACCTTGCGCCTGGCCGTGACGGCGCGGGGATGGCTGGCCCGGAAGAGGCGGAAACGCCTTCATCAGTGCTCTGCGCCGGTCAAGATGCTCCCAAGGAAGCTCTCTCCCCCGAATGATCCCAGACCGAATACCTCCGCGATAGTCGCGGCCAGATCGTCGAAACCGGTGCGGGTGCCCAGGTTTACGCCCGGCCCCACCATCTGCCCCTTCACCAGAAGCGGTACGTATTCCCGCGAATGATCCGTGCTGGGCGTGGTGGGGTCGCAGCCGTGGTCCGCCGTGATTATGAGCAGGTCGTCCGGCCTCATGGCCCCGTATATCTCCGGCAGCCGGGCGTCGAAGCGCGAGAGCGCCCCGGCGTAGCCCGGGACGTCGTTGCGGTGCCCGTACAGCATGTCAAAGTCCACCAGGTTGGCGAAGATGAAGCCCTTGCCCTTTTGTTGCAGCGCTTCCACGGTCAGGGTCACCAGTTCGTCGTTGCCGGCGCCGGTTAAAGATACGGTTATGCCCCGGCCGGCGAAAATGTCGGAAATCTTGCCCACCCCGGTCACAGGTATGCCCGCGCCGGTCAAGAGGTCGAGGACGGTCGTGCCGACCGGCGGCAGGGAAAAGTCGTGGCGGCGGGGGGTGCGCACGAAGTGTCCGGGGAGGCCGGTAAAGGGCCGGGCGATGATCCGGCTGACGGCGTGGTCACCCGTCATGATGGCCCGGGCGGCGCGGCAGATGCGGTAGAGTTCCTCCGGGGAAATGACGTCCTCGTGGGCGGCGATCTGAAAAACGCTGTCGCCCGAGGTGTAGACGATCGGGTCGCCGGTGGCCAGGTGCAGTTCCCCGTATTCCTGGATAACCACCGTACCGGAGGCCGGCTTGTTGCACAACGCCTTCCTGCCGGTCACACGTTCGAACTCAGCGATGACCTCGGGGGGAAAACCGTGCGGGTAAAGGGGAAAAGGTTTGGTCAGAATCACCCCGGCCATTTCCCAGTGGCCGGTGGTAGTGTCTTTACCGGCCGATTTCTCGGCCATCCGGCCGTAGGCCCCGGCCGGTGCTTCCGCCGGAGGCACCCCGTCCACGGCCAGAATGTTGCCCAATCCCCAAGCTCCCAGGTGGGGCAGGGAAACGCCTCCCATCGCGGCGGCCAGGTGAGCCAGGGTATTGGATCCCTCGTCGCCGTATGCGGCGGCGTCCGGCAGTTCCCCGATGCCCAGGCTGTCCAGGACGATGACGGTGATGCGGTTGATCGTCAAGTGTGTCTTCCTTCCTTGGGCTTCCCCGCGCGGGGATGGCTGGCCCGGTACACGCCGTCCAGGTGGGAATCGGTCAGATGGGTGTAGATCTGGGTGGTGCTGACGTCGCTGTGTCCCAGCATCTCCTGCACCGAACGCAGATCGGCCCCGTTCTCCAGCAGGTGGGTGGCGAAGGAGTGCCGGAGCACGTGGGGCGAAATCTCCCGCTGGATACCCGCTTGCCGGGCGTACTTCTTCAGGATCTTCCAGAAGCCCTGCCTGGTCAGGCGGCGGCCGGAACGGTTCAGGAACAGGGCGTTGGTATGTTTATCCCCGGCCAGATAGGGCCTGCCCCGCGCGATGTACCTGGTCAGGGCGGCCACGGCCCGGCCGCCGACCGGCACGATCCGCTCCTTGGCTCCCTTGCCGAAAAGGCGCACCATTCCCTGCTCCAGGTCCACGTTCTCCCGGTCCAAAAGGACCAGTTCGGACACCCTCACGCCGGTGGCGTACAGGAGTTCCAGCATGGCCAGGTCCCGTTGTCCGGCCGGATCGACGGGGCGGGGACGGCCCAGGAGTTCGTCCACCTCGCTTACCGAAAGCACCCGGGGCAGCCGGCTCACGCGGCGGGGCGGCGCGCATTCCGTGGTGGGATCCTGGGCGCAGGCGTTCTTCATGGTCAGGTAACGGTACCAGGTGCGCAGGGCGGCCAAACGGCGGGCGATGGTGGTTGCCTTCAGCTTTTGGTCCGAAAGCGAACGCAGGTAGGCGGTGACGTGCTCCCGGCCGGCGGCCGGGGGCGAAACACCGCTCTGCCCGCAGAATGAGGCAAAATCGGCCAGGTCGCGCCGGTAGGCCGCCACCGTGTGGACGGACAGACCCCGCTCCATGGCCAGGTGATAGAGAAAATCCCGTACCTCGGGGATCTCCATGCTTGTCCCACCTCCGTCTAAAGGAAATGGCCACCAGCCCTTTCCAATATAGCAGAGATCAAGGTTTCTGGCAAGGGATATTTTACCTTTTAGTTAGTCGTGGCCCATATAGAAGTGCCGCAGGTCCCTGGCCAGTGTGCCGAGAATGCCGCCCGCCGGGTTATCTGTGGTTCCGGGAGCGGTTTTCGCCGTACCGGCCGGATAGGACCCGTAGCGAAGAGCTTCGCCGGCCTTGAAGAGTCCGAAGACCTGGCCGGCCAGCACCGCCACCAGTGCCAGCAGGAAGAGAATCCGCAGGGTCGTCATGACCCGCTGCCGCAGCCGGTCGATCACTACTACGAACATGGCCTATCCACCCCTTCTCTGTGCCATTCATATGCCGGCCACCGTCCGCTTATACTTGCCCGGGAGTGCCGATCCGGCGGGTCAACGATCCCCGCCCGCCGCCTGCGCGGCTATCCGGACCAGGATGCGGGCCACCTGCACCAAGTCGGAGACCAGGATGTGTTCCTCCGTGGTATGCACCTTGCGCATGCCGATGCCCAGATTGGCGCAGGCGATGCCCCGACCGTTGAAAATATTGGCGTCGCTGCCGCCGCCGGACGGGAGCAGGGCAGGGGTGAGCCCCAGTTCCCGCATGGCCGTCAGGGCTGTGCGAACCGGCCGACTTTCCGGTGCCAGGTTGAAGTCCCGAAACATCAGTGTAACTTCTTTTTCCAGACCCGCTCCGCAGGCGGCGCAGGCCGCCTCCATGGCTTCCACCATAAGCCGGGTCTGCCGCTCCCGCTTCTCCCCCGCGAGGCTCCGCGTCTCGCCTTCCAGGCGGACGGTATCCGGCACGATGTTGATGGCCTGGCCGCCGCTGATGATGCCGATGTTGGCGGTGGTATCAAAGTCGAGGCGGCCCAGTTGCATGGCGGCGACCCCCCGCGCGGCCGCGTGGATGGCGTTGATCCCTTCCTCCGGGCTGACGCCGGCGTGGGCGGCGCGCCCTTTAACCGTAAAAACGAGCTTTTCCTGGGAAGGAGCGCGCGTGACGATCGTCCCGGGCGGACCCTCCGAATCCAGGGTGTAGCCGTAACGGGCGGTCAAAAGGGCCGGGTCGAGGAGATCCGCCCCCCGGAGGCCTCCCTCTTCCCAGATGGTGAAGACTATCTCCAGGGGCGGATGGGGCAGGTCTTTCTCGATGAGCACCGTCAGCATCTCGATGATCGCGGCGATACCAGCCTTGTCGTCGCCGCCCAGCACGGTGTCGCCCGCGGAACGGACCACCCCGTCCGCCACCCGCGCCCGCACACCGTGGCACGGCCCCACGGTGTCCATGTGGGCACACAACAAAAGCGGCTCTCCCCGGCCGGGTACCCGTACAACCAGGTTGCCCGCGTTGCCTCCGGACCGCCGCCCGGCGTCGTCCTCCCGGACGGCCAGACCCAGACGCCCGAGACCGGCGCGCAAAAGGTCCGCAACCTGCCTCTCCCCGCCCGAGGGGCTTTCCACCTCCGCCAACTCGATAAAGCATTGCAAGAGCCTGTTTTCGTCAATCAGGGAACTCACCTCCCGGTTAATTCTACCCAAAAACGGCCGGACCGACAACCCGGCCCGGTCGAAAAAGCAGAACCCAAATAGCGGCCGGGCGGGACACCAAAGGTTGACAGCCGTTTTCACCGCTGAAAACAAAGATTGCTCCCTCTCCCGGAAAAGTATCGGAGAAAGAGCAATCCGTATTGGCAGGCGCCAAAGCAGCTTTCCCGTGCACCGCTCAGCTCCGGCCTTCCCCTTGAACGCCCCTGCCGCTTTGAGACGGCTAACTCACTTTCGCTTCGATCCGTAGCTTGTCCGCCACCATGGCAATGAATTCGGAGTTGGTGGGTTTTCCCCTTTCCAGGTTGATGGTATAGCCGAAGAACTTGGTCATCATGTCCACGTTGCCCCTGTCCCAGGCCAATTCGATGGCGTGCCGGATGGCCCTCTCAACCCGGCTCGGGGTCGTCTGGTACTTCATGGCGATCGTGGGATAGAGTTCTTTGGTGACGGCACCCAGGAGGGTGACTTCGTCCACCACCATCAGGATGGCGTCGCGCAGGTAGTTGTAGCCCTTGATATGGGCCGGTACGCCCATCTCGTGAATGAGGTTGGTTACCGCGACATCAAGGTTTTTCGGCTTGACGCCGGTAATGTACTGGGCCACCGTCACCCCGTCCGCCAGTTGGCGGATGCGGCTGGCCAGGACGGTGAAGTCGAAGGGTTTGAGGATGTAATAGTCGGCCCCCAGTTCGACCGCCCTCTGGGTTACGGTTTCCTGCCCGAAAGCGGTGAGCATTATGACCTTGGGCCTGGGCAGGCCGGAGATGACCAGTTTCTCCAAAACCCCGATGCCGTCCAGATGCGGCATGATTATGTCAAGTACCAGAACGTCGGGATTTTGCTCCCTGATGATCTCCAGGGCCTCCAGACCGTTGTAGGCGGTACCGCAGAGGCTGAAGCCCTCCTGGTGAGCGAAGAATTCCTTCAGGAGTTCGCAAAATTCCCGGTTATCATCGGCGATCAAAACTCTGATGACTCGTTTGGCCATTTTATCTACCCCTTATTAATGATCATATTGGGGTTTTCGCCGCCCGCCAGGAAACTCCTGCTAAGAAAATAACCTGCAAATTCCAGCGTCCCAAGCCGCTACCTGTTAAAAATCGCAGGGGCAAGCCCGAATGCCCCTCCAACCACCCGGAAAAAAATACAAAAAAAGCCGGCCGGGGAAAGCATCCACTCGGCCAGCACCCCGAACCCGCGGGTGGGATCGTGCAGAAAAACATGGGAAACCGCTCCGGCCAAGAGTCCGTCCTGTACGACGGGACTACCGCTCATACCCTGTACGATACCGCCCGCCAGGGATAAAAGACGCGGATCCGTTATTCTGAGGCCCAGCCCCCGGCCGGAAGCGTGAGCTCCCGGCCGGACCCAGAGAATCTCCGCGGCAAAGCGCTCTACCTTCTGTCCTTGCACTACCGTCAGAATCTCGCAGGGCCCGGTGTGAACCTGGGAAGCCGTCGCCACCGGCACAGGAGACCCCGTTGTCGCCGGCAAGCGGCTCAAACTCCCGAATATGCCGTAGCGATTGCTGCTCTCGATATTGCCCAACGGGTTCCCGGGGAAGAGAAACAGGCCCACCTTTTCCCCGGGCTGACCTTTTTGGCCGGGAACTATCCCCTCGATCCTGGTCTCCATAAGCCATCCGGTTTTGGCTGAGGACAAACCCTCTTCCTCCGGGGTCAACGGATGGCCGACGGCCGCGTAGCGGTGCGTCCGGGCATCGAAAAAAGTGAGAGTTCCGATCCCGGCCGCTCCGTCCCGCAGGAGGAGACCGATCCTGTAGCGGGAGGTGGCCCGGCACCGCACCGGCTTGACGGCCGCCTTGACGATCTTTTTGCCTCTGCGCAGTTCCAGCCTGACCGTCCCGCCCCCGCCGCGATCAATCAGGGCGGCGGCTGTCTCCGGATCGCCGACTTTTCGCCCGTTTACGGAGAGAAGGATGTCACCCGGCGTTATGCCGGCCTCGGCCGCCGGACATACGTAACGGCCGTTGTCCATTCGCAGCGGGGCGTATCCGCTCACGGCCAGGCGGCCGGTCTTCCACAAAACGCCGATGGATTCACCACCCGGATATACCCGGACCGGCCCTGCGGTTTCCACCGTCGTCCCGCGCGGACCGGACAGGCCCATCCGCAGGTCGCCGGGGTCAAGCCCGGTCAGCGAACCAGCCGTCAGGCACAGGGCCAGTAACAGTCCCGTCAGCACCTTTTTTACCAATTTCCTGGCGAGCCACCCCCTTCACGGAATATCCGTCAGCAGAGATAGAGCTTGATTTTCCGTGATAACTGAAGCATTATTAAGATACCCAGACAAAAGTCCGGCCATCCTGTAAAGATGTTGGAGTATCTGTAAATTGTCTGCTTTATGGCTGAAAAACGGGCTGTTTCCGTCGTTTAGACGTATAGGTGGTGGGATTTGGCTGGAAAAAATCGAAAGAGGGGCCGTTCACCGAAGGATGGAAACCAGCCGGGTAGCCAGGGATGTATTTACAGTTGGCTTTACGTCTTTTTTCCGCTTCCGGCCTTTCCGGTGGCCAAAACGACCGAAACCGCTCCGGTCAAAACCGTCAGGCCACCCGCGGCCTGGACCAGGGTCATATTTTGCTGCAACACCACCAGGGAACCAACGATGCTGACGACGGGCTCCAGCATGCTGATGACCGAAGCCCTGGTCGGCCCGGTGGCATTCATGCCGGCCAGAAAGCTGAAGACCGGCATGGCGGTCGAGACGACCGCTATACCTAAAACCGGCAGCCAGCCGGCCAGGCGGAAATGAAGCGTGCCGGTCGAAAACCCCGTGGTCAGAAAAGACAGCGAGGCGAACAGGGTTATAAAGGAGGCGGCCGTAACCGGAGGCGCGTTCAACGCCACCCGGTTGCCGATCAGGATATAGAACGAGTAGACGGCGGCCGCGCCCGCGGCGTAGAATACGCCGGCCGGCTTCAAATCCCCGCCGGGACGGCCGACTACCAGGACCACACCCAGCAGGCAAACGGCGATCGCGACCACCACGCCTTTCGCCAACCGTTCCCCGTTGATAAAGTGGGAAATGATCGCTACAAACACCGGATACATGTAGAAAACCGGCACAGCCAGGGGAACCGGCATGTAGCGGATGGCGGAAAAATAGAAGAAGGATTGCAACGCGTAGAAAACCCCGCCGAGTAAGAAGAAGAGGCCCATCCGCCTCCATGTAAGATTAAGGAATCCGCTTTTTCCGTTAACGAACAAATATCCAAACAGGATCACGGCGGCCAGGGAAAAGCGCAGGAAGAGCAGCGTGGACACGTTCAGGCCGGACGCGTAAGCGTACAAGGCCATAACCGGCATCAATCCGAACCCGGCGGCGGACAGGGCGACGAGCATGATTCCCTTGTTTACCGCGGTCACAGCCCTTCCCCCCGCCCGAAGGAGGGCGCCGGATCGCTCCCGGCGCCCCGCCGGCTCCGCCCGAAAACCTCAATTGACCTTTTTCTCCCGTCCGGCCCATTCCTTGTTGCGCAGCACGTACTTCATGATCTTGCCCGTGGAGGTTTTGGGCAGATCCCCGAACTCCACCGCTTTCGGCACCTTGAAGCGGGCGATGCGTTCCCGGCAGAAGTTCATGATGTCTTCCGCCGTAGGAGCGGTGCCGGCCTTGGGCACCACGAAGGCCTTGGGCACCTCGCCCCACTTGTCGTCCGGCACGGCGACCACCGCGACTTCCAGGACGTCCGGGTGCTGGTAAATGCAGTTTTCCACTTCCACGGTGGAGATGTTTTCGCCGCCGCTGATGATGATGTCCTTCATCCGGTCCTTGATTTCGATATAACCGTCGGGATGGGTCACGGCCAGATCGCCGCTGTGGAACCAGCCGCCGGCAAACGCCTTGTCCGTGTCACCCGGCTGCTTGTAGTAGCCCAGCATTACGTTGTTGCCCCGCATGACGATCTCGCCGATGGTCCGCCCGTCCCGGGGCACGTCCTCCATGGTCCGCGGGTCAACCACCCGGACGAACTCGGAGGTGATGTAGGCGACGCCCTGCCGGGCCTTGATGTTCGCCCTTTCGTCCACCGCCAGACCGTTCCACTCCCTGTGCCACTCGCAGACCGTATGCGGTCCGTAGACCTCGGTCAGCCCGTAGACCTGGGTCACTTCGGCCCCCAGGGACTCCATGTCCCTGATGACCGTAGGGGCGGGCGGGGCGCCCGCGGTAATAACCTGCAACCGCGTTTTCATCCGGCACTCCCGGGCCCGCGGGTAATTGGCCATGGATACCAGCACGGTGGGAGCCGCGCAGAGGTGGGTGACGCCTTCCGCCTCGACCAGGCGGTAGATCTCTTCGGGAACCACCCGCCGCAGGCACACGTGGGTGCCCCCCACGGCGGTCACGGCCCAGGTGAAGCACCAGCCGTTGCAGTGGAACATGGGCAGGGTCCAGAGATAGACCGAGCCGGAGTCCATCTTGTGCTCCAGGGCCTCGCCCAGGGCGTTAAGGTAAGCCCCCCGGTGGTGATACATGACTCCCTTGGGCAGGCCTGTGGTGCCGCTGGTATAGTTGATGGTCATGTTCTCCATCTCGTCCCCGACGTCTGCGGGGAGCGGCTCGGGCGACCCGCCGGCGAGGAACTCCTCGTATTCGGGACCCGGAAGGAGAATACCCCCTTCGACATCCCGAATGTTGACCACCAGGCGTACGCCGCTCAGTTGATCCCTGATTCCGGCCACCAGGGGAGCGAATTCACTGTCAACGAACACTATTTTGGCGTCGGAATGGTTAAGAATGTAAGCGATCTCTCCGGAAGCCAGCCTTATGTTGACGCTGACGAGAGCCGCTCCCAAAAGGGGTACCCCGTAGTGGGCCTCCAGCATGGGCGGAATATTAGGACAGATGAAGGCCACCTTGTCCCCCCGCGTGACGCCCTCCCGGCGCAGGGCGCTGGCCAGGCGGTTCACCCGGTCATGGAACTCGCTATAGGTATAGCGGCTGTCCCGGTGAACCACCGCGGTTTTACCGGGAAACACCGCGGCGCTACGTCGCAGGAAGCTCAAAGGACTCAGCGGTTCGTAGAAGGTCGTGCGACTGAGACTGATGACGGTCACCGACTCCTTTCCAAATGAATTCGTACTGAAAACATTCTCCGCCGCCGGCCGAAACCCTGCCCGGTGAGACGAATTCAGGGCTTAAGGATGTTTTTCGGCGGACCTTCTCCCAACTCGTTTTTCATCCGGTCGTATTCCTCGCGGCTGATCTCCCCCCGGGCGTAGCGGACCTTGAGGATATCCAGAGGATCCTGACGGGAACCGCCCCGGCCGCCCTTTACGGCCCGGACCACCAGCCAGACCACCAGTGCCAGAACGGCCAGCGGGACAAGAAGACGCAGGACCAACCAAACCAGCCAGACGATTAAGAACACCGGTTTTTCCTCCTCTGCAACCGTTGCGGCCGAGCGGGCGCCCGTCCCGTAGGACGGGCGCCGCTCCTATAACGTTTTGAGCTCTTCCCTCATCCGGTCGTATTCCTCGCGGCTGATCTCCCCCCGGGCGTAGCGGACCTTGATGATATCCAGAGGATTTTCCGCACGGGAGCCGCCCGGCCAGCCTTGGAAACCGCGGAAAATCAGCCAGATCACCAGCACCACTATGGCCAGCGGGACCAGCATGCCCCCGGTCATCCACAACCACCACCCCTGAGTCAGGTTGGCACCGTAATAGCCCCATGGGTACATCGATTACCACCTCCAGCCATATTTTAACGCGGCCAACTTCCCCTCCGCAACCTCTTGACCAATCTGTCATCAGCTTATCCGGTCCGGCGGGCGGCCTCCATCATGGCCTGCGCGTGACCGCGGGCGGCCTTCCCGCCGTCGCGTCCACCCAGCATCCGGGTCAACTCGTCAAGCCTCTCGTCCTCGTCCAGAACCTGCGCCCCGGTATGGGTACGGCCGGCCTGTTCCTCCTTGAAAACCCGGATATGGTTCCCCGCCCGGCTGGCCACCCGGGCGGCGTGGGTGACGACGACCACCTGGCGGACAAGGCCCAGGGCGGACAGACAATCGGCGACCGCGCTAAGGGCCACGCCGCCGGTGCCGGCGTCGACCTCGTCGAAAACCAGGGTGGGGGTTTCGAGGGCGTCGGCGACCACCGCTTTGAGCGCCAGCATGACGCGGGAGAGTTCTCCACCGGAAGCGATGCGGTTCAAGGGCTTGAGCGGCTCCCCGGGATTGGGCGAAATGAGGAAGTCAACAGCGTCAAGACCGCGGGGACCGGCGGCCGCCGGAGCGAATTCGGCCTTGAACACCACTTTCTCCATTTCCAGGGTCCGCAGGCGACCGGTAACCTCCCCCTCCAGCCGCAAGCCCGCCTCGCGCCTCATACCGCCCACGACGGCGGCGATCGCCTCATACTCCTCCTTGAGCGAGTGCTCCCGGCGGACCGCCTGGTCCCGTCCGGTCAAACGCTCCCCGATACAGGCAATTTCCCCGCGGGCCTCCTCCGCCCGGGCAACCAGGGCGTCCCCGTCATGACCGTAACGCCGGCGCAAACGGGCGTAAAGGTCCAGCCTTTCCTCGATCATGGCCAGCCTTGCCGGTTCGAATTCCAGGTGGTCCCGCAGGGAAGCCAGTTCCAGGGCCGTTTCCTCGATCAGGCAGAGAGCCTCGCGCATGGCTTCCCCTAGGGGGACGGCTCTCTCGTCCAGAACGGCCAGGGTGCCCAGATCGTTTACCAGCCGTCCTACCAGGTCGATAAGGGCCTGGCCGTGGTCTCCGTCGCCGTACAGGACCTCGCAGGATCCAAACAGCAGGGAGGCGATTTTCTCCCGGTTGCCAAGGTAAAGGCGCTCCCTTTCCAACTCCTGCTCCTCGCCGGGCTGCGGCGCCAGTTTGTCCACGTCGCTCAGGAAATGCTCCAATTCGGCCTTGCGTCTCTGCGTGTCCGCTTCCTCGGCCGCCAGGCGCGCGACAACCGCGGCGGCCTCCTGCCAGTCCACGAAAGCCCGCCCCAACCGTGCCACCTGGTCAAAGAGGGCCGTCCCCCCGAAGCGGTCGCAGAGATCCAGCCGCTTTTCGGCCAAGGTCAGGTGGTGCTGTTCGTGCTGGCCGTGCATGTCCACCAGAACCCGTCCGGCTTCCCGGTACAAGGCCAGCGGAACCATCTGCCCGTTGAGCCGGCAGACGTTGCGGCCGTTTCTGGACACCTCCCGCTGCAGGAGCAGGTCGTCCTCCATTTCCACCCCGGCCTCCCGGAGGCGTCCGGCCACTTCGGCCAGGCCGGTGAAACAGGCGCTCACCGAGGCCTTTTCCTCCCCGGTACGGATGGCCTCCGCGCTGGCCCGGCCGCCCAGGGCCAAATCCAGCGCCGAAATGATGATTGATTTACCGGCGCCGGTTTCGCCGGTCAG
>JAJYZD010000241.1 GCA_021800315.1 Bacillota bacterium | reverse complement strand
AGCCGGGTTTGCAGGGACCCGATGAAATCTTCCCTGTCCACCACATCCTTTTCGGAAACCGGACCGCCGACGGGAAACAGTTTACCTGGCAACGGGAAACACCCCCGCGACAAATATTACCCTATTGGTAATATTATATTACATTAAAGGTAATATGTCCAGAAGGGGCCCAGGCATCACCCCGGGCGAGAACCGGGCGAGAAGGGGCCGCGGAAGCTTCCCCGCCGCGGCCCATACCATGCCTTGGCTTTAGAAATCCCTAGGATTTCCACAGCCCGTGAATAGTGCACCATTCCCGCGCCGTCACCTTGTCGGCCCGCAGGCAGAAAACGGCCTTGGGCTCTTCGCCCGGATTGAGGAACCGGCGGTACACGTTCCCGTCGGCCAAGAGTTCGATGAGGTAGATGTAGTGCTTCTCCTCCATGGGATGGGGGGTACCGCCGACCTTGACGGTAATGGTCGAGCCGTCGTTCTCGATCACCGGCACGTGTTTTTCCAACCCGGTATCGGCACTTTTTTCCGTCAGGAGTTCCATCGTTTCCCCGCAGCACACCATGCCGCCCGCCCCGGGGTGCACCATCTCCGCCATGTTCCCGCACACGTGGCACCGGTAGATCTGCGACACTTCCGTCATGTGCAGCACTCCTTCGTTGAATAATTTACCGATTCTCCGCCCATTATTCTACTCAATCGGTATACTTTCCTGCCTTCGGAAGGTAAATTTTTCTTAACCCGCCTGTCTCAGGCCGTCGCCCCCCTCACGGCGTCAAAGGCGATCCGGCCGTCTTCCGCCCGGACCGTGACCGTATCGCCAGGGGCCACCTCACCCTTGATCAGGAGGCGGGAGAGCGGGGTCTCCACCTCCTGCTGGATCAACCGTTTCAACGGCCGGGCCCCGAAAGCGGGCTCGTAGCCCTTGTGGGCCAGGTAGGCCAGGGCATCCTCCGTCCAGTCGAAGCCGACGGCGGTCATGGTCCGGGTGTGCAGGGCCAGCCGGGCCATGAGCAACCTGGCGATGTCTTTCATCTGTCCCGCCGTCAGGGCGTGGAAAACCACCGTTTCGTCCACCCGGTTCAAAAACTCCGGCCGGAAGTGCGAGCGCAGGAGGTTGAGCACGGCTTCCCGCATTTTTTCATGGTCGCCGCCCCGTTCCTGGAAGGCCAGGATTTCGTGGCTGCCGATGTTGGAGGTCATGATGACCACGGTGTGGCGGAAGCTCACCGTACGTCCGTGTCCGTCGGTCAGGCGGCCGTCGTCCAGGAGCTGCAGCAGCACGTTGAACACGTCGTGGTGCGCCTTTTCAATTTCGTCCAGCAGGATCACGCTGTATGGTTTGCGCCGCGCCGCCTCGGTCAGCTGGCCGCCCTCGTCGTACCCGACATAGCCGGGCGGCGCCCCGATGAGGCGTGCCACCGTATGCTTCTCCATGTATTCCGACATGTCGATGCGGATCATGTTCCGCTCGTCGTCGAAGAGGGCCGCGGCCAGGGCCCGGGCCAGTTCGGTCTTGCCCACCCCGGTGGGTCCCAGAAAGATGAAGCTGCCGATGGGACGATGGGGATCCTTGATTCCGGCCCTGGCCCTCAGCACGGCGTCGGCTACCGCGGTCACGGCCTCGTCCTGCCCCACGACCCGCTGGTGCAAAACCTCGTCCAAATGGACCAGCTTTTCCTTTTCCCCCTCGATCAGCTTGGCAACCGGTATCCCGGTCCAGCGGCTCACCACGCGGGCGATGTCCTCTTCGTCCACTTCCTCCTTGAGCAGCCGGCCGCCCTGTTTTTGGCCCAAGGCTTCCTCCTCCGTCTTCAAGCGCCGCTCCAGGTCGTTCAAGCGCCCGTATTTCAACTCGGCCAGGCGGTTTAAGTCATAGGCCCGCTCGGCCCGCTCCATCTCTCCCTTGGTTTCCTCGATCTCCTTCTTGAGTTCCCGCAGGCGGCCGATAGCCTGCTTTTCCACCTGCCACTGCGTTTTCATGGATCCGGCGTCGGAGCGCAAGGAATCCAGGGCGGAGCGGATTTTCTCCAGCCTCTCCCGGGAGGCCTGGTCCTTCTCTTTCTTGAGGGCCGCTTCCTCGATCTCCAACTGCATGATCCGCCGGGTTATGTCGTCCAGGGCGGTGGGCATGCTGTCGATCTCGGTCCGCAACCTGGCCGCCGCCTCGTCCATCAGGTCGATGGCCTTATCCGGCAGGAAGCGGTCGGCGATGTAGCGGTCGGAAAGGGTGGCGGCGGCCACCAGGGCCCGGTCCTGGATGCGCACCCCGTGGTGCACCTCGTAGCGCTCCTTCAGTCCCCGCAGAATAGACACGGTGTCCTCCACCGACGGGGGGTTGACCATGACGGGCTGGAAGCGCCGCTCCAACGCGGCGTCTTTTTCGATGTGCTTACGGTACTCGTCCAGGGTGGTGGCACCGATGGCGTGCAGTTCGCCCCTCGCCAGCATGGGTTTCAGGAGGTTCGAGGCGTCCATGGCCCCTTCCGCCGCGCCGGCGCCCACCACGGTATGCAGTTCGTCGATGAACAGGATCACCTTGCCGGCCGAGGCCTGTACCTCCTTGAGGACCGCCTTCAGGCGTTCCTCGAACTCGCCCCGGTACTTGGCGCCGGCTACCAGGGCCCCCATGTCCAGGGCGATGATCCCCTTGTCCTTCAACCCTTCGGGAACGTCCCCGGCCACGATGCGCCGGGCCAGCCCCTCGACGATGGCCGTCTTGCCCACCCCCGGCTCGCCGATGAGGACGGGGTTGTTCTTGGTCCGGCGGGACAGGATCTCGATCACCCTCCTTATTTCCTCGTCCCGGCCCACCACCGGGTCCAGTTTGCCTTCTCTGGCCAGAGCGGTGAGGTCCCGCCCGTATTTGGCCAGGGCTTCATAGGTTTCCTCCGGGTTTTCGCCGGTGACCCGCTGGCTGCCCCTCGCGACGCGCAGGGCGGCCAGGAAGGACTCCCGGGACAGGCCCAGCCGGCCGAAGAGGGCCTTTAAGTCGTCCTCTCCTTCCTCGATCATACCCAGGATCTCGTGCTCGACGCTCACGAACTCGTCTTTCATGAGCCGGGCTTCCTTTTCGGCTTTGCCCAGCACCCGGGCCAGGGAAGAGTTCATGCGCAGGCTGCCCTCGGCGCCGGCGCCGGTCACCGCGGGAATGCGGCGCAACAGTTCTTCCAGGCCGGCGCCCAGGGCCCGGGGATCCACGCCGGCGCTCTCCAGAAAACGCGCCCCCATGCCCTTCTCCTGCCGCAGGATGGCCGCCAGGAGGTGACGCGCGCCGATCTCCTGGTGGTGTCTTTCGGCCGCGATCGTCTGGGCCCCGCTCAGGGCTTCCCTGGCTTTTTGGGTATAGTGGTTGATGTCCATCTTTCATCCCTCACAGAAAATCAGATCTTGAAAAAGCGGCTAAAAGCCGAGCCGGCGGCGCAAGTTCTCGTTTTCCCGCTCCAGTTCCTCGATCCGGCCCAGCATTTCCACGATAACGGCGGCCCCGGCCAGGTTGATCCCCAGATGCCGGCGCAGGCGGGTCATGCGCAGCACGTCGCGCAGGTGCTCCGCCCGGACGGCACCCTCCCGGACATCCACGCAGCCCATTTGCACCAGCTTTTGCAACATTAAGGAAGAGACCCTTTCCCTGTCCACGGGCAGCCAGATTTCTTCCGCCGGAGAAAAGATCCGCTGGCAAAACTTGATCTGGAACTTCATCTGGTTTCACCCCCGGATGACGGCCTAAGCGCGGCCAGTTGGCGGTACAGGTTCAGCTCGGTCTCACTTAGGGACGCGGGTAGGTCGATCACCACTTTTACGTATTCGTCCCCGCGCCCCGGACCGTCCGGCCAGCCCTTCCCCTTCAGGCGCAGCCGGGTTCCGGCGCGCACGCCGGAAGGAACCTTCATCCATACGGGGCCGTCCAGGGTCGGAACCGCCACGCGGTCCCCCAGGGCGGCCTGTTCCGGTCGCAGCACCACCTCGGTTTCCATATCGGCGCCGTTCAATACGAAGGCGGAGTGGGGAGCCAGGCGCACCGTCAGGTACAGATCGCCCCGTTTGCCGCCGGCCATGCCTTCACCACCCTGCCCCCGCAGGCGGATGCGGCTGCCGTCCTTCACGCCGGGCGGTATCTTGATGGACAACGTGGTCTGGGTACGGTTTACCCCGGTACCGCCGCAGGCCGGGCAGAAACCCTCCCCGGCCTGTCCGGTGCCCCCGCAGCCGGAGCAGATCGCTCCGGCCGCCAGTTGGACCGTTTTCTCGCCGCCGCGGTAGGCCTCTTCCATGGTCAGGGCGATTTCCGTCTCGCGGTCCTCCCCCTTTACCGGTCCGCGGGCCCGGCCGCCTCCGAACCGGGTGCGGCCGGCGAATCCCCCCGTGGGGAAGCCTCCGCCGCCGAACAGGGTCTCGAAGAAATCGGAAAACCCGCCCTCCATGCCCTCCCCGCCCCGGTAAAAGCGCGCGTTCCCCATGTCCGGAGGCGGTTCGAAGTCCTGACCCATCTGCCAGTTGGCTCCCAGCCGGTCGTACTTGGCCCTCTTTTCCGGGTCCGACAGGACCTCGTAGGCCTCATTGACGCGCTTGAACTTCTCCTCGGCTTCCTTTTTCCGGTCCCCGCTTTGCAGGTCGGGGTGGCACTGACGGGCCAGCTTGCGGTACCGGGTCTTGATCTCCTTGGCGTCCGCGTTCCTGGCCACGCCGAGTATTTCGTAATAGTCCTGAAAAGGCACGCTCATCTGCTCATTCGTCACCTTTCAAACCACGTCAGCCGTTGTTTGACTTTGACTGACTTTAACTATATTATCACGGCGCGGCCACCGGCGGGCAAATCGTCTTTACGCCTATTTTAACCAACCATCGAACCGAAAACACCGCTTTGGCCCGCAAACCTGATCTTCTCTCATTCTGGCTTCTTATGACACGGCCGGCCGTTTTCCCGCACCGCCCCGACCGGGGTCCCTTACGACGTGTTCCGGAAAGAGCCTTGGAAAATCGGCCCACCTCTAAATTACCACACTGGTCCGGAGTCAGGCAAGACGGTGCGCCAACTTTACAAAAATGATTGACAATCCTATGTAAAGACCTTAACATTTAACCAGTTTAATGTTGGAGGTGAAAATCTGTGAGCGGTGACTGGCCGGAGGACGCCCTGCTCACCCCCTACCGCGCCCACCTCGAATCGATGGCAGCGCGGTATCCCGGCCTGGCCGCGACCGATCCGCCGGGGGAAATGGCCGTAATCAGCATCCTCCGGACCGGCAGCATGCTCATGAGCGCCGTCTCGCACAACCTGGCTCCTTTCGGTGTCTCGGAGAGCGCCTTCAACATGCTGACCCTTCTGGCCGCCCGGCCGGAGGGAATGACCCAGACCGAACTCAGCCGGTGCCTGATCGTCTCCCGGGCCAACGTCACCGGCCTGGTCGACCGGCTGGCCGCCCGGAACCTGGTCGAGCGGCAAAAGCCCACCCGGGACCGGCGGGTATGCCTGGTTACCATCACGCCGGGCGGTCGTGACATTCTGGATCGCGTTGTGCCCGTGCATTACCGGTTTCTGGACGG
>JAJYZD010000018.1 GCA_021800315.1 Bacillota bacterium | reverse complement strand
CTCTGAAGACTGTTGCTCCTCGATCAGGCCGGCGGTCACCTGCAGCGGGTCAACCCTGTAGGTGCCGCGGCGACCTGCTGTTTCAGCATCGTCACCATGTTCCCGCGTACGTCGGGGAGGGTCTTCAGGCTGGACATAATGGACTGCAGGTCCTTCCCGTTTTGCGAAATGGCCACGTGGCCGGAAAAGGACGGCGCGTTCCCGCCCGGCGTCGCGGCCCTTTTGGGCAGGTTGCCCCGGTACAGATCGATCACGTTTGCTTCCCCGGAAAGGACTACTTTCATCTTGCTCAATCCCACCCTCCCCTATGGCTTTTTATTCGGTAGGAAGACCTGAAGACTTTAGACCGACTTTACCGCGGCCGTCGTCGGCCACGGTGATGATGATGTGGCTTTCCTGGTAGGAGGCCTTCAAAAGGAGGCGCCCAGCCGCCGGTTTGCCAGCGGTCGGGGCTCGATGCCGTTGCGGTCCAGTTCGGTTTCCTTGCCCTCGACCACGAAGCCGATTTCCTGGGCCATTTTCCGGGCCAGATCCCGCACCATGCGGGGAAAGCGGTTGTACACCACGACCTGACGGGTCACTGAAAATAGGGAGAGTTCTCCATCAGCCCTATGACCCTGGCCAGGGCCTTGCCCGTATCGGTCAACTCGGCCGCGCGGGCCATGGCAACCGCTCTTTCCGTTTCCCGGAACTCCCCGCTGCCCGACCACTTGCCGATGAATTCCCCGATCTCGGCAAGCCTCTTTATATGATACCTGGGTCCGGCGTCATGGGCAACATCACCGAAGGGAAAGGTAAACACAGGTAACCCTTTGGACATTGCTTCGACAGCCGAGGTACCCCCTCCCTGCCGGGGAGGATTCAGGTAAGCGTCGCACAGGTCGTAGAAGGCCAATATATCCTCCTGGAAACCAACAAAAATGGTTTGCTCCCCAAAGCTCCGGTATTTGCTTCTAAGTTTGTCGTAGCTATTAAACAGCCCGGCAAAGGCCACAAAAACCCCGGGATTATGGGCTAGAAAATCATCCAGGTCTCCGGCGAAACCGCCGGAGACCTCCTGATCCAGCCGCCCTCCTACCACTGCAAGCACAAAGCTTTCGCGGGGAATGGCGAAACCTGCTCTCTCCAAACGACCTTTCTGCGGTTGAATGCTGAAAGTGAAATCACTTTCGATAATTCGCTCCCGTTCAATCCCCCATTGGTCGAGCGCCGTCAGCTGGTCTTGTGACGGAGCGTGCCACGGGAGAAAGAAGGTGCCTTCGGAGACAGGTATCCCGTCAACGCAGCCCTGGGTCGCCACCGGAACCAGTTTACCGCACAAATCGGCGGTGAAATTGTTGCCGCCGATGGAAAGGATGAAGCCAGGCTTGTTACGGGCGATAAACTGGAGAATGTTTACCATCTCACCGGGGTTCGGCATTACCGCCTTGCACTGATAAAAGGGAATCACGGTTTCATTATGCATTACGGAATTCCATTCTGAGTAACCATCCACGAAATTTGCCCTGAACGGTTCATAGTAAGGTACAGGCAAAGTCCTGGCCATTTCCGCCGTATTGATAAGAACAACCTGCTTGTTCAGTCCGGTCCGCAAAGCCAGGCACCTGTCCAGCGCCGTTTGGGTCGGACCGTGACGGGGACCGAGGAACTGGTTGGTCATGACGACAACGAGATCCTGATTACGTTTTGCGGCGGGTATCCACTCGTATTCCCCGCCCTGATCCTTTCGATAAGCATCGAGAATCGATTTATGCAGCTTCCGCAAATCCATAACGCTTCGCGCGGTCGCTTCCCGGTTCATAAACCCGCGGCGGATAATCTGCCAGTAGAGAAACACCCTGGTTTCCACAGGAATCTCCACAGCCGAGGCCACCCGGTAAATCTTTTCGAGATAGCGGTAATCCCCCGTCAGTTCCAGCAGAAAAGACACCTTGTAAAGCATCAGGGCCGGGACGTCGCTTTGGACCGTCTTGTCGACATATTCGGCGTACTTCTGTTTGAGGGAAGGTTCGCTTTCCTCGATTCTGCTTTGCAGGCGGTAAAAAAGCTGATAACTGGAAGAAAACCTTTCCTCAACCGTCAACCGGTTATTATCGAAGATCTTCCGCACTTCGTCGGCCTCGCCGCTGCGCAATGACAGCCCGTCCTTTCCCGCCGTTACCGGAAGCCCGCCCCGGCCGCGACCGGCCATCAGGCGTCCAGGGCCGCCCAAAGGGCATCGACCACATCGTCGGCATCCTCACCGGTCATCCCCGGGTACAGGGGCAGCGTAACGGCCTCCCCGTAATCATAATTCCGCTTCCCAATCCCCCGTTCCGGGTACCCGCCCGCAGGGTGGGCCGGGGTTGTCAAACCACGCGGCTGATCACCGGAATGCGGGCTTCCCGGAGGCGGCCCGTCCCGGCGTAGGTACCGGCCTGGCGCTCGGGCTGGATGATGCCGGTGACCTTACGGTAAAAGGCCACCGCCCGGGTGGCCAGGACCCGGTTGGTCGCCGTAGCCTCCCTGAGGCTGCCCATGTTCTTCAGGATCTCCTGCCACAGGCCTCTGATTACAGCCGCTTCCGGCCGGTCGCAGGTGAGCCCGGCCAGGGTCTCCTCCTCGGGCAGGTTCAAACTCTTCTTCCATTCGGCCAGGGTAAGCGAACAGGCCGCCTGGATACGCGACAACTCGGTCAGGAGTTCTTCCTGGGCTGAGCAGGAGGCCTCGATACCCGGCAGATCGTTGGCCAAAAGGGCGTCCTTTTGCTCGCGGGCGCTCTCCACCAGCCGGCGCATCACGTCCGCAAGACCGCTCAAGGATTGGCGGAAGTCTTCCATGGCCTTCATTTTCCTACCGCCTCTTTATATAATTGGCGCTCCCGCAGCATGCCGTCGACCACCCGGGACGGATCGACCTTATACGTGCCGGACGAGACCTGCTGTTTCAGGGTCGACACCACGTCCCCGCGCACGTCGGGGAGAGCTTTTAAGCTGAACATAATCCGGGCCAGGTCCTTGCCTTTTTGGGAAATATCCGCCTGGTCGGAAGGCGCGGGGGCGTTCCCGCCCTGCTGCCCGGCGCCCCGGGCCAGGCTGCCCTGGTACAGTTCGATCACCTTCGCTCCCTCGGAGATACCTACTTTCATGTTTCCCTTCCTCCAGGCCTTGCATTGGGGAATCAGAGTTTTCCGGTCCGCCGGGGATTTGATCGGGATCAAACCCCCTTAGGGCAATTTATCGGTCAAAAGATAACCCGCCTTTAGAGTTCCCGCATAACTTCGGGACCAATTTGGGACAAAGGTACTACCCGCTGGGCGGCGCCGTTTTCCACGGCCGCCCGGGGCATCCCGTAAACCACGCTGCTGTCCTTGTCCTGGGCGATGGTTTTCCCCCCGGCCCGCCTTATCCCCGCCAGTCCTTCCGCCCCGTCCTTCCCCATCCCGGTGAGGATCACGCCCATGGCCCGGGGTCCGAACACCGATGCCGCCGAAGCCATGACCCCGTCCACCGAGGGATGGAAGCTGCTGCGGGGATGGGGCTGGGAAACCGGTACCACCTGGACGTGATACCGTCCGGAAGAACCCCGGAAAAACAGGTCGGCGCCGGCCGGGGCTACCAGCACCTGGCCCGGGCACACCGGATCCTTGTCCCGGGCGTGCCGGACGGAAAGCCGGGTTTTTTGGGCCAGGTGTTCGGCCAGCGGCTGGGAAAAGCCCACCGGTATGTGCTGGACGATCACCACCGCCGCCTTGAAAGACGCCGGCCAGACCGGCAGGATATTCTGCAGTGCCGCCGGACCGCCGGTGGAAGAGCCGATGACCACCAGCTCGATATCCCCCCGGCCGGACGGGGGTACCACGGAAGACGCCTGCACCGGGGCGGAAGAAGAAGGTGTCTCCCGGTGCCGGAGGACCACCCGGGCCGCCACCTTGATCTTGTCAGACAACTCCCGCACCATCAGGGGGACATCGGCCTGCCGGGCCGGTTTGGCTACAAAATCCACCGCGCCGGAGGAGAGGGACTCCATGGTATCCCGGGCTCCCACGGTGGTATGGGCCGAGAGCATGACCACCGGCACCGGGCATTCCCGCATAATCCGCTTCAAAGCCGCCAGGCCGTTCAAACCGGGCATCTCCACGTCCATGGTGACCACGTCCGGCCGGAGGGCGACTATTTTGTTGAGCGCGTCATCCCCGTCGGCGGCCGTGTCCACCACCTTGAGTTCCTGATCCTGCGCCAGAAGGCGGGGAATGAGGATCCGGATCAGGGCGGAATCGTCGACCACCAGTACTTTTACAACACCCACCGGGAGTCTCCTTCCTATGGGAAAGGGTTGAAACGGGCAACCCCGGCCGTGGCGGCATCTTTATCCGGCATGGGCCATCTCGACGATACCGTAATCCTTGACGATGCTCCGGACGTCCACGATCAACGACACCCGGCCGTCCCCCAGGATGGTGGCCCCCGCCAGTCCCTTGACCTCGCCCAGGTAGTTACCCAGCGACTTGATGACGATCTCCTCTTCGCCCAACAGCCGGTCCACCACCACGCCCAGGCGCCGTTCCCCGACCCCGAGGACCACGACGTAGGCCCGCTCGTCCTCCGGCGCCTCCATGCCGAAAAAGGCGGCCAGGCGCAAGAGAGGCAGGATATTGCCCCGGACCACGATAACCTCGTCGTGGCCGATCATCTTGATATCCTGCCTGGCCACCCTGATGGTCTCCAGGACGTTGATCAGCGGGAAGGCCAGGACCTGTTCGCCCATGGCCACCATGAGGGCCCGGATGATGGCCAGGGTGAGCGGCAGCTTGATGACGAAGCGGGAGCCCCGGCCCACCTGGGTGAAGACTTCCACCGTGCCGTTGATCTGCTCGATCTGGGTTTTCACCACGTCCATGCCCACGCCCCGGCCGGAAAGGTCGCTGACGGCGGCGGAAGTGGAGAAACCGGGACGGAAGATGAGGTCCAAAAGATCGTGTTCGCTCATCCGGGCGGCTTCCGCGGCGTCGACCAGGTTGGTGTCGACGGCCTTCCCCCTTATTTTGGCAATGTCGATACCGCGCCCGTCGTCGGCCACGGTTATGACGATGTGGCTCTCCTGGTAGGAGGCTTTCAAGAGCAGGCGCCCGGCCGCCGGCTTGCCCGCGGCCTCCCGCTCGGCCGCCGGCTCGATCCCGTGGTCCACGGCGTTGCGGATCAGGTGAATGAGCGGATCCCCGATGACTTCGATAACGTTGCGATCGAGTTCGGTCTCCTTGCCCTCCACCACGAAATCGATTTCCTTGGCCAGCTTCTGGGCGATATCCCGCACCATGCGGGGAAACCGGTTGAAAACCTGCGCCACCGGCAGCATGCGCGCCTTCATGATCTGGTCTTGCAGATCGTTGGACACCTGCCCCAGGTGGTTGGAAATCTCGTTTAAGGTATCCACCAGTTCGCCGGTGCCGAAGCTGGTTTCGAACACCTCGGCGAAACGGTTTAAGCGCGTGCGGTCGATGACCAGTTCCCCTACCAGGTTCATCAGGGTATCCAGCTTTTGCACGTCCACCCGGACCGTTTTGGCCAGCTTGTGCTCTTCTCCCTTGTTTTCCCCGGAGCCGGTCCGGTCCGGGCAGCAGGGGGCCCCCTCCGCCGCTCCGGCCTTTTCGGCCTCGCCCGGCGCGGACAGCGGGGTTACCCGCGCGTCCATGACCTCGGAAATGGTCATCAAAATATTGCGCAACCGGTCGCTGTCTTCCCGGGACAGGATCACCAGGGAAAGATCGCCCTCAAACCGGCCGGTCTGCAGATCCTCAACCGGCGGACGGCAGGCCAGGACCTCGCCGTACTGCTCCATGGTTTCCATGATCAGGTAGGCCCGCACCGACTTCATCTGGCTTTCCCGGTCGACCGCCACATCGACCTGGTAGGCGGAAAAACCCCGCAGGGCCGCCTCCCGTAAAACCTCCTCGTCGACGCCGAGCGGCGGGGACGCCATTTGACCGGGCGGGCCGGTTTTCCGGGGTGCTGCCGCGCCCGGGGGGAGGGCGGCGGCACCGGCCCATTCCCCCAGGGAGGCAATAACGCCGTCCACCGGCACGTCGGTCTGGCTGCCGGTGATCTCGTCTTTCAAGACCTTCAAGGTGTCCAGGGCCATGAACAGGGTATCGGTCAAACGCCCGTCGACACTTAGCTCATGCTTGCGCAGGCGGTCGAACAGGTTTTCCATCTCATGCGCGAGGCTGACTATCTTGTCATAGCCCATGATGGCCGAACTCCCCTTGATGGTGTGGGCGGCCCGGAAAATCTCCTGCATCACGGCCGCGCCCGCATCGCCCCGCTCCAACTGGAGAAAGCCGTCATTCAGAATCTGCAGTTTTTCCTCCAGTTCGTCCATGAAGACGCCCAGTTCCACATCGCTAAACAACGGCCGCCACCTCCCCGCCGGTATTTAAGGCCAGGGCGGCGGCTTCGCCCCGGCTGAAAAGCTTGCCCACGTCCAACATGATGATCAGCCGGCCGTCCGCCAGCGCGATACCCTCCACGTATCCCTCCCCGCCGCCCGGCGGGTACCCGGTACCGGCCGGCGGAGGTTTTACCGAATCCCCGGCCAGGTTGCGGACCTCCCGGACGGCTTCAACCTTCAGCCCCACCATCAGGCCTTGCGCGTCCACTATGACGATCCGCCCGGCATCCGCCCCGGGATCCGCCGCGGACGGCGCCAGATCCAACCGGGCGCCCAAGTCCACCACCGGAATGATGTGCTCGCGCAGGTGGATCACCCCCTCGACGGAGGCCTGCATCCGCGGCAGGCGAACCGGCTTGTCGTACCGAATGATCTCGTAAACCCGCCCGATGTCGACTCCGTACTCCTGATCCGCCAGGAGGAATACCACGATCTGTCTGTTCATGACCTCACTCCCGAAGATTATTGACTGCTTACCCGGCCCCCTTTTGAAAACGGGGGTTTCGGGTTTGGGAAGAATCTCGACCAGCCCGGCCCACCCTGCGGGCGGGTACCCCGAGCCGGGGGCTTGCGTCACGGGGCCACACCAGGTTCTCCGCCGCTGTATATGCTACGCAAAACCACCAGGTCCACCCGGCGGTTCATCTGCCTGTTTTGGGGCGACGTGTTGGGAACCTTGGGCCGGTACTGGCCGTAGCCGGTGGCCGACAGCCGCTGGGGCGGGAAGCCCACCCCGTGGACCAGTTCCTCCAGGACGCTGGTGGCACGGGCCGTGGACAACTCCCAGTTGGAAGGATACCGGGCGGTATGGATGGGCTGGTTGTCGGTGAAGCCTTCCACCCTCACCTCGTTGGGCACGCCCAGCATGGGCTCGGCCATGGCGTCGACGAGCCGCCGGGCCTGGGGGGACAATTGGGCCGAACCGCTGGCGAAAAGGGCCACGTCCTGAAAGCTCACCACTACCCCCTGCCGGTTGAGGCTGACGCTGACCTCGGCGGCCAGGCCGTTCCGATCTATATATTCCTGCAGGCGTTTGACGATTTTTTCCAGGGCTTTCTCCTCTTTGGCCTGCTGGGCCTGCAGGGCGGAGAGCGCTTTGTCGATCCGCTGGTACAGCGGCTCGTTTTGCTGTTGCGGAGTTCCTTGTTTCTGGTAATCAAGGATGGCGTTCCCGGCGGTGGCCATCGCGCTGAGCCTTACGGCCATGGTTTCCACCTGCTGGGCCCGGGCCGCCGTAATGGCGTACATGATGACAAAGAAGATCAGCAGGAGCGTGATCAGGTCGGCATAGGTCATCAACCAGCGCAATCCGCTGCTGCCGCCGTGACCGCCCCCGCCCCCGCCGGCGATGCTCTTCTTTTTCGGCATAACGGCTAGTCGCCGCCTTCCCCTTCAAATTTCTTTTTGTGGGCGGGGTTCAGAAAAGCGGTCAGGCGCTCCCGGATGAGCATGGGGTTGGAGCCGGCCTGGAGGGACAGGATGCCCTCAATCTCCAGTTCCCGCAGCATGGTCTCCTTCTTGCTGATGTTTTTGAGTTTTTCCGCGACCGGCAGCCAGAATATGTTGGCCGAACCCACACCGTAAAGGGTGGCGATAAAGGCCATGGCGATGGCCGGCCCCAGGGTTTCCGGGTTGGCCAGGCTGCCCAGCACTTTGACCAGACCCATCACCGTTCCGATGATGCCCATGGTGGGAGCGTAGCCGCCGGCGGTCTCGAAGATCTGGAAGCCGCTGTGATGCCGTTCCTCGATGGCGTAGAGTTCCGTCTCCAGGATGTTTCTGACCATCTGCGGATCGGTCCCGTCCACGATCAGTTGAATGCCCTTGCGCATGAACGGGTCATACAGTTGCGGCAGCTTGTTCTCCAGGTAGAGGAGACCTTCCCGCCGCACCGTTTCGGCCATGCGCACGATTTCCTCAATGACCCCGATTTCGTCCTGATGGCTCCCGGCGATGATTTTTTTGATCAGGGCCGGCACGGCCATGAGTTCAGTGAAGGAAAAGCTGACCATGGTCGCGCCGATGGTACCGCCGAAAATGAGGAGGAGCGCCGTCAGCGAAAACAGGTCGCTCAGCTTGCCGCCTTCCAGCATGAAGGAAAAAACCAGTGAGCCTATGGCCAGGCCGATGCCGATGATTGTGGTTAAGCCCACGCCTGCATCTCCTTGCGAACCGCCCTTGCCGATTCACGGGCGGGCTTTCTCTCTAAATAATCGGCAGGGTTGCCTTATACTTTAGCTGTCCGCGGGTATACAGACGGATCCCTTTTCTGCCGAAAACATAGCATCGACCAAACCACCGGCAGGGAGATGATGAGATGGCCCATAACCAGGAGGGACAACTGGTCATTTTCGAGTTAGGAGAACAAAGGTATGCCCTCCCTATCCTGGAAACCCAGGAAATCATGCGCATGGTCAACATCACCAGGATCCCCAACACCAGTTACTTCGTCGAGGGCGTAATCAACCTGAGGGGAAACGTCATCCCGGTGATCAACCTCAACTCCCGCCTGGGGCTGGAGAAAAAGGCCTACGACCAGGACACGCGCATCATCGTGGTGGACCGCGACGGCCAGAAAGTGGGGATGATCGTCGACCTGGTCCAGGAAGTTGGCCGTTACACGGCGGACGAGATGGATACCGGGGCGGTGGCCGGCGAGAACGTGGACATCTTGAGCGGGGTCGTCAAGAAGGAAAACCAGTTGTGGCTCCTCCTCAACTTAAACAAACTTCTGGCTTGAACCCGGTGAGCCTCGCGGTGGACAGGGTATCCCGGCAAACGAGAAGGGCATGTGGGCATTTGCGGTGAGGTTATCGCCCAATTACCGGTACCGGCCTGCCTCCTGCGGGAAGGGGTCGTTTTTCTGGCCAACCGCGCCTTCGCCGGTCTCACGGGTTACCGCCCGGAGGAACTGGACGGCCGGCCGTGGGAGGAAATGGTTCACCCCGGGGACCGGCCGGAAGTCGCAAGCCTGGTTTCCGGCCAGGTCGCGGAGGGAGTATTCTTACGCCTGCTGACCGGGGACGGAAACACCGTCTCCGTCCGGTGCCACGCGGCCGTCCTTTTTGACGGGGACCAGAAGTTCCTGGCCATCCAGGCGGTGGATGTTTCCGACCTCCGCCGCGCCGCGGAGGACACGGCCCAAAGGTACGAAGACCTTCTGCACAACATCAGCGACATCGTCCACGTCCATTCCCTGGAGGAAGGACGTCTGTTGTACATCAACCCGGCCTTCCACCAACTTTTCGGCTACCGGGTCCAGGACTGGCCGGGCCGCCCGATCCGGGACCTGTTAGTCCCCCGCTTCCGGCATCTCTATGGGGAATACGCGCGGAAACTGAGCGAGAACGGCCACCACCAGGGCGTAATGTACCTCGTGGACGCCCACGGCCGGGAGCGTTACATCGAATACCACGACGTCATTCGCCGGGAGGGCCCGACCGCCGTGGTCCGCGGCATCGCCCACGAGGTCACCGAGCGGGTCACCCGGGCCAGAAACCAGGAGCAGATGCTGGACGGTATCACCCTGGCCATGGCCGACCTGGTGGAAAGCCGCGACCCGTATACGTCGGGACACCAGAAAAGGGTGGCCGAAATCGCGGTAACCCTGGCCCGGCGGATGGGGTTTCCACCCGAGCGCCTGCGTCCTTTGTTTATCGCCGCCAGCCTGCACGACATCGGCAAAATCTCCGTTCCTACCGAAATCCTGTCCAAGCCGGCACCTCTCAGCAATCTGGAACGGCAATTCATCGAACAGCACCCCCAGGTGGGGGCGGACATCCTGCGCCGGGTTCCCTTCCCCTGGAACGTGGCGACATCATCCTTCGCCACCACGAACGCCTGGACGGCTCCGGCTACCCTCACGGCCTTTCGGGGGATGAAATCGATCAGGAATCCCGCATCCTGGCGGTGGCCGACGTCTACGAAGCCATGACCACCCACCGCCCGTACCGCCCGGCCCTGGCCACAGCAACGGCCCTGGCCGAACTGAGCGGGAAGAAAGGCGTTCTCTACGACGAGGAAATAGTGAAGACCCTGGTGGGGATGATCGGCTGAGGGAAGGGTGGCTTCCGGCCAAAGGAAACCTGGAATACCTGTCCACGGTGAACATCTTGTGCCAGTTAACCCAGCTTCCCCCCTCGGTCCAACGGGTCTCACTATACGGGTTCCCGTCCGAGCCATGCCTTATCCAAAACCACCTGCTTTAGGAGCGTTTGGGCAAGTGCGGCCTGGGCCGGCTCCGGAATTCCGCGGCACAACCGAAGACAACCACGGGGGAACGGGGGATTTTTCGATGGCGTGTCTTTTCAAATATGTGGTATAATAGAACCAGTAACGCCAAGGGGGTGAAGTCGCTTGGAGGGATATGACCGGGTAGTAGGGTTGTGGCAATCATACAAAATTGCGTCGTCAGCTGATCTTGACAAATATCTCAACAGCTTTCGTATCCTGTTTGCCTTCCATTCCGGAAAGATAGAGAATAGCGAGATCACCTATCAAGACACCAGGGACATTTTTGAGAATGGTAGGGTTGTCGGCTACACCGGGAGTCCGCGCGCCTTGTTTGAGCAGCAGAATCAAAAGCTTTGCTATGAGGCCCTCAAGGAAAAAATCGTCAAACGGGAGCATCTTAGCCTCGAATTGATCAAGGAGATTCATCAGATCCTCACCGGCGGGACATACGACGAACACAGGTATATTGTCAATGAGGAGCGGCCTGGCCAGTTCAAGAAGCACGATTATGTAACCGACGTCCACGAAGTCGGCACTGCGGCGGCGAATGTTGCAAACGAGCTGGCGGAACTGGTCGCCGAAGTTAATGGGTATGAGGGTAAGGATGTTCTGAAAGCCGCCACCTACCTTCACGCCAGGTTTGAATTCATTCATCCCTTCGCCGACGGTAACGGACGAGTCGGCCGGACGCTCATGAATTATTATCTCATGACCCATGATCACCCGCCCCTAATCGTCTATAACGAGGATAAGCGGATGTACTATGAGTTTCTGGAAAAGTATGATGAAATCGAGGAATTGAACCCCCTGTACGAGTTCTTTCAGATTGAAACGAAAAAGACATGGGGAAAGACGCTGGCCCTAGCCGAAGGAACCGGGTGGGAACGCACGGGTTTGTCGGGTTTTACCATATAGGCGATAGATTGGTACGATCATGACTATCCCTGTGCGCGCATGCCACCTTCTTAGCTACAGCCGCGCTTGCGTGCGGCCGGTGGGTACCGGAATCTATTCTTCGCACTGCCGATCCGGATACCGTGTTCCTTCCAGAGCCAGAAGCCGCCTCTTCCAGACCAGACCTCCGCCGAAGCCCCCCAAACCGCCTCCGGCCGCCGTAACCCGGTGGCACGGTATGATCAGCGGGATACGGTTGGCACCGCAGGCCTGCCCCACCGCCCGGGCCCCCCGCGGGCTGCCCACGGCAGCGGCCACCTCCCCGTAAGTACGGGTGTCCCCCCAGGAAATGCCGGTCAGCCCCCGCAACACGTGCTGCTGAAAGGCGCTGTACCCGTCAAGGTCCACCGGGAACTTAAGCCCCACCCTGACTCCGGCGAAATAGGCGGATAACTCCGCCACCAGGGTGTGAAACAGGTCTTCGTCGTCTGTCTCCCGGGGTGAACGCGCACACCCGGCCAGGGCCTCTTCCCGGCTCGGCGCGGGCAGGGTCAGGCCGTAGACGCCCCGGTTGCTGATGGATACGCCGGACCAGCCGGCCGGCAGGGGAAAAACGTACAAAGCGGCACCTCCGGCGTTAGAAGGCAAAGCCCGAATTACCGGCCAAAAAGGCGGCATGTCTCAGAAACTTGTTGACAGCGGACATGCCCCGGGTTCGGTTCGCGGTCGCCAGCAGGGCCCGGGAATTCAAGATGCTGGCACTCCGGGGGCTGAGATAACGACCATCACTCGCCAACTTGTCAACTAATTTTCGAGCGGAAATGAGACATGCCCATATACTGATTGACAAATACACTTGCTGATACTAACCCCCTCCTTCCTGATCCGGTCTATAAAGATTTCCGGGGCATCCTCAAGGTAAAGTATATCCACCTCGAAACCGGGTTGGACAAGAAGGGTGATCTGGGCGTGCGTGGTGATCTCCCGCTCCGGTGCAATCCCCGAAACCGCCAGATCAATGTCCGAATCGAGACGGTAGTGTCTTCCGGTGGCCGTGGAGCCAAAAAGATACACCGATGCAGCCCCGAATTCGTCGAGTAAGACTTGGCCCAGACGACGGGCCAGAGACAGCGCATCCTGCCGCCTGGCGTCCAAAGCCAGCTTGTCCCGGCGAACCCTTTCCCGAAAGGCCCGGGCATAACTACTTATATCCTGGCTTCCCACGTCCCCCATCCCAAACCACCTCATTTGGACGTTTGGAATCTATAACCGGTCCAGCAAGGCGGGTTCATGGTCCGCCACGAAAAATCTCCTGCCCCTCCGCACGATCCGGTGTCCTTCCGCCTCCAACAAGGACCTCTGGTTTTCGATGCCCCCCGGATACTTTTCGTTCAGCTCCCCGCCGGCTTTCAGGGTCCGCCAGTACGGAGTGGGGTCGCCCCGGCCCTGGGCCGCCCTTTCTTCCGAAGCGAACGCGGCTATAATGGTGAAAAGCCCGGTAGACATGGGGCAGGCCGTGGCGGCTCCATGCTTTTCGGCCATTACCTTCCGGATGATATCGGTTGTGATCAGTCGCCCCTTGTCCACGGCCCGCATGACCCCGTCGACCTCAGCCGGAGCGGGAACGACCATGGTATCCTGCCCCAGCTTCCTCAGCCGCTTCCCCTTGAGGTGGACAATCTTGGGCAGGCCGTTGTCGGGGTAGAGCTTTTCATTCCATGTTTTCCCTGGCACCCGGATGCCTCCCATAGCTTTTTTTGGCTTCCCACCCGCCTCCATTCTACCAAATCATGGCCGCCTGACGCAAGGCGGGCCTGGGCCCGCCGCGCCTCCCGGCCGGGACGGGGCCGCTGCCCATGCCTCCAAATAAATATTACCTTTCCTATTGACATTAGGGCAATTAACGAATACAATAACCAATATCGATTAAACATATTGCTTTAGTAGGAGATCCGGCGAAGCTTGGTCCGGGGCCGAGCCGGCCCTACAATTTCCCACCCCGCGGCACCGGACGGTTTTCAGGACCTGACCCCGGCTGTGGCGGTGGGGAGACAAATCGCCCCATGTTGGATACACTCGGTTTGCCAAAAGACGGCGGACCCAAAGGGGATATTTGTCGCGTCGGTTATCGTACGGTTGCCCTGGTCCTGATTATCAAAATACGGGAGGAAAACCGCATGGCCCAAATAGCTGACAACCTGACCGAATTAATCGGGAACACCCCCCTTCTCCGGCTCAACAAGCTTACCGCCGGCCTTGGGGCCGAAGTGGCAGCCAAACTGGAATCCTTCAATCCGGCCGGAAGCGTCAAGGACCGCATCGGCCACGCCATGATCAAGGACGCCGAGGACAAGGGCCTCATCAACCGGGAGACCGTCCTGATCGAGCCTACGAGCGGCAATACCGGAATCGCCATGGCTTTCGTGGCCGCCGCCAAGGGCTACCGGCTGATCCTCACCATGCCCGATACGATGAGCATGGAGCGCCGTAACCTGCTCCAGGCCTACGGGGCCGAACTGGTGCTGACCCCCGGCGCCGAAGGCATGAATGGCGCCATCCGCAAGGCCGAGGAACTGTCCGCCGGGATCCCCAACTCCTTCATCCCCCAGCAGTTCAAAAACCCGGCCAACCCGGCCGTTCACCGCCAGACCACGGCGGAGGAAATATGGCGCGATACCGACGGCAAGGTCGATCTGGTTGTGGGCGGCGTCGGCACCGGCGGCACCCTGACCGGGGTCGGCGAGGTTATCAAAGAGCGCAAGCCCTCCCTAAAGATAGTCGCCGTCGAACCCTTCGATTCCCCCGTGCTGTCCGGCGGCCCTCCCGGACCGCACAAGATCCAGGGGATCGGAGCCGGTTTCGTGCCCGATGTCTTGAATACCGGCATCCTCGACGAGATCTGCAAAGTCAGAAACGAAGAAGCCCTGACCACCGCCCGGGCCCTGGCCCGCGAGGAAGGTCTGCTGGTGGGAATCTCCTCCGGCGCCGCCGCTTTCGCCGCTTTGCAGGTGGCCAAACGGCCGGAGAACAGGGGCAAGTTGATCGTGGTGATCCTGCCCGACACCGGGGAAAGGTACCTGAGTACGGTCTTGTTCCAGGAACAGTAACCGCGCCGGATCCGGGAGAGCGGCCGCCTCCCGGGAACAGCCCGGTTGAGCCTGGCGGTCGGGTGGCTGAACAGGGGCGGTTGTGCCACGCCAACCCGGGCAGCACGAACGTCCGCCGGCTCGAATAACTATTCGCGCCCACCCGCGGGAGCCCGGCCCAACCGGCGTCAATCCGCAGGCTTGCGGCGCGGTCCGCCAGGCGCATCAGCCGCTTTAGTGGTTTACGGGCTATCATTACGGGGAGATGGTAAGTGATGCCGGTTAAAGTGGCTGATCGTCTTCCGGCGATTGAAACCCTACAGACCGAGAATATCTTTGTCATGACCGAGAACAGGGCCTATCATCAGGATATTAGGCCCTTGAATATCATTTTACTCAATTTAATGCCGACCAAGTTAGCCACTGAAATTCAATTCGTACGCTTGCTCGGCAATTCCCCGCTGCAGGTTGATTTAACCCTGTTGCATCTTGAGACCCATGCAGCAAAAAATACGCCTCAAGAGCACTTGATTAAGTTCTACAGCACCTTCGATGATATAAAGAAACAGAATTTTGACGGCATGATCATTACCGGAGCCCCGGTGGAGCAGTTGGCCTTTGAACAAGTTGACTACTGGGATGAGCTCGTCGCCATAATGGACTGGGCGGCAACCCGCGTCTTCTCCACCCTGTTTGTCTGCTGGGGGGCACAGGCCGGACTGTATCATCACTATGGGATTCCGAAATATCCTCTCGGCAAGAAAGTATTTGGAGTTTTTCCGCATTATATAAACAAGAAAAATGTAACTCTACTCAGAGGTTTTGATGATGTATTCGACGTGCCTCATTCTCGTTACACAGAGGTCCGGAGAGAGGATATAGAAAGGGTACCGGAATTAGACATCTTGGCAGAATCCCCAGAGGCCGGAGTATATCTCGTTAAATCAACAGATGATCGGCACATATTCGTTACCGGCCACTCGGAATACGATGCCTTGACTTTGCAATCGGAATACCAGCGCGACTTGGCCAAGGGCCTGGCAATAGAAGTGCCGAGGAATTATTACCCGGATGACGACCCTGCCGGGTTTCCCCTGGTGCGGTGGAGGTCTCACGCCAACCTCCTGTTTTCCAATTGGCTGAACTACTACGTATATCAGGAAACCCCTTATGATTTGAGCGAACTGGCAAAGACTGTGCCCCGGGATCGCAGACCGTAGCAATTTCAAGGCGTGACCCCGGAAAAGGGCGCCCGGGCCCCGGCCCGGGACCAATCGGAGGGGGTGTCGGAAAGAGGTACGCACTGGCCCGCGACCCTGTTCCAGCAGAGATCGGCGGCCAACCCGGACCCGGTGTCCGAAGCGGTTGAATTACCATCCCAACGGATTGGCAAACAGGAGGTTTTTGAAGAATGAGTGAAAGGCAATTTAGATTTGATACCCTGGCCGTGCATGCCGGTCAGAAGGTCGACCGAAGTACCAATGCCAGGGCGGTCCCCATTTACCAGACCACCTCCTATGTCTTCAACGATGCCGGTCACGCGGCCAACCTTTTTGCCTTGAAAGAATCCGGCAACATCTACACCAGGATAATGAACCCCACCTGGGATGTCTTCGAACAGAGGATGGCGGCCCTGGAGGGAGGCGCGGCGGCCTTGGCCACGGCGTCCGGTCAGGCCGCCATCACCTACTCGATTTTGAACATCGCCCGCACCGGCGATGAAATCATCTCCGCGAGCAGTCTTTACGGCGGTACCTACAACCTGTTTGCGCAAACGTTCCCCAAATTAGGAATCGGAGTCACCTTTGTCGACCCCCGGGATCCGGAGAATTTCCGCAGGGCCCTGACTCCCCGAACGAAGGCCGTGTACGCGGAAAATCTCGGCAACCCGAAGCTGGACGTGCCCGACCTGGAAGCAATTTCGGCGATCGCCCATGAGGCGGGCCTACCTTTTATAATCGACAATACCCTGACCACCCCCTATCTCTGCCGGCCCATGGATTATGGCGCCGATATCGTCGTCCATTCGGCGACCAAGTTTATCGGCGGTCACGGAACATCGATCGGCGGGATCATCGTGGATGCGGGTAAATTCGATTGGGCCAACGGCAACTTCCCGGATTTCACCACTCCCGATCCCAGCTACAACGGAGTGATTTATGCCCGGGATTTTGGCAACCTGGCTTACATCATTAAGACCCGGGTTCAGCTGTTGAGAGACATGGGAGCGGCCCTGAGCCCGTTCAACGCCTTTCTTTTCCTGCAGGGGCTGGAGTCTTTGCATCTCAGGGTCCAGCGGCACAGTGACAACGCCCTGGCTGTGGCCGGGTTTTTGGATACGCACCCGGCGGTTACCTGGGTAAACTATACCGGGCTGCCCAACCATCCTTCGCACGGTATGGCCAGGAAGTATCTGCGCCACGGTTACGGGGCCATTCTGGCCTTTGGGATCAAGGGCGGCATCGATGCCGGACGGAAACTTATCGACAACCTGAAACTTTTTTCCCTGCTGGCTAATGTCGGAGACGCCAAGTCCCTGGTGATCCACCCGGCCACCACCACCCACGCCCAACTGACTCCCGAACAACGGTTCAGCACAGGGGTGACGGAAGACCTGGTCAGACTTTCGGTGGGCGTTGAAGATATTGGGGACATTATCGAAGATCTCGATCAAGGACTCAAAGCCAGTCAGGGATAAGACTTGGTTCGGGGGCTGTTCTTGATGAAACTGTCGACCAAAGGAACATACGGCCTCAGGGCGGTGCTGGATATCGCCATCCATCAGCGTAGCGGCCCTGTTGCCTTGAACAGTATCGCCAAACGGGAGGATATTTCGGAGGGCTATCTGGAACAATTGATGGCCCTCTTGAAGAGAGCAGGGATAGTCCGCAGCGTGAGGGGTGCCCAGGGTGGATACCTGCTGACCAGGAACCCGAAAGACCTGACGGTGGGCGAGATCATACGCGTCCTGGAGGGACCTGTCGCACCGGTGGCCTGTGTCGCCGGGGACAACCCCGAAGAGTGCCATCGCGCGGCCTCCTGTGTTACCCGGCTGGTTTGGGAGAAACTGGCGGAATGCATATCCGGAGTGCTTGACTCCTTCCGCCTGGAAGACCTGGTTCAAGAAGCGGCCAAGCGTGGGGAGCAGGAAAACATGTATTATATATAGGGGCGGCCCGGATCGCGCCGGGCCGCCGCCCAGTGAAAAGGGTCCCCCGGGGGGGGACCCTTTTCCGTTGCCTTATTACATCCCCATGCCGCCCATACCGCCCATGCCGCCCATACCGCCGGGCATGCCGCCGGCCTGGTCCTTTTCAGGCTTTTCCGCCACCAGGGTCTCGGTGGTCAGAATCATGGCCGCGATGGAAGCGGCGTTCTGCAGGGCCGTGCGGGCCACCTTGGCCGGATCCACGATGCCGGCGTCGATCATGTTGACGAACTCACCGGAAAGGGCGTTGAAACCGACGCCCTGCTGGGCCGTCCGCGCTTTCTCCACGATCACGGAACCTTCCAGGCCGGCGTTGTTGGCAATCTGCCGAATGGGTTCCTCCAGGGCCCGGCGCACGATGTTGACGCCGGTCTTCTGGTCGCCGGACGCATCGATGCTGTCCAGGGCGAAGGCCGAGTTGATGAAGGCCACGCCGCCGCCGGGTACGATACCTTCCTCCACGGCCGCCCGGGTAGCGTTCAAGGCGTCCTCGATGCGCAGCTTCTTTTCCTTCATCTCGGTTTCGGTGGCCGCTCCCACCTGGATGACCGCCACACCGCCCGCCAGCTTGGCCAGCCGCTCCTGCAGCTTCTCCCGGTCGAAATCGGAGGTGGTGTCCTCGATCTGCTTCTTGATCTGGGCCACGCGCCTGGTGATATTGTCGGCATTGCCGGCGCCGCCCACGATGATGGTCTCTTCCTTCTTGATCCTGACCTTGTTGGCCTTGCCCAGCAGGTCCATGGTGGCCTTGTCCAGCTTGAGGCCGAGGTCCTCGGTGATGACGGTGCCGCCCGTCAGGATGGCGATATCCTCCAGCATGGCCTTGCGGCGGTCGCCGAAACCGGGAGCCTTGACCGCCACGCAGGAGAACGTCCCCCTCAACTTGTTGAGGATCAGGGTGGCCAGCGCTTCGCCCTCGACATCCTCGGCGATGATCAGGAGCGGTTTGCCGCTCTGGACCACTTTCTCCAGGATGGGCAGCATGTCGGCCACGGCCGAGATCTTCTTGTCCGTAATCAGGACGTATGGATCGGAGAGGTTGGCCTCCATCTTGTCGGTGTCGGTGATCATGTAGGGCGAAAGATAACCGCGGTCGAAGTTCATGCCTTCCACCACTTCAAGGGTGGTGGCCATGCCCTTGGACTCCTCGACGGTGATCACGCCGTCCTTGCCGACTTTCTCCATGGCGTCGGAAATCAGGTTGCCGATGGTATCGTCGTTGGCGGAGATGGATGCCACCTGGGCGATGGCCGACTTGCTCTCAATGGGCTTGGAGAACTTCTTGATCTCGTCGACCGTTTTCTCCACGGCCTTTTCGATCCCGCGCTTCAGGATCATGGGGTTGGCCCCGGCGGCCACGTTCTTCATGCCCTCGCGGACGATGGCCTGGGCCAGCAGGCAGGCGGTGGTGGTGCCGTCGCCGGCCACGTCGTTGGTCTTGGTGGCGACCTCCTTCACCAGTTGCGCACCCATGTTCTCGTTGGGGTCGGAAAGCTCGATCTCCCGGGCGATGGTAACGCCGTCGTTCGTAATCATGGGTGAGCCGAACTTCTTCTCCAGGACCACGTTGCGGCCTTTGGGCCCGAGGGTTATGCGCACGGCGTCGGCCAGGGCGTTGACGCCCCGTTCCAGGGCCCGGCGCGCATCCTCGCTGAATATAATCTCCTTACCGGCCAATGATGTTCCCTCCTAAATACCTGAAATTACTGGTTTCCCTTATTCGACCACGCCGAGGATATCCGATTCCCGCATGATCAGGTAGTCCACACCGTCGATCTTGACTTCGTTCCCGGAGTACTTGGAAAACAACACCTTGTCCCCCGCCCTGAGATCGATGGCAACCCGCTGTCCGCTGTCCAGAAGACGCCCCGAACCGACGGCGATGACTTCGCCCTCCTGGGGCTTCTCCTTGGCGGTGTCGGGAATGACGATGCCCCCCTTGGTGATTTCTTCGCTGGGCAGAGGCTTCACAACCACTCTTTCCCCCAACGGTCTGATCACGGTAACCCCTCCTTAAAACAGTTGCGTTTTATGTTTTGTTAGCACTCGATTTAATTGAGTGCTAACATAGACTATACTAACGAACCGACCAGACAAATGCAAATGGGCAAATGAACCCTTTGAGCAAAATTATGTCTTCATTTCTCGGCCTCCCTCCCCGGCAACGGGTTTCTTGCATTTTTTCTCTCGGAAGGAAAATACCCTTCAGGCCAATATTTTCCCCCTTTCCCAACCGTTTATTCATGGTCCGGAAGGATGGCGTCAAAGCCGCGGGGCCCCGGGCCCGGCCGACGTGATCCGCGCCCGCCGGCACCTGCGCCGCCATACCGTAAATACCGGATTGGGACGGATTGCTTGACCAAATACCTTGTTTGGGAGTAAAATATTGCTGGTTGCAAGCCCCCCAATGGCCGGAAGGGAGTAAAATGAACCCGTTTGCGAACATCCTGGATGACGCCGCCCTGAACGTGCTTATGGCCTTAGGCCGCACTTCCCTGTCCGGGCGGTTCTACCTGGCCGGAGGGACCGCCCTGGCCTTGCAGATCGGTCACCGCCGCTCCGTTGATCTGGACCTTTTCCAGTTGGAGTTGCGGGAGAAGCTGAATTTCGCCAACGTCGCCGCAGGGCTCAGAAAGGCCTTCGGGTCAAAGAACATGATGGTGGACGAAAAGCAGGCCGATCAAGTAACCCTGCGCATCGACGGAACCAAAGTAACTTTCCTGGCCTACCCCTTTCGGTTGCTGGAACCGCTGGTGGCAGGCGAAGCCGTCGATCCCTGCCTGCGCGGCGTATCTCTGGCCCCGGTGCGGGAGATAGCCTTGATGAAGGCCTACTCTCTGGGCCGGAGGACCGCCTTTCGCGACTACGTCGATCTCTACTTCCTCCTGCGAAAAGGGCTGGTTACCCTGGACTACGTCATGACGCACGCCCCCGGCAAGTTCATGATGAAGGGAGAAACCTTGTTTTCTTCCAGGTTATTCCTGGAACAACTGGTCTTTTTCGAAGATGTGCCGGACCGGAAAGAGGCCCTGCATATGGTCTCCGAATCTCTTTCCGAAGCAGAGCTAAAGTGTTTCCTGACCGGGAAGGCCCGGGACGTGGTTGCGCAAGTCGGGGAAAGGGGGAACGGCCGGTGACCCTGCCCGAATCCTTCCGGCCGCTTTTTCGTAATTATATCTTTGATTCGCTTGACCCGGATAGGTGCGCGGAGATGATTATTTGTACCGTCCTGTCCCGGGGCAACTGGGAGCAGGTGGAGTGGCTGTTCGACCATTTTGGGACGGCCAAGGTGCGCGAGGTTTTCCTGCGTGATTACTACGGGTTGCAGAACCTGCCCGAACCCACCCGCAACCTCTGGCAACTGCTCTTTGTGGAGAACCCGCCCCCACCCGATCCGGACCCGCTGGCCCGGTGGCGCTGCCGCCGCAAAGTCCCGGCGACGTTGGCCAGCCTGACGGTTTAGATGTCCCGCCGGGCAGACCCGGCGGGCCCTAGCCGGTGAACAACGAAAGAACACCGGCATCCGGGTGCCGGTGCGCTTTGACCGCCCGCGAGGCCGCGGTCACCAGACCCGCTTCTTTGCTAATGTCGTCAATACTTATTTCCTTGAGCCACTGATCCCTTTCCTTCGTATGGTGTCAGACATCCCGCCGGCCGAAGGACCTGACCGCCCGGAACAACATGAAACCGATATAGAGGAATACGTAGACCATCATCCAGACGCTCGGCTCGCTCCGGCTGCCGAAGGGACCCAGGTTGCCCAGGGGATTGTCGGCGAAGGGACCGCCGGAACCCAGGATGATCGCGGCCACCTTGCGGTAGATCACGTCCGCCGGCAGCACCAGGCTGGTGACGATACCGGTGTTCACCATGTTCGACGAACCGAGCAGGGCGCCGAATTGTTCCACCATACCCCCCACGATGGCCAGGAGGTAGAGCATAAACACGACGACCCCGTTGGCCACCGTGTTCATGACCGTGGAGCCCCATATGGCCAGGGAAGCCAGGACGAGCGGCTGGAGGGGGAAGATCAGCAGGGCGGGTACCAGTCCGGACGGAGAAAACCCGGCGATGTACTTGACCACGAAGGCTATCTCCAGGAAGAGGAAGGCGGCGAACGCCACCAGGACCACCGCCAGCCCGGCGAACCTGCCGAGGACGACGTGCGCGCGCCGCACGGGCCGCGCCAGCACGGAGTGCATGATGCCGCTCTCAATGTCGGCGGAAATCGATCCGGCGCAGGTGATGATGCTCAGAAAACCGGTCAGGAGACCGCCGAAGTAGAGCCCGACCGAGAGCAACCGGGACATGATCAGCGACTTGACCAGCTTTTGCATGGGAGAACTGGTCGCCCCGGCTACGGCGTGCAAGCCGAGGCCGAACAGCACCCCGTAGACGACGGCAAAAACGACGGCCAAAACAAAGATCTTTTTCCTAAACGTCTCCCGGATGGATAGCAGCACTATTGTTCCCATTATCCGCGCCTTTCCCCACGGCCTCGACGAACAGGCTCTCCAGGGTGGCCGGCCGCATCTGCAGACCGTAAAGCCGGGCCCCCGCCGCCACCAGTTCCGAAACGATGGACGGTATCTCTTCCCGTTCGCCCACCCGCAGGAACACCTTGTCACCGGCGATCCGCAATCCAGGGTGTTTTTCGCCCAAAGCGGCCAGCGCCTCACGCGGCACGTCGCTCGCTTCGATCTCCAGTTCGGAGCTGAAGAGCAGATCCGCGGTGCGGCCGCTTACCACGATCCGGCCGCGATCGATAACGGCCACCGCGTCACAGACCATTTCCACCTCGCTCAAGAGGTGGCTGTTCAAAAACACGGTCTTGCCCCGGGCTTTGAGCGCGATTATGATCTCCCGCACCTCCAGGCGCCCGAGGGGATCCAGGGCCCCGAGGTGGGCTCGTCCAGGAACAGGAGGTCGGGATCGGCCAAAAGGGCCGCCGCCAAGCCCAAGCGCTGCTGCATGCCCTTGCTGAACGTCCCCACCTTCCGGTCGGCCTGGGCGGCCAGCCCCGCTGTGTCCAACACTTCCCGGATGCGGCCCTCCGCTTCCCGCATCCGGGCCAGGCCGGCGTGGAAGCGGAGCACTTCCCGGGCGGAAAGCCAGTCGTGATAGCGGAAATTCTCCGGCAGATAGCCTATGGAGCGCCGCGTGGCCACGTCCCCGAGCGGACGGCCCAGAAGGCTGGCCTCGCCACTGGTGGGCAAGATCAGGCCCACCAGCATCTTGACCAGGGTGCTCTTGCCGGCCCCGTTGGGGCCGAGGAGGCCGAAGATCTGCCCTTCGGCCACCACCAGGGAAATCTCCCGGCACCCGGCCCCCGTCCGGTAGAGTTTGGTCAGTTTGACCGTTTCAATGATCATTTAGCTCAATTGGTCCCCGATGCTTATAGCTTCCTGCCGCGTCAAGGGACCGTAAACAGCGTAGACGACGCCGTTCTTCTCAAAGACCAGGGCGTTTTGCCCCTTCCCTTCCGCGGGGTGGCCCTTGGAAGGGTTGACGAATACGCCCCGGGTGCCGTCGACCTCCACATTCGTGCTATGTCCGTCCACGCTGGGAATCAGCAGCGTATGCCGCCAGTCGTTAACCGCGGCCAACTGGGAAGTCAGGTCGGACGGGAGGCCGGGAATACCCAGCAGGGCGCCCTTCAGGGCGTTCGGGTCAACCCCGTCCGGTATGGCCAGTTGCGGGCTCCCGGCCTCGCTCACGGTGACCGGCGGTCCGCCGGCGGCGACCGGGATGTACCGGATCTGCAGAATGGACGGGACGCTCACGGTGAAAGGCTTGCCTTCCAAGCCGGCCGGCAGGAGGGTGGAGTCACCCAGCGAACTCAGATAGGCGTTGATGTTCTTTACGTCCAGGGTCATGGTGATGCTGGACGGATCGCTCAGCCTGATGGTGGGGGCGGTGAAGCCGGCCGGCGCCGGGGGCACGGT
>JAJYZD010000240.1 GCA_021800315.1 Bacillota bacterium | reverse complement strand
CATTAAAAAGCTAATTGAAAATATACCTTTCCTTCCCAATAATAAGCTACTGGAACGAACAGCATAAACCCGATCTGTCAAGTACGAAACTTAAGTTTAGATAATGATAAATCAATAAATCATTAAAAGCAAGAGAAGGTTGTCGTCTTTTTTGTCCTCTTGCGATAAACTTATTATTATCAAAAATGTAATATGATAGCACCAAAGACATATATTAGATAACATCCCATTTACTGCACTTAGTCGGAATTGGGCGGACTGCTCGAAGGGGAAATACCAGTAGGGGCAAGCAGGAAGGGACTGGTGGGGAGACGGTTATCGCAATTGGCTTGGTATGAATAACTTTTTGGCTGGCGGGGATTTTCCCGCCCATTTTAAGTGCCTCTGCTAAACGCTGATGAGTAGATACCCCCGCCTTCAGGTCGACTCCAACTCCACCCGGGTGGCAAGCAGTACTTCTACCACCTCCGCATCCAGTGACCCGTCCCTCGCTTTTCCCCTCAAAATCTGCGCGATTTCCGCCCATGTCAGCCCTTTACGGTACGGACGGTCCTCCCATAGCGCGGTGAAAACGTCCGCCACGGCTACAATGCGGGCGCCTAGAGAGAGCCCTTTTCCTGTGAGATGAAAGGGGTAACCATCGCCGTTCAACTTCTCATGGTGGTATGCCGCCCATTCCGGCAAGGGGAAAAGCCCCTCGACGGAATTCAGAATATGGTATGTATAGTAGGTATGCTGCTTGATGATGTTGAATTCGGTGGCCGTGAGGGAAGCTGGTTTCTCCAGAATATAATCCGGTATGCTGATTTTTCCTAGATCATGTAACAGCCCTGCAACTTCCATCAGTGAGCACTCGTGGCCGTTGAACCCGAGCTTGGCGGCGAGAAATGAAGCGTTCCTGGACACTCCCCTGGAATGACGGAAGGTAAACCGGCTCTTGGCGTCAGTGATGCAAGCAAAAACATCGCCTATTTGTCTCAAACCGTCGACCGTGGCTATCGTCACTGGTTGATTGCTCTTAAAGTCTCTGAGATACGCATAAGGGGAGACGATATCCAGCCAGAAACTTTCCTTCCGGGCCAGGTCATAAAGGGTCGACACCAGGTCCGGATCGAAATGGGAGCCGGCCAGGCCTCGCAACGTGGTCAGTATGCGCTCTCTCTGGTTGATGACATTTTCCTCGTCGGTTATCAACACGCTCAGGCGGTCCGCCAGATGAATAATCCGGCTGGCCAAAGGTATGTCCCGGCGCCGGTAACCAGACGGATTACCACCTTCCCAGCGGTCGTGATGGCAGAAGACGATATCCCCCAATGGCTTGAGGATCTCCGCCCCGGCAATCATTTCGCGTCCCGTCGCGCAGTGGCGCCAGGGATCCTTCAACTGCAACTCCTCTATTTCGGCCCTTTCGCGTAGAGTAACCGCCCCCGCGTCATGAATGATGGCCGCGTTGTGTAATTCACGCAAATCAACCATTGACATATCAATTGCCCCGCCGATGGTAAGGGCAACCATGGCCACCTGACGGTGATGGGTTTTGAGCCCGTGGATCGTGAAATCGAGACAGGTGGAAATGCTCGTCAGGAACCCCCCCAGGTCAATTTCCATCTCCGGTTTTACCGCTCCGGGCGGGCCCTGCCGAAACTCCAGCGATGTATTTGCGCCCTCCATGCCGGACCACCCCTTCTCCTGTCAACGGAATCCCATTCAATGATCAACCGGTAATTGGTCAAACGATAGTAAAGGGTTCTCCTCGAAAGGCAAACACCCGAATGGTCGGTTTTAGTGAAACCAAAACATTCGCCAACCTTCGTCAGCTTCTTGTACGTTGCCGTCCACACCCCCTCCCCAGATCCTCGACGGAGGCGTTTTGCGCACCATGCCGCCCCTGGCACCGGCATTCTCACCCTATTCCGCCGCTGTAGCGCCATATGTAGAACAGGACCATCAGCAGGGCGCCGGCCAGCTCGAATACGTACACCCCCGGCTCCGTGCGCAGGGCCCGCCACCAGGCCAGGATCTGGGCCACCAGGCCCCGCCGGCCCACCCTGGGAAAGGAGAACCCGTAAAGCGGCCAGAGCAGTACCCGCGGTAAGCGCCACATCTCATCCAGCACCAGGTGACCCAGGGACGCCAACGCCATGTACATAAGCCACGGTAAGCCACGATCGGACATGTACACCCCCGTGGCCAAAATCCCCAGGTTGAACAAAAGGGTGTGGGCGATGCCCCGCCCCGTACCCAAACCAAAGTCAGGAGCAAATACGCCGATGGGTTTATCGATCAGGTCGGGCAAATTGGCACCGATGACCAGAGCGACCATGGAGGATCCGTTTACTGTAGCCTGGCCGGCAGAACTCGCCGTTGCGCTTTCCAGACCAACGGCCGCCCCTGCGGCTCCCAGGGTTATCCCGGTGTGACCAAGAGCAAACAAAGCTATCGCTCACCCCTTAACCCGTTTTGCGGAATCCAGGTTCACCACCGACTGGCAGCTTTTGGCCACTTCCGAGTCGTGCGTGGCGATTACCACCGTCTTGCCCCATTCCCGGCTCAACTCCCGCAGGAGCCCGATTATCTGCCCGCCGCTGTCCCGGTCCAGGTTTCCCGTAGGCTCGTCAGCCAGGATGACCGGCGGATCCAGAAACAGGGCCCGTGCTACAGCTACCCTCTGCTGCTCGCCCCCGGACAGCTCACCCGGCAGCCGGCTTTCCCTGCCGCCCAGGCCGACCCGGTCCAACAGTTCCTCCGCCCGTTTTCTCAGACCGTTCCTATCCCGGTTCCAGGGCACCGCCGCCTCAACCGGTTTCGGGCGGCCCGGCCGGATGAACGGGTAGGTCCGTCCGACCACGAACTTTCGGCCGATGAACGACAGCGACTCGTACAGCCTCTCGCCGATGATGACCTGCCGGTTGTTTACCGGGGCGTGCCCTGCGACGATGCTCTTGAACGGGTTGCCGGCGGTGGCCTCCGCCTCCCGCCGGGAGTACCCGGACAAGGGCAGGAGCATCATGGGGTCCGAGGCCGGGCGCAAGGTTGCCGTAACCCGGCCGTAGGCATCCCTGACCGCTGGTATTTGCCTCACCAGCGACAGGTCGCCCGGCGGCAGGGGCGACCCGGCGCTGAAATACAGCCCGCCCAAAAGGGCGTTTCTCGGTGACACCACGATCCGGCCGGCCAGACCGGAAACGGTCCGGTCCAGGTTGTGGCTCAGGGCACCGGCCAGGGCAAACAAAATGACGATCAGGGCGCTGCCGAGGCCGATGCCCAAGAGGGCGAGGGTGGCTATGCCCTTTCGCCGCAGAACGTTCTTTATGGCCAGGCTGAGCAACGTTGCGGAACTCCTTATCTTTGCGAATCGTAGGGCCCGGACTGGCAGTACCGGCCAAACCAGGTCCGGTAATCCTCCGCCGGCGCACGATTAGCCGATTCCTCATCCGTGACCGCCAGGCTGCAAAGGGGGAAGTAGAACTTGTCGCGTCCGTCCCACACCTCGGCAATCAACCCGTAGCGGTTGTCCACCGAATCGATGGATCGCACCTGCACGCCGTCGCCCTCCCGGAAATGGTGCTCCACCCGGCATTCAGCAATCTCGGCATCGAAGGGGAAAGTCAAGACACGTTTAAGGTAGTCAGCCCAAGCTTCATAAAACCCGGCCGGCACACCATCCTCAGCATTCTTCAGCAACCCAAGTACCCGCTTGGCTACCTTCGCGGCATTCTGTAAATCCTCTTCGGTATCGCGGGAAACCGCAGGCTCAATGTCTGCGGGAGGCAACTCGCTGACCAGGCAGTCAATGCAGGACCGCCAGCATTCGTATACGTAGGAGGGGGACATCGCCCGCAGGGTCAGGCTGTCAAGCTCGACGACCACGGTTTCTTCCCCGTCATAGTCGCGCAACACGTCCAGCACCATTCCCTGCCACCCGCCGATGCACCAGCCGTCTATGTGGGGGGACATCAGACCATCCCTTACCCTGACCGAATCACCGGGTTTGAACTCAGGCATCCCACAACTCACCTGCCTTCAATATGGTCACATTCACTAGCCGCCGCATCGGCCAACTCATAAAAATGTCGGCCGAACTCCTCAAAGGTCAACCCCAAGACGTTGGCCCACTTTTGTGCTTCACAAAGCCGTGGTGTCTTTCCCCCACTTTCGACAGCCAACAGTTCCTCCAAGGGGATGCTCAGCTGCCGTGCCAAACTGGCCCCCGTCATACTCCTGGCCGCCCTCACCGCAGCAAGAGTCATCCCGGTCACCTGCCTTGGTTCCTTAATTCCGCCATCCGAGGCCATGCCACTCGCAAGAGCCTTATTCCAGGCCGGACTCACCGTTTTCACCGTATCTTTTTAAGCGCCCGGTTAACTTCGTTGATAGAAAAGTATTCCGGGTCAAATTTCCTGCCGCCGGTATCTTTCTCCGCCCATTCGAGATATTCGCCGTGTTCAGGGTCCTCCGGATCGGTAATAGTGGACAGGAATCTTTCGTACCCCGAAACGCCTCCCACATCTTCCGGCGGTCTTGACCGCTCCCCACCTATGCACAGCGGATAGTGTTGCCCCTCTTCACCCGGCACTATTTCCTCCATGAGCACCTCGTGCTCCCAGTTATCCCCAAAGTCATAGGTGTAGACACATTGTTTATGTTCAACAAAAAGATCGTCGAAAAAGTGCTTTGCTTGCAGCGTCTGAAATTATCCCCATGGCCTTCTCGACTGAATCAGTGGCGAAAAGCTTGGTCAAAACACCGTCCAGCGTCCCCAAATCGGTCAGAACCTGCACCTTTTCTTTTACACTCGGAGGATCGGCCTTGAACCGGGTAGCCATAAATTTTATAATCGCATCCTGCTTTGCCTTGGCTTCCCCCTTGGCTTCCCCCTTGGCCTCGCCCTTGGCCTCGCCCTCCGCCCTAGCCCCATCCATCATAGATAACTCGTCCAGGATCGCCTTCTCCCGTAGCTCATACAGCCTGCGCTCCATGGCGCTCTTGTAAAACATATCCTCTATGCTCATGGCCTTCATGATCGCCTGGCTCTCCATCGCTATCGCCTCCATTTCCTCGCCTTCCAGATTGTTTAAGTACGTCATCCAGGCCTCCAAAGGGTTGGTTGGCCTGCGCTTAAGTTTTTTCACCTTTTCCAACTCAAGAAAGTGGATCTCCAGGTCGTCGCAAAGGACTTTAGCGGTTTGGTCTTCCCTCAGACGAAAGACACTGTGGTAAGCTTCCTCGGAGAACAGATTGAACCCCAAAATATTGACGATGACGGTCTTGCGCAAGTCTGCGAATTTCTGGCCGGTGGACAGCTGTGACTGGTAAAGCCGCGCCCAGTAAAATAAAGTGCGCTTCTCCGTGTCGTACCGGTTGGCCACCTGCACCTCGACGTTGATCAACACGCCGGCCGCCGTCCTGGCCCGAACATCCAGCCGGGCACCCCGGTCCAAGAGATAGGTCGGGTCTAGTTCCCTGTCCACGAGTTCCAGATCAGTCAGTTGCCTGCCCGCCGATAGATTCAAGATGATTCCCGGCGCGGATTCCTCTGACTTTAGTCAGGGAGGAGCGCCGTTGCCCCTTTCGGTTGATCTTACCATAAGAGGATCCATGTCTGGCTGCTACTCTTCTGTAGGATTGTTAGGGTTTCG
>JAJYZD010000239.1 GCA_021800315.1 Bacillota bacterium | reverse complement strand
CGTCCGCTAACTCCTTTATCAATTCGGGGATTCTTCCCTGCAGCAGGTCCAGTACGGCCTGGTAGCCTCCGGCATCCCCGGGCGGGGGGACGTCCCAGGTTATGACCCGGGTGCCGGCCGGGGTCTCAAAGTCCAGGCCGCCCTCCATGGCCACCACCACGTCGACCGGTCCCAGCTTGCCGATGGCCTTGGGTTTGCCCGCCGTTTTGAGTCCTTCCCGTTCAAGCAGTTCGACCGCGGCGGGATCGAAGCCGGGATCGCCGCCCGGGGCCGGGACACCCGTCCAACGGGCCGGCGGGATCGGCGCCACCTGCGTCCCGGCGCTCAAAAAGACCAGGTTCGGGTGGGTATTCAACCGGTTGGCCAGGACCTCGGCCATGACGCTGCGGGAGGTGTTCTCCCGGCCCAGGAAGACCACCCTTATTTTTTTTAGCTTCTTGTACAGTTCCTCACCCACGCACTGCCGGGCGTACTTACACCACTGGATGCAGGATGCCACGTCGTTGTATACGACGAAGCCGCAGTTCTCACACTTGACCTGGACGTCGTTGGAGAAAACCTCCACCTCGCGCCCGCATTGCGGGCATTTTTTCACCTTCAGCGTGGGCGTGGTCAGGCCCATGCTGCCCGGACACCTGTCAAACACCGGTATCGCCCCCTTGTGCTTACCCGCCGGAAGACTTCCCCGCCGTATCTACAACCATTCTATCAGGTTGGCGCCGGATCGCCGTAAGCACGCGCAAAACCGAAGAGTGATCTGCGTCACTGCCCGTGCCCGCCACCCCGCCCCTGTGGTATAATGCGGGTGGCAAGTAAGACAACCGGGGCGGCTGAATCTACGCGAAGCCCTCGTCCGCGGGCAGGTGATCCCGCCGGGCCGCGGCGGTAGCCAACTGGTCACACCGGTTGTTCCACTGGTTGTCGGCGTGGCCCCGTACCCACCGCCAGGTGACCCGGTGGGGGGATACCGCCTGGAGGAGTTGTTGCCACAGGTCCACGTTTTTGGCCCGGTTGTCGCGGTCGCGCATCCAGCCGTTGGCCTGCCAGCGCCGCACCCAGCCCTTGGACATGGCGTCGACCAGGTAGCGGGAGTCGCTGTACAGGATGACGGAGCATGGTCTTTTGAGGGTGGCCAGCCCGACGACGGCGGCCATGATTTCCATCCGGTTGTTGGTGGTCAGGCGAAAGCCCCCGGACAGTTCGCGCTGCGCCTCCCCGTACTTCAGGACCACCCCGTACCCCCCGGGGCCGGGGTTGCCGCTGCAGGCGCCGTCCGTATAGATCTCTACCGTTTCCAATGCGTGTACCTCGTCCATCGTTTTCTAACCGGCATGATAACACGGTCCCGGCCGGCTTGGCAACGGGGCCGGCAGGCAAGAGGAAGGAAGGTTTTCCTGTGCAACTGGTCAAGAAGAACGTCGCCCTTCTCGATCCCTACGTTCCCGGGTACCAGCCCGGGCGGGAGGAGAAGGTGGTCAAACTGAACACCAACGAAAACCCCTACCCGCCCTCCCCGGCGGTGGGCCGCTGCCTGGAGGGGCTGAACCCGGCCGATTTGCGGCTTTACCCGGATCCGTCCGCCCGGGCGCTCAGGAAAACCCTGGCCCGGGTGTACGGGGTGGACGCGGCAAACGTGTTTTGCGGCAACGGATCGGACGAACTCATCGCGCTGGTTTTCCGCACGTTCCTGGAACCGGACGACATCGTGCTTTTTCCCTACCCGTCCTACTCCGTCTACCGGGCCCAGGCCGAACTGCACGGCATCCGCTGCAAGGCGGTGGAAACGGCCGCTGATTTCCAGGTGCGGCCGGACGACTACCTCCGTTATCCGGGCAAGGTCATCCTTCTGGCCAATCCCAACCCCCCGGCCGGAACGCTGCTGCCGCTTTCCGAACTGGACGGCCTGGCGGCGGTCTTTCCGGGCCTTTTAGTGGTGGACGAGGCCTATATCGACTTCGGCGGGGAGAGCGCCCTGTCCCTGATCGGCCCAAGACCCAACCTCCTGGTGCTGCGCACCTTCTCCAAGTCGTTTTCCCTCTGCGGTCTCCGGGTGGGCTACGCCTTCGGCGACGCGGGCCTCATCCGGGCCCTGGACAAGACCAAGGACTCCTACAACCTGAACTCCCTGAGCCAGATCCTGGCTATCGCCGCGGTGGAGGACTACGCCTACATGCGGGAAAACGCCCAAAGAATCGTGGCCGGACGGGAATACCTCCGGGAACAACTCGCCTCCCTGGGATTTGACACCCCGGCCTCCTACGGCAACTTCATCCTGGTGGAACACGGAGTGCTTGCCGCCCCGCTGATCTACCGGGAACTGGCCCGGCGCCGGATCTTCGTCCGCCACTTCAACGAGCGCCGCCTGGCCGGCAAGCTGCGGATCAGCGTCGGCACACCGGAGGAGATGGCGGAACTCGTATCCGCCTTGCAAGAGATACTGGCGGACAACGGCGGGCGGTAGGCGGGCCGCCGCCCTGAAAGAGGAGTGGTGTTTTCTTGATCCGTCCCTGCCGGTCTGCGGATTTCGCCGAAATTCACGCGATTATCAACGACGCCGCCCAGGCCTACCGGGGGGTTATCCCGGCCGACCGCTACCATGAACCCTATATGCCGGAAGAAGAGCTGCAACACGAGATCGACGCCGGTGTAATCTTCCGGGGCTATGAGGCCGACGGCGGATTGCAGGGGGTGATGGGTATTCAGGATGTCCGGGACGTCACCCTCATCCGGCACGCCTACGTACGGACGGTGCACCGGAACCAGGGCATCGGGGGGCAATAGCTGTCCCACCTGCTGCGGCAGACCACGCGCCCGGTCCTGATCGGCACCTGGGCGGACGCGGTCTGGGCCGTCAGGTTCTATGAGAAGCACGGCTTCCGGGTGGTTTCCGTGGAAGAGAAGAACCGGCTCCTGCGAACCTACTGGTCGATTCCCGACCGGCAGATCGAAACCTCGGTGGTTCTCGCGCCAGCGGTAGTAACGCCATGACGTTACCCGGGCAGACGTGTGCCATTCCGCCGGCAGGTACTGCCTGGCCAAGTCGGCCGGTTCGTACCGGATCGCCTGTTTTTCCCCCGGTATCCGGTACTTGACCAGGCGGACCGTCGCGCCGCCCAGGCGCAGCAGCCGGGCCGCGTTGATAGCCGCAGGATCCGCCCCCAGGTCGGCCAGGGTAGCGGTCAGGTACTTTTGCACGGCTGCCCATTTGGGGAGCGCCGCCCTGGGCGCTGGCCTGAGCAGCCAGAGCACATACAGCCCCCGCCCGCTCCACCCCACGGCGGACGGCCACGGGATCAGGATCGCCTCTGCTCGCTGCCGGAGCTGTTCCAAAGCCTCCTGTGGGGTGATCCCCAGCCGGTAGCAGTTTCCAGCTACTAGACATCTAGGAGGGGTATGAATGAGGATGAAACTGCAAATTGCACTTATTGGTATCGCCGCTATTCTCCTGTCTGGATGTGGCAATATTAAGAGTGTCGCACGCTATACCCCGCCTACCAATCAATCCGGTGTAAAGACAGGTGATACTGCCAAAACTCAACCACCGGATTTGCCTTAGAGGGTCCCCACCAATCCTCCGCCGACTCCAACTTACACTCCTCCTTCCTCCCCCTCTCCGGGGTTTAACTACAAGGCCGCCTACCCCCTTCCGGAAGGCTGGTCTCGCATCACCGGCACCGTACTCCCCCAGCATGGCGGTCAGGTTGTCGGCGCGATGGTCCGGTTCGTGGAGCCTTCCGGAAAAACCGCCCTGACCATATCCTGCCAGGCAGGTGGCCACTTCACCACTCCCAATTTGCCCACCAAGTCCCATAATCCATCTGTTTATCAATTGGTGGCCACCGCTCCCGGCTATGGCACCTTCATCATGCAGTCGGTGCCCTTGTTTGACCGGCAGATCGTCACGGTGGCACTGCCTCTGCCACCGGCAGGTCAGACCGTTACGGGCCCCGGTTTTTCCCTTCTCCCTGGGCCCGGCAGCGGCCTCGGCGCCCTCATGCCGGTCGTGGCCGGAATCTTCCCGGCCAGCGGTCCGGTGACAGGCGGGACTCGCGTGATCCTCACCGGCACCAATTTTTTCCGGGGAGGTAGAGGGCAACTTCCAACTGTGGATTTCGGCACCCACGCCGCCACGAGCGTCACGCTCCTTTCCGCCAATCGGATTCAGGCGACGTCGCCTGCGGGTAGCGGGACGGTGAACGTCACGGTTACCACTATGATCGGCACCAGTGTCACAGGCAGTGCTGATCGGTTCACCTACGTAGGTGAACCGATACCCTGACAATAGCAGATTGCTTAAATCTAACAAAACTGCGGGAACGGGATAAAGGGTTTTTCAGTGGTCCTTAATCTGAATCGCCTGATATTTTTCGTTGTCTGCGCTTCCCCAGTCCGGGCCAAGAGTTCCCTTTTCTCTTTCTACGGATCCACTGGCACCATTGGAGTCAGCCGTCCCTTACTCGAGGTGCGTCTGTCCTCGACTTCGATGGCCATCGCCCGCAATATAACTTTCACACTAAACCGACGTATGGCAGGTCCCGCAAAGGATTCCCTGGATGTCATACCGTTTGGATCCGCCGTGCTTGCGTTGGACGAAATGGTGGACCCGGGCTGTCTCAACTGTTAGATACTCCTGGCCGTGACGGTACTGGATTTTGACTTTTCCTTCGCGGCCTTGCTGCTTGTTACGCCGGTTGCGGCGGCCACCACGAAGTGCCTTACGTGACCATCTCTTACGGTTCTTCACCGCAAGCTCCGTCCTTCAGGCCGGGGTAGTTGACCCTTATCTATATGGTCAAGATACGTTCCAGTGTCATAGGCAACCAGGAATATCTGAAGTTTGAGAAGATCATCCGGGACGAGGGGGGCACCCACAACGATGAAAAGTTGGAGAAAGCCGTCTTCCGGTCCGCCGATGTCAGGCAGATGTCCTTTGAGGATCTGGATGGTTACAGGTGAGCCGCTCCGGCATAAAACCTCCGCCCCCGCGGGGCACGCGCTTTCCCGGGTAAGGAAAAAGCCTTCCGGGTGGCCCGGAAAGCCGGTTTTCTCTGGCGGGAGTGGGTGGGAATCGAACCCACCACGGACGGGTTGGCCGCCCGACGACTGGTTTTGAAGACCAGGAGCACCACCAGGCACCATCCACCCCCATGGCTGTTGGATTATTACGACCGGTTTTCCGGTTCTGGAAAGCGTCCTTTCCGCCGGAACAAGCCGCAGGCCAGTCACCATCCCATTGTAGCAAACTCTCCGGCCTATGACAAGGGAGACATCGGGATGCGGGTGCAGGACAACGTTGTGAGGGAAAAAAAGTATTTGACCACAGGCTAAGGTGTGTGCTATAATCTGGTTGTATGATATACAACCAGAGGCGGTGTGGTCATATGGAAACCAGCCGGGGCTCGTTGAAGGATTTGACTAAACAGCGGGAAGCCATCAAGGCCGAGTTGGCCGAAATCGGCGACATGAGACCTGGGACCCTGGTGCCCCGCTTCCGTAAATGCGGTAAGCCCAATTGCCATTGTGCGAAAGACGGGGATCCAGGGCACGGGCCCAGTTGGGCTTTGACCTGGAAAGCTGATGGCAAAACGACCGCTCGGATCATTCCGAGCCAAGCCGTTGAACGGGTGAAAGAACAGATTTCAGAATTTAGG
>JAJYZD010000238.1 GCA_021800315.1 Bacillota bacterium | reverse complement strand
GTCCAGGCGCCAGTACCAGTTGTCAAGCCACTCGTTTACCGCCAGCGCGTGCAGCCGGTCAACTTCGTACAGTTCATCCAGCTTTCCCTTGTTGACCAACGGCCTGGGTACCGCGATCACCATGCTCTTATATTGCTCCGCGCCCGTTTTATCTACCTTCTTGACCTTCTGAACCTTCTTTTTGGCCACCAGCCGATCCTCCTTTCCCCTAAAGAATTCCATAACCTACCTTACCATATTTCTGTCGTAATGGCGAGCACTACCAGGCGAAAAAATCGGAAAATGCACCGGCCGTGCACTACGCCTTTCATCCCCTCCGTCAACGGAGGGGACTTCCCGGCGGCTTTGTTAAAGATGTAGCTGTTACGCACCTCCTGTCCCGGGCAGGGCCCGTCCTTAAAGATACCGGATCCCGGCCCCGGTTGGTCCGGGTTTTTCCCCTATGCGGGGGAGCCGGTATCCTCCTCACCGGAGCCGGAGTGGTCATCCGGGGCGGGAGAGTGGTGATGCCCGTGGTAGTGACGGCCCGGTCCGTGTTCGTGATGGCCGTGGGTATGCCGGTGGTACGCGGGCGGCTGCTTGAACTCGAACGAATCGCCCAGCACGACGCGCAACAGGTTGGGATGGTTCATCACCTTCTTGCCCGACCCATAGCCGACCGCCTGGACCACCATCGGGGGAAGTTCGGTAAAGTCGGCGGCCAGGGTCGCAATCAGGGCGGCCCCGGTCGGGGTCACCAGTTCCGCCTCGATCCCGCTTCCGTAGACCGGCACGTTTTTCAGGACTTCCATGGTCGCCGGCGCCGGTGAGGGGATCAGACCGTGCCGGCACTTGATGAAGCCCTTGCCCATCGGCAGCGGGGAGGCGCAGACCCTTTCGACGCCCAGCAGGGAAAGTCCCACCACGGTGCCCACCACGTCAATGACGGCGTCCACCGCGCCGACCTCGTGAAAATGGATGCGTTCGGGAACCGTGTCGTGAACCCTGGCCTCCGCGACGGCCAGCCGCTGAAACACGGCGATGCTTTTCTCCTTCACTTCTTCGGAAAGAGCGCTCTTTTGCACGATCTCCACAATATCCGCCAGGTGCCGCTCCGGTTGGTCGCTTTCCACCACGTCTACAAAGATGTTCGCGGCGGTGATACCGTTTTGCTGGATCTTTTCCTGCCTGATTTCGTAACCGCTCAAGGGAAGCTTGGCCAACTCCCCCCGCCATGCGGCCGCATCCACCCCGGCGGCCAGCAACGCGCCCAGGCACATGTCGCCGCTGATTCCGGAAAAACAGTCGAAATAGGCTATTTTCACTTTCCGGCCCTCTCTCCCCTCAGGCTGATGACCGGGGTCCCGGTTGCGCTTTCCTCCCGGGTAACTTCCTCCGCCTCCCGAAGGGCTTTGTGCCTCTGCAGCGTGATGGCGTTGGCCATGGCCCCCGCGCCGAAGCCGTTGTCGATATTGACCACGGCCACCCCGGAGGCGCAGCTGTTCAGCATGCAGAGCAGGGCGGAAAGACCATGGAAGTTGGCCCCGTAACCCACGCTGGTCGGCACCGCGATGACCGGCTGTTCGGCCAGACCGCCGACCACGCTGGCCAGGGCCCCTTCCATGCCGGCCACCACGATGAGGACGTGGGCCCAGCGGACGAGGTCCAATCGGCCCAGCAGGCGGTGAATCCCCGCCACCCCGACGTCGTAGGCCTTGCGCACCTCGTTGCCCATTATTTCGGCGGTGACGGCGGCCTCCTCGGCCACGGGCAGATCGGCGGTACCGGCGCTCATGACCAGGATACGCCCCTTTACCGGAGGGGGGGAGCCGCGCCGGACGACGATGGTCCTGGCCAACTGGTTGTACTCCGCGTCCGGGTAGATCTCCTTAACGGCCCCGTAAGCCCCGGGGACGGCCCTGGTGGCCAGGACGCTCCGGCTGCCGTCGCACAGCCGGGAAAATATCTGCGCGATCTGTTCGACCGTTTTCCCCTGGCCGAAGATGACCTCCGGGAACCCCTTGCGCAGGGCGCGGTGATGGTCCAAAACGGCGAACCCCAGATCCTCGTAAGGCAGGGTGCCGAGCCGGTCCAACGCCTCAGCCACCCCCATACGGCCGGAACCCACCTGCTCCAGCAACCGGCGCAACTCCTCTTTCACCACCGACTATCCGCTCCTTTGCCCGACACCTCGCCGATTCCCGGGTCAAGAAAAATCAGGCGCCCCTGATACATTTGAAATTCGCGGCGATCCCCCCCATATCCTCGTGCAGGGTTGATTATCCATATTCGCCGGACTGGTACTCCAGTTCCTACCGGTAAAATACGGCGGTACCGGGTGAAGTCCAAACCAGGACCGGCCAAAGTTCATGAGAATTGACCCGGAGAATCCGCCGTCCTGTCTTCCCAAGCGGGACAACGGCCAGGTCCGTTTTGGAGCGACCGTTCCAACAACCAACATCGCCACCCCGGGATATATTGACAAGGTCTTCGGCCGAGTCTATGATAAACGAAAAGCCCTGTTAGGCGGTGGGAGGCGCCGGGCTCCTAGGATATATTTCCTTTTTTTCCGGGAAGTCCTTCTCTGTTGGCGCATCCGTAAGACAGTTTGCTCTTTAATGGTCCTGTCTGCCCGTTTTCCCGAATTATCGCCGCAACAATTCGTGCCCCTCCTCCTAAAAAGCAAACTACCGCCGCCTCGGACAAACTGTTGTTTACCGGGTATGGATGTAGGAGTCAGTCTTTGCAGAAAAGTTTGAATTTTCCCAATACAGTAGCGAAAGAAGGTGGAGTCCTGATTTTAGCGGTGACCTCAAGGGCCTTCCCAGAATGTTCAGCCGTTAGAGCCAGGCGTAATAATGACAAAAAAACCTCCCAACGCTACTTCGATTGATATGCTTAAACATAATATCATTTCCCATTCCTGGCAGCGCAGTAGTGGCTATAACGTTAGCAATCAAAGAATTGTTGACAATGACATCTTGCCACCATCCCGTCTGCGGGAGCGTTGTCAAAGCCAGGATTACCTCGTCCATATGGCCAAAACAGTGATGCCGGACATCTATGCTATGTTGAAGGGATTAAACTACTCAATACTACTCTGCGACAGCGAAGGGTACATATTGAGATCACTTGGTGATCCCCCGTTTCTCAACAAATCGCAAAAGGTATTTCTCTCTCCCGGCGCCAATTGGTCTGAACAAAGAAAGGGCACCAATGCCATCGGGACGGCTCTGGCGGAACAAGCTCCCGTCGAAGTGTGGGGGACGGATCATTACGTCCGGGAGAATCACTTTCTTGCCTGTTGGGCCGCACCAATAAGGGGCAACGACGGAAGAATACTGGCAGTTCTCGATATATCGGGAGAAGCGGACGAGAGATATAAAGACCGTCGAATAATGCAATTGGCCCTTCTCGGATCAAGGATGCTTGAACAAGGGTTGCGATTATTTGAATTACAGCAAGTTATGGGTCAACTGCGCAACGGAATCGCCCTGGCTGCCGAGATGGTGGGAAAAGGCCAGATTGTTATTGATCAGCAAGGCTACATTTCCGAAATCGCTCATCCGGACTTGACAATCCATGATTACAGGGCCGGTGAGCTGATCGGCCGGCCGTTGGTGGAGGCACTTAACTTCAACAAGGTCTTTTCCCTTAAGCCCGGAAACAGTCCTGGGAAAATGCCGCCGGTTATTTCCAGGAACGCTGAACCAATCGCCCTGCCGGGCAAACATCCCTCCCTTCCCAGCGAGGCCGCCAGCCGGGTACTCGAACAGGCGGCGAGATCCGCCAGGACCGATAGCTCGGTCCTCATTACCGGAGAGAGCGGCACGGGCAAGGAAGTCATCGGCCGTTACATTCACGAGTGCAGTTCGCGGCGCACGGGACCGTTCATCGCTTTCAGTTGTTCGGCGTTACCTGATTCCCTGATTGAAAGCGAACTCTTCGGTTACGCCCACGGGGCTTTCACCGGGGCGCGCCGCGGCGGTCAAGCCGGAAAATTTGAACTGGCCAATGGCGGTACGATCTTCCTGGATGAGATCGGCGACATGCCTCTCGCCAGGCAGCCGGTTCTGCTACGTGTTTTACAGGAACGGGAAATCTGGAGAATCGGGGAGGCCAGACCCCGCAAGGTAGATGTGCGGGTAATCGCCGCCTCGAACAAGGACATCCAGGACATGGTAAATCGGGGACAGTTCAGACTCGACCTGTTCTACCGTCTGAAAATAATTACCATCGAGTTGCCTCCCCTGCGGGAGAGAATGGAGGACATCCTGGAACTGGTACCCTTGTTTGTCCGCAAGGCCTGTAAGGCGATGGAAAGAAGCCCCGTAGCAGTAGCCGGCGAAGTCTATGATTTGCTGATGGGTTACGCCTGGCCGGGCAATATCCGCCAGTTGGAGAACTGTGTCGAAAGCATGGTGGCCATGAGCAGCGGCTCCCTGTTGACGGCCGACGATGTACCCGCCGATATCAAGGCCGGCCTGCCCGTGCCGTCCGGTTCACAGGAACCGTTCCTGCGTCAGCAGATGAGACTGAGTATTATCAGGGCCCTCGGGCAGAGCAAGTGGAAAGTGGCCCCGGCGGCCCGCCTTCTGGGCATCGGCCGCAACACGCTGTACCGGAAAATGAGGGAGTTCGGAATCAGGCACCCGTCATAGACCCCACGCCTAAAGGCGGGGGCTTGCGGAGGAAACTCCAAGGGTCTGCGTCTTTAGGCGGGAAAGCGGTATAAGTTGCTCGCAAGGGCCCAACTATGTCGCGCTATGACCCGCCTCAGCCGCCGGGATCTTCGGACGGGCGGCTACGTTATTCTGGTCATGACACCTTGGGATGCTTCTCCATTCCCATGCCCTGTCGCCGATGGTTAAACAGCGAGCGGGGGTAGTTGCAACAAGACACGCGGACTTCATGTAGCAATGGATGGAACTTATGCGAGCAGTGCTGTCGGCGCAAAAAGCCAGGATAACTTTGGTTAGGGGAGATGAAGCGATTCACGGCACCGGCCCCGTAAGGGGTCTCCGAAAGGGGATGGAGTCATGGTCTACGTGGTCGATAAGCACAGGGAAGCCGCTGATGCCGTGCAGCGGGAAACGGGCACGCCTGCTATTGGATCGCGGCCGGGCGGTGGTCCACAAGATGGCGCCGTTCACGATCCGGTTGAAGGACCGTCTGGTCGAGGACGGCGTTCCGCAGCCGGTTTAACTTAAGCTGGATCCCGGTTCGAAGGTCACCGGCGGCGCGGTCATCCGGGACGGTAAAGAAACCATCGGTCTTTACGAGTGCCGGCATCGGACGGACGTCAAGGATAAGATTGATTCCCGAGCCGCACCCGTTGTAGAATGAGGCATTTCGAGTCATTTGAAGGTGAGGAAGGTGGTCTAATTGGGTTTTGAGTGTCAAAAATGTGGACAATATGGACTTAGTTTTAACAGATTATATTCGCCCCCGCAATTTTTAGAGGGGAGGGCTAATAGTCCGATTTGGATTATCGGATTGAATCCTAAAGGTAGTCCAGGCAAAGTGGATCTACATAATGCCGATGAATTACAGAATTATTTCCAGGGAGAGACTCACTCCTATTTTAATGATTTTGAGATAGTATCGGAGAGACTATACAACCTGTTAGGTGAAGATAAAGGTGTTGCACATACGGACATAGTTAAATGCTATTC
>JAJYZD010000237.1 GCA_021800315.1 Bacillota bacterium | reverse complement strand
GACTTTTTCCGTATTACCCTCAACGATCATGGCTATTCTTTTCATGACCGTCCTCCCATTTGTCCCATACGCCAGATTTCATCAAGACTATATTCATCGAGCCATTTCTCCAAATCCAGCTTATCGTCATCTCCCCATGTCATCGTGGCACACCCATCCTCATCGATATCCATGACAACTATTTCCTTGGGTTCAAGAAATCGAACGAAACTATCGGAATGAGTAGCTACGATAAGTTGGGTTCGTTCTGCAGATTCGCGCATAAGTTCTATCAGGATACTTAGCAATTCGGGATGCAAACTAACTTCAGGTTCGTCTATCATTGTAAAGGTTGCAAGATCAGGACTATGTAACAAGGAAACTAGCCATAGAAAGCGAAGTGTGCCTTCAGACAGTTCGTGCATAGCAAACGGTTTACTGAAGTTCCTATCTTTCCATGTCATGGTTAACATGCCGGCAGCAACGGGAGGAAAGCTGAGACGCTCGAAGTTGGGGAACGCCGATTTCAAGACATCTTCAAGAGCCTCGTAGCCATCGCTATCACTTTCTCGCAAGTAATAGAGAAATGGTACCAAATCCTCGCCATACGCGCCCGGCAGATATGCCGGTGTCATTTTCTGTGGCAACTTGACTTTAGCATGTGGCCCTACATCCAAAAAATGATATTGAGTCACCGAACCGAGAATGCGCCTAAGCTCCTCCGGTTGCTGATACATCTTAGGAACTTGGTACAGGGATGTTTCAAGCGGATTATGCACCCAGTTAGGTCTAAGCAGACGCCTGCTTGCTGTTTCATAATAACGAATATCTCCATGGCGAGAGTCGATGTGTTTAAAGGGTTGCGCAAAACCATCGCGGGCTTGTGAAAGTTCCTCGCGAGAAATTGAATATCCAGGGCCTATCGGTGTTAAACTAAGTTCATAGCAGAGCGGCTTATGCCCAGGTACATCAATATCAGCGAAAAGAGTTAAAGAATCAGATTTTTCTCGTGTAATGACGCTGGCCAATCCGCCGAACGTGGTGATTATAGTGTTTAATTCTCCCCTGGCTGATGCCGATAACAGGGAAATTGCATCGAGAAAAGATGTCTTTCCCACGCCATTCGCTCCGATAAGCACCATAAACGGCCTGGAGGCAATCCGTAGATCGATGTCCTTCAATCTTCTAAAGCCACTAATCTTAATATTATTGATATTGTTGCGATCTGTCATTTTATTCTCTGATCTCCTTGTCCAATTCATTTTTTATACGTTCTTTATCGCTAATTATATGTATCTACAGACAAATGTATAAACACTGCTTTCAGCCTTTGCCCGGCCATCTTTATCTGGCCAACCCTTCCCCCCCTTTGTGGCAGATCGGTAACTACATTTTACCACGGAAAAAAGAAATGTCCAAATGGAATTTGTGGGGTAGCGGAGCAGAAATTATTCACAGTTCCGCAGCCGGGAGAGGCTTCCCCGTATTAAGAGTGTGGCTTGCGCAGAGAGGCGCGCCAAAGACGAAAAAGCACGGAGTGACCTGTACGACGCATAGGATTACATGTCGACGTTCCCGGCTTCTGCGACCTGGAAAGCAAAAGGAATGCCATCCCCCCGACGTTGATCCCTGGCGGCTTCGTTGTCGCCCGGGGAATTAACCCCACCGGGTCGGCTTCCAGGAATGCAACAACCATGCCGTTCCCCGGTGTAACACGGCCTTTTCTTCTACGCCCTTGGCCGATTCGATCCCGTCTCCAAGGAATAAGGCAGACGGCGCCGCCAGTGGAGCGACGCCGCCCGCCATCCCGGTCCCCGAGTTGTCTACCCGGGTGGTGCGAACCTATATGAACAGGTTGACGTTGGACTCGTCGGCTTCGCCCAGGTAAGTGGCCACCCCGGCGAACTCCAGGCCCTCCACCAGTTCGGCCTCGGAAAAGCCCATGACGTCCATGGACATGGTGCAGGCCACCATTTTGATCCCCTGTTCCCTGGCGCTCACGACCAGTTCCGGCAACGAGGACACCTTCTGCGCTTTCATCACCGACTTCATCATACCGGCGCCCATACCACCGAAATTCATTTTGGAGAGGCCGAGCTTGTCGACCCCCCGCGGCATCATGGCGCCGAACATGGCCTGCAGGAAACTCTTCTTCGCCGGGACCTTTTCCGGCCGGCGAAGGGCGTTTAAGCCCCAGAAGGTGAAGAACATGGTCACGTCGTCGCCCATGGCGGCAGCGCCGTTGGCGATGACGAAGGCCGCCAGGACCTTGTCCAGGTCGCCGGAAAAGAGGATGATGGTTTTCTTCAAAGGATTTCCCCTCCTAAAACTGTCTATAGACCCCGCTTCGCCCGGGTCGACCCTTCGGTCCTTGTGACCGCGGGAACTTGTTTGGACATGCCCGGCCCCGGACTGCAAGCCGGGGGCCGGAACGGCGAAAGGGTCAGTAGACCAGGGTGGCGTCGGCGCCCAGGATCTCTTCGTTCAGGGCCGCGCCCGAAGTAAGGACAACCCCTTCGATGAGGTCGGTGTCGGGGATGTTGCGTTCCTTGAGGCAGGGGATGCACACCAGGAGCCGGCCGCCGGCTTCCCGGAAGATGTCCACCAGTTGCCGGAGCGATTTCGAACCGGCGGCCGGAATGTTGTCCAGGTAACCCTTCTTGGCCAGGAAGACGCCGGTGCTCTGCAGCACCACCGCCGCGTCCACCTCCATGGCCAGGGCGGCTCCGGCCAGCATGAAGGGAAGGGCGGCCTTGTCGGGATTCTCGGCCCCGTTGGTATTGATGTAAACGATCTTTTCCTTGTGCTCAGCCACGGTAAACTACCCCTTTTCCGCTGTGTTCTCAGGCCCCGTAGGCCCGGGACAGGTAGCCGGAGATGTCCTGCAGATCCAGGTCCGGTCCCGACGCTTTGCGCAGGTTGACGAGGCAGATCGGGCACATGGTCACACCGCGTCCGCCGGCCTCTTGGAGCTGCTCCACCCTTTCCCCGGCCACTTGCCTGGCTTTCCGGGGAAACAGGGATTCGGCCGGCCCCCCGCAGCAGTGGGTGAAAACCCCGCTCTCGCCAGGCTCGCGCACGGCGCAGCCCGCCCTGGCCAGAAGGGTCCGTTGCGGATCGAGCACGTTTTCGTAACGGGCGTAAACGCACGAATCGTGCAGCACCACTTCCGTTCCCAACTCCCGCACCGGCCGCAGGTCGGCTTGGGCCAACACCTCCAGGTAACTGCGCACCTTGAGGTCGTAGCCCTTGATCAGGGAGGGGTAGACGGAACGCAGCATGTTGGTGGTGTGGGGATCCACCGTGATTACGTTTTTGACCCCGTGCTTCCGGAAAGTGTCGTAGACCAGCCGGGCATGGTCCGCGAACAGATCGTCCCCGCCCAGGTCGTAGATCAGGGCCCCGGAATATAGTTCGTCCCCGTAGAGGTAGCCGAACTCTACCCCGGCCGTACGCAGGAGTCCGGCGATGTCCCGCAGCACTTTGTCGTATTGCTCTTTCACGGCGGCCGGGGGACGGGCCATGAAGGCGGAGATGCTGACCAGGCGGTTCACCTGGCGGCCCAGTCCCACCATACCGGCCAGGAAGGAGTCCTCGACCTTTTCCTGGGAGGCGCTCATGGCGGTGATGTAGGGGATCAGCTGGTACATCAGGCCGGTGTAAAGGACGGTTTCGCCGCCCCGGGGGAGACCCAGGCCCTTTGCCCACCGGGAGGCCCCTTTGGCGGAGATGGGCAGCACCGATTTGCGCAGCCGCAAATTGTCCGCCAGAATTCCAATCGTGTCACCAATCGGCAGTGGCATGATCTGATTCTCCTTAATGTTTGAAGACTTTCTTGTTCATATAGTACCTCAGCGACCGGACGTTCTCCGCGATGTGCACCTGGGCCGGACAGTTGACTTCGCACTGCTTGCACAGGAGACAGGAAAACACGGTTTCCTTGTTTTCCAGCACCTTGTCCTTCAAACCCAGCAGGACATACCTGAAGAGCTTCCGGGGAAGAAGCTCGATGCCCATGTGGCATACCGCGCTGCAAACCCCGCAGTTCATACAGGAAGACGCGTTGAATTCATCCGACCGCCTGACCTCTTCCAAGAAGCCGGGATTGACCCGCGCCATCACTCAGCCCTCCTTCGTTACCGCCTGGTACCTGAAATAGCCTTCGCCGGTAGGTTCGCCGCTCTCGGCCACGAATCCGTACTTGCGCATGCCCATTACCCAGAACATCACTTCGTGGGGGGGGTAGCCCATGGCCCCGGCGATTTCCGGAACGGTCCGGGGGCCGTCCCGGAGGATTTCCATGATCTTGTCCCGGTGTACCATTTCTTCCCTGATCACTTCCCGCAGGTCCCTGACCAACTTAACCAACCTCCTTCAGGAAGCCGTCTATCATCGCCCTGATCTGAGCGTCGGTGTATCCCTTCAGATCGACGGCATCCCTGGGACATACCGGTACACACCCGCCGCAGCCTTTGCAGCCGGCCTTGTTGACCCCCGCCTTTCCCTCACCCATCTCGATCGCCGAGTAGGGGCAGGCTGCCACGCACTCGCCGCAGCCGTCGCACAGTTCCGGATTGACGGCGGCCATCAGGGGGTCAAGCTCGACGTAGCCCTTTTTGAGAATGGCCGCGCCCTGGGTAGCCGCGGCCAAAGCCGAGGCGACGGCTTCCGAGGAATTCTTGGGCCCCTGGCAGGTACCGCAGATCAGCACGCCGTCCACCATCGTTTCCACGGGACGCAGTTTGGGATGGATTTCGTTGAAGAACCGGTCCCGGCCCACGGGCAGTTTCAGGAGGCTGACCAGGTCTTCGTTCTTTCCGGGAACCATGCCCGTAACCAGGACCACGAGGTCGGCCTCGATTTCAATCTCTTCCCCGTAGGTGAGTAAATCCTTGACCGTGACCTTCACTTTGCCGCCGGAGGATTTTTCCACCACCGGGGGCTCTTCGAACCTGAGGTAAGTCGAACCCGCCTCCCTGCTTTGACCGTAGAGCAGCTCATATTTGCCGTAAGTCCGCATATCCCGGAAAAGGTGATACTGGTGGGCCTTGGCGTTCCTCTCACCGACCACGAGCGAGGAATGTACGGCGGCGTTGCAGCAGTAGCGGGAACAGTAGCGGTTCGGGTTATCCCGTTCCCCATCCTGGCGGCTGCCGACACAGTAAATGTAGACGATGTCCCTTATCTCCCGGCCGCCCTGGGTGGGCACACCGCTTTCCCGGTCCAGCAGTTCCTTGAATTCGGGCAGGGTGACGACCCCGTCGATGCCGTAGCCGTATTCGCCCATCCCGGGGAGATAGGAGTCAAAACCGGTGGCGATGATGACGGTGCCGACATTCCTGGTCATCTCGCCGCCGTCCGCCCTGACCTTGACCGTGAAATCGCCGATGCTCCCGGATTTGGCGACCAGTTCCGCGTTGGTCAGGCAGGTGATGTTGTTCCTTTTCGCTATTTCGTCCAGCAAGCGGGCAACCAGTTGCCACCCGTTCTTGCCGTGGGGGTACATGGTGCCCAGCTGGCCGACCCGTCCGCCCAGAGCCGGCGACTTCTCGACCAGCAGGACGGCAATGCCGATGTCGGACAAGGCGATGGCGGCCCGCAAACCGGCGATCCCACCGCCGACGACCAGGACTTCCGGTACGGTGTCGATCCTTATGGGTTCGAGGGGCTCGGTCAGGCCGGTCCTGCCTATCCCGGCCCTGATCAGGTTG